>NZ_CP040749.1:748750-1123125 GCF_006065315.1 Aureibaculum algae | reverse complement strand
CACGGTTTTACAATTAGAAAATTTAGAAATTCCAAAAGGACAATCATTTGGATTGGTAGGTAACAATGGAGCTGGGAAAACTACCTTTTTCAATCTGTTGTTAGACTTAATACAACCTACTACAGGTGCTATTACAAATAACGAAATTCAAGTAGACAAAAGTGAAGATTGGAAACCTTTCACAGCTGCTTTTATAGATGAAAGTTTTTTGATTGGTTACCTAACTCCTGAAGAATATTTCTATTTTATTGGTGAGCTACGTGGCATGAACAAAGCTGATGTTGATACTTTTTTAGAACCCTTTGAAGAATTATTTAATGGTGAAATTATAGGAAAACGTAAATATTTACGTGATTTATCTAAAGGAAATCAGAAAAAAGCTGGAATTGTAGCTGCCTTAATTGGAAATCCTGAAGTTATAATTTTAGATGAACCATTTGCCAATTTAGACCCAACCACTCAAATTCGTCTTAAAAAATTACTAAAGTCTTTAACAGAAGAAAATAAAGCTACAATTTTAATTTCTAGTCACGACCTTGGCCATGTTACTGAAGTCTGTGAACGCATTGTGGTGTTGGAAAAAGGAGAATTGATTAAAGATATTGAAACTTCAGAAGCTACCTTAAAAGAATTAGAAGGTCATTTTTCAGTTTAAAAAAATCAATTTTTAATCGTTAATTAACGTTTAATTTCTGTACAATTTCTTTTAGCGAAACCAACCTTTTTTAGCAGAAACTGATTTCAATCCTGTTTTTTTTTATCAAGTAGGACAATAATCCCTTAAATTTGTAGTTACACTACTAGACAAATTCGAATTTTGATTAAAAAGTTTCCCCTCTGGCTTTTCATTAGTGCATTTTTACTTATTCTTATTAGTTGCTCAACTAAAAAGAATAATCTGGTAAGTAGAAACATGCATGCACTATCTACCAAGTATAATGTGCTATACAATGGGCAAGTTGCTTATGACCAAGCCAAATTACAATTAGACGATAAATATGCTGACAACTTTTGGGAGTTACTTCCAATTGAGCCGCTAAAAATTGAAGAGGATGATAAGGCCATTTTAATTAATCCTTCATCACCACCTAAAGACAACAATGGCGATACAGAAAGTACAGCAACTGGTTTTGAACGTGCAGAAGAAAAAGCTGTAAAAGCCATTCAGAAACATGGAATGGACATTAAAGGCAAGGAAAGGAATAGACAAATTGACGATGCTTATTTATTGTTAGGTAAGTCTAGATACTACTCACAACGATTTGTACCAGCCCTAGAAGCTTTTAATTTTGTACTAGAAAACTATACTGAAAACGACCTAAAAGATCAAACTCGAGTTTGGCAAGCGAAAACATTAGTGCGTTTGCAAAATGAAGAATTAGCAATTGAAACCCTACAATACTTATTAAAAAACTTAAACTTACCGTTAGAACTTGTTGAAGATGGCCATACCACAATGGCAATGGCGTATCAAGCTTTAGACAGTACTGATTTAGTAATAAAACATTTAGATAGTGCTGTATTATTTTCTGTAGATCCTAAGCAAAAATCCCGAAACCTATTCATTCTGGGGCAAGTTTACAGAAACGAGCAAAAAATTGATTCTTCAAATCTCTATTTTGAGAAATTGATGAATTTCAATAAAGCTCCGCTACGCTATCAGGTACATGCACAGATTGATAGAGCAAAAAACTATACAAAAGAAGACAGTACGGCTTTGTTTTTAGCACGATTTAAAAAACTAATTAAAAATAGAGATAATAGACCTTTTCTAGATGAATTGTATTATCACAAGGGACTCATAGAATCTCAAAACGATAGCATAAAAATAGGTTTAGAAGATTTTGAAAAATCATTAAGAGCAGTAAACGGAATAGAATACCAAAAGGAATTGACCTATGAAGCCATTGGTAATATTTATTTTGATAAAGCAAAATTTGAATTGGCTGGTGCCTATTATGATAGTATTATAGGTATCACTAAAAACAAAAACGAAAAACGTATTAGACGTTTGGTTAGAAAACGTGAAAGTCTAGAAGAAGTAATTACCTATGAAGCTTTGGCAAATACAAATGATAGTATTTTAAAAATAGCTGCACTACCTAAAGCAGCACAAGAAGCTTTTTATCAAGGCTATATAGACAGTATTAAAAAAGTTGATGAATTGGCTAAAATAAAACTAGAAAATGCTTTAGAGAGTACCACTGGTTTTGGAAATTTATCTGACGACTCTTCGAAAAGCAGTTCTAAGGGTGGTAAATTTTACTTTTACAATAACAATGTTGCAGGTTTTGGAAAACAAGAATTTAAACGGTCTTGGGGTAATAGAGCTTTAGAAGACAACTGGCGAATATCTGCGAAAAAAGCTATTAGTGATAATACTAAAAAAACGGATTTGTTAGTTGTTGAAGATAATTTTGACACCTCTAAAAAGTATGAATTAGATTATTACATCAGCAGAATTCCTACTAAAAAAAGTGACCTAGATAGTATCACCTATTTACGAAATGATGCTTATTATAATTTAGGAATCATTTACAAGGAACAATTTAAAGAATACCCTCTGGCTGCAGAACGATTAGAAAAACTATTGACCTTTAACCCTGTTGAAAAATTAATTCTTCCTATAAATTATCATTTATATAAAATTTATGCTAATTTTGATGAAACGAAAAGCAATAAATACAAAAACGTTGTCGTTTCTAATTATCCGGAGTCTAGATATGCAAAAATCATTCTAAATCCCGAAAAAATATTAGCTTATGATGATGCTAATTCACCAGAAGCAATATATAACGACATCTATTGTAATTATGATTTTCAGCATTATGTTGAAGCTTATCAAAAAACGGAAAAAGCAATTGAACGTTTCAAGGATGAACCAATAATTCCGAAGCTAGAGTTGTTAAAAGCTCATATATTAATGAAAACAATAGGAGCTGAAGCTTTTAAAGAAGCATTAAGTTTTGTTGCTTTAAGTTATCCGAATACTGAAGAAGGTAAACGTGCTGTTGAAATTTTAGAGAATTTTGATAGTGATTCGGCAAATTCAGGTCAGTAAGTAGTATC
This sequence comes from Aureibaculum algae, assembly GCF_006065315.1. GTDB lineage: Bacteria > Bacteroidota > Bacteroidia > Flavobacteriales > Flavobacteriaceae > Aureibaculum > Aureibaculum algae. The sequence goes on along the minus strand of NZ_CP040749.1, from coordinate 1,120,056 downwards.
AAGAAAGAGAATTTTATTGCTCCCCTACAAGTAATAAAAAGTTAAATGAAGTTTAAATTTAAAAATTAAATTATGTTTTCTGAAAAAAAGACAAATCCAGGACAAGTATTAGAGAGAAATATTATTGGTAAAAATTCTTCATTTGTAGGTGATATAAAATCTGATGGCGATTTTAGAATTGACGGTAACGTTAAAGGTACTATTAAAACATCAGGTAGAGTTGTTATTGGTAAAGAAGGTTCTGTTGACGGTACTATTGATTGCAGTAATGCTGATATCGAAGGTAAATTTTCTGGCAATTTAAATGTTGATGAATTATTATCTTTAAAGTCAACTGCCACTATAAATGGTGAAGTCGTTTTAGGAAAACTTTCTGTAGAACCAGGTGCAAATTTCAATGCTTCTTGTAACATGAAAGGAAATATTAAAGCACTTAGAAATGAGCAGCAACAAAGCCAACAACAAAGAAAAGCCGAAAAAACAGCTTAATACTTACGCTAAATTTTCTGGTGTTGCCATTCAAATGTTTGCGATCATAGGCATTGGTTCATATGCTGGGGTAAAGTTGGATGAACATTTTCCAAACACACACAATATCTATACAATTGTATTATCTTTGGCGTCTGTTTTAATTTCGATATATATCGTTATTAGACAGATAACCCACTCATCTAAAGATAAATGAATACAATTTTTAAGAAAAGACAAGGTTCTTTTTTATTGAAACTATTATTTTTCACAATAGTACTTTTTGCTGTACATAGTTATTTAATCCATTATTTTTATGATGGAAATCTTTTCTTTCCACTATGGCAAATTTATACTTTTCATTGTTTGGTAACCTTTGCTATTTATGGCATTATTAATTACAAACATTCAGAAGGTAATAACCAAGTTTTTAATATTTTTATGGTTAGTACATTGCTCAAAATGATAATTGCAATTGTATTTTTATTACCATTACTACTTTCTGATTTTGAAAATAAAAAACCAGATGTTTTTAATTTTTTTATCCCTTATTTTTTATTTTTAGCCTTTGAAGTCTTATATATAAGTGATTTATTGAAAGGAAAATAACCTTTCTTATACAAAACTTTTACTTAAAATTTATAATAAAATAATATTTGCCATTTAATTAAATGTCCTTACATTTGCACGGAATTTTAAGAGATATATTTTTAATTGAATACGTAATGCAAATCAACACCTTTAGATTTTTTTTATTAGGATTGTTATTCTCCATTTCCCTAAACGGATTCGCTTCAGGCGAAGAAAAAACCGGGGACGAAAAGTTCGACCCTAAAGAAATGATCATGCATCACGTAAAGGATGCTCATAGTTTCCATCTTTGGGATTGGGACGGACATCCAGTTTCTATTTCCCTTCCTGTTATATTATGGACGGATAATGGATTGACTACTTTTATGTCATCTGAATTTCATCATGATAACTCAGGCACGCATATCGTTGAGAAGAATGGCGGTAAATTTGTTAATTTACATGAAAAAGTATACCAGCTAAATGACGGTGAAACTTCGGTTACCTTTGATGCTGAACACCATCCTACTAACGCTGTAAAACCTTATGATTTTTCCATTACTAGAAATGTATTTATGATGTGGGTTTCTGTGTTGGTTCTATTACTTATTTTTATTGGTGCAGCTAGACGTTATAAAAAATCAGAAAATTTTGTACCTAAAGGTATTGCAAGTTTTGTAGAACCTTTAATCGTTTTTGTAAGAGATGAGATTGCCGTACCAATGATTGGCGAAAAAACGTATAAAAGATATATGCCTTATTTATTAACCATTTTCTTCTTTGTTTGGATTAATAATATATTTGGTTTAATACCTATTGTAAACGGAGCTAACGTAAGTGGTAATATTGCATTTACCTTTACCCTTGCTTTATTCACGTTTATAATTACAACTTTGGTAGGTAATAAAAATTATTGGAAACATATTTTTTGGATGCCAGGAGTGCCTGTACCCATGAAAATTTTCTTAATGCCTATTGAACTAATAGGAATGATGGTGAAACCAATCTCATTAATGATTCGTTTGTTTGCTAACATTACAGCAGGTCACATTATTATATTAGCATTAATGTCTTTAATATTCGTGTTTAAATCAGTTGCGGTTGCACCTGTATCAGTTGCATTTGCATTGTTTATTACGGTTATTGAGATTATAGTAACGGCTATACAAGCCTACATATTTACAGTATTGTCTGCCCTATATTTTGGTATGGCAACTGAAGAAGCAGAACATTAATAATTAATTTTAAATATTTAAACTATGAGTTTAGCATTATTACAAGCCACTGAGGCCATGGACGTAGGATCTATTGCAGCTATTGGAGCTGGTTTAGCAGCTATTGGAGCTGGTATCGGTATTGGTAAAATTGGAGGACAAGCTATGGAAGCTATGGCACGTCAACCTGAAATGCATGGAAAGATTCAATCATCTGCTTTAATTTTAGCTGCCTTCGTTGAGGCGGTTGCATTGTTTGCAGTGGTAGTATCATTTCTTAAGTAAAAAGAAATAAAAGTGTAACGGTTGGTTGCACTTTTATTTTTGTTTAAAATTAATATATAAAAAATATAAAATGGATTTAGTAACTCCTGGATTAGGACTTGTTGTTTGGACTGGTATAACCTTTATTATTTTATTGATTATTCTTAGAAAATTTGCTTGGAAACCTATTTTAGGTGCAGTAGGCGAAAGAGAAGACTCTATAAAAAATGCTTTGTTGGAAGCAGATAAAGCTCGTCAAGAAATGGAAAATTTAAAATCTGATAATGAAAAGATTTTAAAAGAAGCCCGTGCAGAAAGAGATGCTATGCTTAAAGAAGCTAGAGAGATGAAAAATAATGTAATCTCTGAAGCTAAAGATGAAGCAAAAGCACAAGCGAATAAAATTATAGAACAGGCTAAAACTAGTATCCAAAACGAAAAATTAGCAGCTATTACTGACTTAAAAAATCAAGTAGCAGATCTTTCAATAGGCATTGCAGAAAAAGTCTTAAAAGAACAACTTTCAAATAAAGACAAACAAGAAAAGTTAGTTGAAAGTATGTTAAACGATGTAAAATTGAACTAGATGAAGCACTCAAGAGCTGCCATAAGATACGCCAAAGCTGTTTTAAATCTTTCGTTAGAATTAAAAAAGGCCGACACTATTAATGACGATATGCAATCTATTGCTTCTACTATGGAAGGCAGTAAAGAGTTGCAAATTATGTTGAGCAGTCCTGTAATCAAATCAAAAATTAAAAAGTCTGCTTTGTTAGCAGTATTTAAAAATCTTGATAAAATATCAATACGTTTTATTGATTTACTTATTGAGAATAAAAGATTATCTATCTTATCTCAAATCGCAAAACAATATATACTAATTTATGACCTTCATAAAGGTTCTGAAGTAGCGAAAGTAACCACGGCGATTCCTTTAACTAAAGCCTTAGAAGAAAAAATACTAATAAAGGTTAAAGAAATAGTAGGTAAAGAGGTTAGTATTGAAAACATTATTGATCCATCAATTATTGGCGGATTTATTTTACGTGTTGGCGATAAACAATTTGACGCTAGTATTACAGGAAAAATGAATAATTTACGTAGAGAATTTGAACATAATCATTACGTACCAAAGTTTTAATAAAAATTAAATAAATGGCAACAATAAATCCAGCTGAAGTATCAGCAATTTTAAAACAACAATTAGCAGGTTTTGATGGTAACGCTTCTTTAGATGAAGTAGGTACTGTTTTACAGATAGGTGATGGTATTGCTCGTGTTTACGGTCTAGCCAATGTACAATACGGTGAACTAGTAGAATTCGAAAACGGATTGGAAGGTATGGTACTTAACCTTGAAGAAGATAATGTTGGTGTTGTATTATTAGGTGATTCAACTGATATTAGAGAAGGAGCTACAGTAAAACGTACAGAAAGAATTTCTTCGTTAAGAGTTGGTGAAGGTATCGTAGGTAGAGTTGTGAACACTTTGGGAGAACCAATTGATGGTAAAGGACCTATTACAGGTGAGACTTACGAAATGCCATTAGAGCGTAAAGCTCCTGGTGTAATTTTCCGTGAGCCTGTTACTGAGCCTATGCAATCTGGTATTAAAGCTATTGATGCTATGATTCCTGTTGGTAGAGGTCAACGTGAACTTATTATTGGTGACCGTCAAACAGGTAAATCAACTGTTGCTTTAGATACTATCTTAAATCAAAAAGAATTTTTTGATGCTGGTGAGCCCGTATATTGTATTTATGTCGCTATAGGTCAAAAAGGATCTAACGTAGCGGCTATTGCAAATATGTTAGAAGAACGTGGTGCATTAGCGTATACAACTATTGTTGCCGCAAATGCTTCTGACCCTGCTCCTATGCAAGTATATGCTCCAATGGCAGGTGCTGCAATTGGTGAATTTTTTAGAGATACTGGTCGTCCTGCATTAATTGTTTTTGATGATTTATCTAAACAAGCCGTAGCGTATCGTGAGATTTCTTTATTATTAAGAAGACCACCGGGACGTGAAGCTTATCCTGGTGATGTATTTTATTTACACTCAAGATTATTAGAACGTGCTGCAAAAGTGATCAATGATGATACTATTGCTCAGCAAATGAATGACATTCCTGATTCTATAAAACATTTAGTAAAAGGTGGTGGTTCTTTAACTGCATTACCTATTATTGAAACTCAAGCAGGTGATGTTTCTGCTTATATACCAACAAACGTAATTTCTATTACGGATGGACAAATTTTCTTAGAATCTGATTTATTTAATTCAGGTGTTAGACCAGCAATTAACGTAGGTATTTCTGTATCTCGTGTTGGTGGTAATGCTCAGATTAAATCAATGAAAAAAGTTGCAGGTACTTTAAAACTAGATCAAGCACAATATCGTGAATTAGAAGCTTTTGCAAAATTTGGTTCTGATTTAGATGCTGCAACAATGAATGTAATTGAAAAAGGTAAACGTAATGTTGAGATTTTAAAACAAGCTCAAAACGATCCTTTTACTGTTGAAGATCAAGTTGCAATTATCTATGCTGGTTCTAAAAATTTATTAAGAAATGTACCTGTTGAAAAAGTAAAAGAATTTGAAAAAGATTTTCTTTACTTTTTAAACACTAAACATAGAGATACTTTAGATACTTTAAAATCAGGTAAATTAACTGAAGATGCAATTTCAGTTATTGAGAATGCTGCTAAAGAAATATCAGAAAAATACATTTAATTAGAGAAGTGTATTACGTATTAAAATGTTGACATTTTAATACGTAATACCTTTATACTGTGTACTAAAAACAAATGGCAAATTTAAAAGAAATACGAAACAGAATTTCATCTATTGGTTCAACCATGCAGATTACGAGTGCCATGAAAATGGTATCTGCTGCTAAGTTGAAAAAAGCCCAAGATGCAATTACTGCTATGCGTCCTTATTCCAATAAATTAACTGAATTGTTGCAAAGTTTAAGTGCTACCTTAGAAGGTGATGTTGGAAGTGTTTATGCTCAAAAAAGAGAGGTAAAAAAAGTGCTTTTAGTTGTGGTAACTTCCAATAGAGGTCTTTGTGGTGCCTTCAATACTTCTGTAATAAAAAAAGCTCTTGATATTATTCATTCTACGTATGTTAATCAAAAAGTGGATGTTATAACTATTGGTAAAAAAGCAAATGATTTATTGTCAAAAAAACATAATGTAGTTGCAAATCATAGTGATTTATTTGACGACTTAACGTTTGACAATACTGCGAAAATTGCCGAATCTTTAATGGAGCAATATGCTGATGGATCTTATGATCACATTGAAATTGTTTACAACAGATTTAAAAATGCCGCAACACAAATTACAACTAACGAACAGTTTTTACCAATTGTTTCTGAAGCTAGTAATGAAAATGTGAATTTAGATTATATTTTTGAACCTTCAAAAATTGAAATTGTTGAAGGTTTAATTCCTAAATCTTTAAAAACACAATTGTATAAATCCGTAAGAGATTCTTACGCATCAGAACACGGTGCTCGTATGACAGCCATGCATAAAGCGACTGATAATGCGACTGAATTACGTGACCAATTGAAATTGTCATATAACAAAGCACGTCAAGCAGCTATTACGAACGAAATTTTAGAAATTGTTGGTGGTGCGGAAGCACTAAATAATTAGGCGAAGTCAAATTCTTAATCAGTGCGGAAGCATTCAATAATTAATTATAGTTTTACGAATGTCATTAATTGACTCATTGTAAATCATCTATAAAATAATATCAGAACACCCGAAGATTTAATATCTTTGGGTGTTTTTATTTATAAGCATGACACAAAAAGTATTATTTCTTGATAGCAACCATCCGCTACTAAAAAAAGGTTTAGAAAATTTAGGCTATATCTGTGACGAAGATTTTACTTCCTCAAAAGAACGTATTGAAAACAAAATAAAAGAGTACCAAGGTTTGGTTATCAGAAGCCGTTTTACAATCGATAAGACATTTATTGACAGCACTAAAAATTTAAAGTTTATAGCAAGAGTTGGTGCGGGATTAGAAAATATTGATGTTGATTATGCTACATCAAAAAACATTCAACTGATAGCAGCACCCGAAGGAAATAGAAATGCTGTTGGCGAACATGCCTTAGGTATGTTACTGTCTTTATTTAACAAACTCAATAAAGCTGACAAGGAAGTTAGACTAGGAAAATGGCTTCGTGAAGATAATCGTGGTTTAGAACTAGATGGTAAAACAGTCGGTATTATCGGTTATGGAAACATGGGCAAAGCTTTTGCCAAAAAACTACAAGGATTTGATGTAGAAATCCTTTGCTATGATATTAAACCTAATGTTGGTGATGACAACTGTAAACAAGTTACCTTATCTGAATTTCAAGCGAAAACGGACGTTGTTAGTTTACACACACCACAAACGCCCTTAACCCTTAATATGGTTAATATTGATTTTATTAATGCCTTTCAAAAACCGATTTGGTTTATAAATACAGCGAGAGGGAAAAGTGCGGTGACGAAAGATTTGGTAGATGCCCTAAAATCTGGTAAAATTTTAGGTGCGGGATTAGATGTTTTAGAATATGAAAAATCATCTTTTGAGAATTTATTTACCAATAAAAACATGCCCGAAGCTTTTCAATATTTGATAAAAGCAGAAAATGTAATTTTATCTCCCCATGTTGCTGGCTGGACAATTGAAAGTAATGAAAAATTAGCCCAAACTATAGTTGATAAGGTTGAAGCAAATTTTTCATAACTTGTTCGCTAATTGTGATGAACATCTATTATGAATTATAAAGCCAACTCGGTTGAAGATTATATCGACCAATTACCAGAAGACAGAAAAGAACCTCTTAAAAAAGTAAGGCTAGTTTTATTGAAAAATCTACCAAAAGGATATGAAGAAGGAATTAATTATAATATGATTGGGTATTATATTCCACATTCAATCTACCCCAATGGTTATCATTGCGATCCTAAGTTACCTTTACCTTTTATAAATTTAGCTTCACAGAAAAATTCCATCAACTTATATCATAGTGGTATTTATGCTAAAAAAGAACTGTTAGATTGGTTTGTAGCTGAATACCCCGACTACAGTAAACGAAAATTAGATATGGGTAAAAGCTGTATACGATTTAAGTATACTAATGAAATTCCCTATGAACTTATTGGAAAATTAGCTAAGAAAATGACTGTTGCTGAGTGGATTCAAATTTATGAAAATACAATAAAAAAATAATATTATGGAATGCCATAACCAAAGTTTAGAAAACTAAGGAAATGATAGTTATGGCATTCCATCTGACAAAATAAAACTTTTAAAACATAACAGATGAAAAATAGAGTAACAGGTATTGGCGGTATATTCTTTAAAACTGATGACCCAAATGCAACAAAAGACTGGTATAATAAACATTTAGGGTTTAATACAGATGATTGGGGTTGTACATTTTGGTGGAAAGATAAAGATGGGAATAAATGTTCTACACAATGGAGTCCTTTTAAGCAAGACTCTAATTATTTTGAGCCTTCTAAAAAAGACTTTATGTTTAATTATAGGGTAGAAAACTTAGTTGAATTACTGGATGAACTTAAAAAAGAAGGCGTTACAGTCATTGACAAAATAGAGGAATTTGAATATGGAAAATTTGGTTGGATTCTCGATTTAGATGGTAATAAAATTGAACTTTGGGAACCGAAAGATGCTGCATTTTTATAAATTTATTTCCTAAATGAACTTTTTCAATTAATGTCGTACCTCGAAATTATTAATGCATATCAACTGTCCACCCAACAATGGATCTTTATACTATTAGCCGTATTTTTATTGGGTTTATCTAAATCTGGCATTAAAGGTATTGGCATTCTTAATGTGGTAATTCTAGCATTTGTATTTGGCGAAAAAGCCTCTACTGGTGTATTGTTACCTATGCTCATATTTGCTGATATATTCGCTGTAATATATTATAATAGACATGCCAATTGGACATATATAAAAAAATTATTACCATGGATGGTCGTTGGTGTTCTAGTGGGTGTATGGGTTGGAAATGATATTTCTGAATTGCTTTTTAAAAGGCTGATGGCTATAATTATTATAGCTTCTGTGCTTATTTTATTTTATAATGAAAAAAGAAAATCTTCAACAATCCCCACACATATTGCATTTTCCAGTTCTGCAGGGTTTTTAGCGGGATTTACAACCATGATAGGTAATTTAGCTGGACCAATATCAAATATTTATTTTCTAGCTATTAAACTGCCTAAAAATGAATTTATCGGTACAGCAGCTTGGCTGTTTTTTATAATAAATGTTTTTAAATTACCGTTTCACTTTTTTGTATGGAAAACGGTTACGAAAGAATCACTGGTTTTAAACTCCCTTCTTATACCTGCCGTAGTTTTAGGATTTTTTATAGGTGTGATGATCGTTAAAAAAATATCTAACCTAAATTATAGAAAATTTATTCTCATTGTAACGACAATAGGAGCTTTGGTAATGTTATTTAAATAAACCTTAAGCTGAACGCCTAGAAGACATTTTCAATGTATCTAAATTCATCATTTGCTTTACCATCTTATATACTTCTGGCAATTTTTGATTGAACTCATGTGGTGTTTCAAAGAAATGCTCAACCACTACCGATAAAAACTCAAACTGATTCTTAAAACCATATTGTCTTAAATAACCTGACTTTACAATTTTTCGCTGTAATTTTTTATCTTTCATTCTCTCTAACAATGCCGTAAAATGATCTAAAAACACAACGGAAGTAAAACTACTTTCTTTTAAAAAACTAAAATGCATAGCATGGGTTAATTCATGCAAGCCTAAATTTAAATTATTTTCTTCAATTTCTATTCCATCCATAAAATTATCCCAAGAGAAAACAATTGTACCCAATCTCGGATTCGTTTCTCCTTGATGACGTCTATTGGTCACTTTAGAAACATAATTTTTAGGATAAATAACGATATTGTCAAACTGAGAAAACAAGTATCTTCTCATTCCGAAAGTTAACATTACCGCAGTAGAGGCAATTAATAACTCCATTTTCTTTGTGATGACTATACCATCGCGTCCAATAAAATTGTGAGCCTCAATAAATTTTAATACTCTATGTTCAAAACAACGTTTATCTATAATAGATAAATTATTATAAAAAGGGAAATTATCGGCAATTATAGCCCTTTGAGCTCCAAACATAAAATTTGGAAAAAGCACAAAACGGTTCAAATTAGTTGCACCAAAGACAAGGCTTACAAGTTCTATCAAAATAGTTGTTTTTAAATAGCAATTTCTTTTAAATTAACCCATAGCTGAGAGTTAACTTTTAAAGTATTCTTTCTTTTCTACCGCTATAATACGACTATTTTAGCAAAAAAGAGTGCTTTTTTCTAAGTTTCACATCCTTATTAACATCTATCAACTAAATATTTTAACAAATCTGTAGTGGTAACTATCCCCACTAATTGATCATTATCTACCACTGGCAGAGCATGAAATTCTTTATTGATTAATAACGATGCTACGTCTTTAATTATGGTTTCTGAAGAAACTATTACTGGGTTATTGGCCATAATTTGACCTACAGAAAGCATACTGTAAATAGAATCATCAATAGATTCATTATCATCATAATTATCAGCAAAACTTATTCTAGATAAATCAGTCAAACTTAACATACCAACAATCTTTTTATTTTTTACTACAGGTGCATGTCTAATTTTATGTTCTTTGAACAATTTATCAGCTTCTGGTAATTTTGCATTTTGTTTGATGACGACAACATTTTGTGTCATAATTCTAGATACAGGTTCTTTATGTTTCATAATGATTTAACCTTTTATGTTTATTAGTTAAATTTCCTAAAAATAAAGCCAAATTAAAATGATAAATATCAGTATTGAGAACTATTACGTTTAATTTAAATTACGTGTTAGAAGAAAACCACATAAATCACCTAAACAAACAACACACTTCGGAATGACATTATATTCTGTACGTATTCTGACTGAAATGATTACAATCTCATAAAAAATAAAACCTCCGCTAATCTTTTAAAAAGAAAATGCGGAGGAGTTATTATTTTTAATTTATACTATACGTAATGAAGATTTTTTAAAAATAGATTTACATTCTTCATTTTCAGATTTAAATGCTATTTGTCTTTATCTTTCTTCCAGAGACCTTCCATTTCTTCTAAGGTTTTTCCTTTGGTTTCTGGTACAAATTTCCAAACAAAGAACATTGCTAATAGTCCCATTCCTCCATAAATCCAATAGGCAAATCCATGATTGAATTTCTCTAACAGATAACTATTTTTATCCATCATTGGGAAAGTCCAAGAAACCAAGTAATTAGAAATCCATTGTGTAGCTACGGCTATTGCCATGGCACGTCCACGAATTTTATTAGGAAATATTTCAGATAATAAAACCCATGTTACTGGCCCCCAACTCATCGCAAAACTTGCCACATAAACTAACATACATATTAAAGCAAAGATACCTACGGACTTTCCGAAGAACGCTCCTCCTAGGGCAAACATAGAGATTGCCATTCCCAATGCACCTATAATCATTAAAGGTTTTCTACCAAACCGGTCTACAGTCATAATTGCCAGTACTGTAAACGCCAAGTTTACGGCTCCAACTATAATTGTTTGCAGTAATGCTGTATCGGTTCCAGAACCCATTGTTTTAAATATTTCTGGAGCATAGTACAATACCACGTTGATACCTACAAATTGTTGAAATATGGATAATAAAATCCCGATAACAATAACAGCAGTTCCAAAAGAGAATAATTTTCCCGAATGACTTACAACTGTATTTTTAATATCTCCTAATATTTTTTTAGCTTCTTCTACTCCATTTACTTTAGTCAAAACATCCAAGGCCTTTTCATCTTGATTCTTTAACACCAGTGATCTTGGTGTATCAGGTACAAAAAACAGCATCAATAAAAACAAACCTGCCGGAATAGTTTCAGATGCAAACATCCAACGCCATCCAATTGTATTTAACCAACTATCATCACCTTGTTTCGCTATATAATAGTTTACAAAATAAACGATTAACATACCAAAAATGATCGCAAATTGATTCATTGAAACTAATTTACCTCTCACTTTAGCTGGAGCTATTTCTGCAATATATAGTGGTGATAACATAGATGCTAAACCAACACCAATACCTCCAATAATTCTATAGACTACAAAAATGTAAATAAAGCTGTGATCTCCTTCTCCAATAGGTTTCATAAATAGCTCAGGCATGGAGGATCCTATAGCGGAAAATAAAAATAATATTCCCGCTAAAATCAATCCTTTTTTACGCCCTAGACTCTTACTCACTACACCTCCAAAAAGCCCACCAATAATACAACCAATCAGTGCACTTGAAACTACCATCCCTAACCGGGAATTTGCGGCTACTTCACTTAATCCAAAAGGTTTAACAAAAAAGCTATCTAATGAGCTTACGGTACCTGAAATTACAGCAGTATCATAACCAAAAAGTAATCCTCCTAAGGTTGCTACTAATGTTAATTTTAATAAATATGCTGAATTGGTTGATTTTTGCATGGTTTGTCAGTTAAATGTATTGATTGATAATATTTTCGAACAATTCTTGCTTACCACTTCTTAAGGTTAACTCACCATTCTCTTGAGCTATTTTATACAAATCTTGTAGGCTTAAATTACCTTTTTCAAATTCTTTTCCTTTACCAGAATCGAAAGAACTATATCTTTCTTTACGTAACTTTTCGTAAGGTGAAGAAGTCATAATCTTATCAGCAATTAATAATGCTCTAGCAAATGTATCTGCTCCACCAATATGTGCATGGAAAACATCTTCTAAATCGGTAGAGTTTCTTCTGATTTTTGCATCAAAATTAATACCACCTCCTTGTAGACCTCCGGCTTTTAAAAATACAAGCATGGCTTCAGTAGTTTCTTGAATATTATTTGGAAACTGATCTGTATCCCATCCGTTTTGATAATCACCTCTATTGGCATCTAAGCTACCTAACATTCCTGCTTTTGCAGCAACTTCAATTTCATGTTGAAAAGTATGTTGAGCTAAAGTGGCGTGATTTACTTCTATATTGATTTTAAAATCTTTATCTAATCCGTATTCTTTTAAGAAACCAATAGCGGTTGCTGAATCAAAATCATATTGATGTTTCATAGGCTCCATAGGTTTAGGCTCAATAAAGAAATTTCCTTTAAAGCCTTGACTACGAGCATAATCTCTTGCCATTGTTAAAAACTGACCCATATGATCTAATTCTCTGCCCATGTCTGTGTTTAACAAAGACATATAGCCTTCTCTACCACCCCAGAAAACATAGTTCTCACCATCTAATTTCATTGTCGCATCTAAAGCTAATTTTATTTGTCCACCGGCTCTGGCAACGACATCAAAATCTGGATTAGTACTAGCTCCATTCATATATCTAGGGTTGGAAAAACAGTTGGCTGTACCCCATAGTAATTTAACATTATTCTCTTTTTTCTTTTCTTTGATATAATCTGTTATCGTTGCCAAACGCTTTTCAGATTCAGCAAAAGTGGCCCCCTCTTGAATAAGGTCATAATCGTGAAAACAGAAATAATCAAAGCCCATTTTTGAGATAAATTCAAAAGCGGCATCTGCTTTGTCTTTTGCGGCTTGAATTGGATCTGAAGATACATCCCAAGGGAAACTTTGAGTACCAGGTCCAAATGGATCTCCACCTTGACCACAGAAGCTATGCCAATAAGCAATGGCAAATTTAAAATGTTCTCGCATTGTTTTTCCTGCCACAACTTGTTCAGGGTTATAATACTTAAACGCCAGTGGATTGTCTGATTCTTTTCCTTCAAACTTTATTTTTCCTATTCCTTTGTAATATTCTTTTGTTGCCATTCTTTGTGTGTTTTATGATTATAAATTATTTTATTTTGTACTTAATATTAGTTCTAATTCTTTTTTCCAATTTTGGTATGCTTTTAAGTATGGTTCTTTATCTTTAAAAGGCATAAACGTCATTACATGATCGTTTTCCATAATTAGTTTTCCATAGCTTTCAAAATCTCCTTTATGCAAGCCAGAAGCACGTGCTGCTCCAATAGCACCGGTTGTATTATAAATTTCTATTTCGTGTTGTATTAACGTAGCAACAGTGTTTGCAAAAATTTCTGAACGAAATAAATTATCATTTCCAGCACGAATTACATTTACATCTATTCCGTCTGATGTTAAAATTTCCATACCGTAAACAAATGAGAATGCAATACCTTCTAAAGCAGCTCTACAAACATGCCCCTTGTGATGATTATTTAAGTTTACATTGACTAACCTGGTTCCTATTTCCAAATTATTTAACATTCTTTCTGCACCGTTTCCAAAAGGAAGCATACAAACGCCATCTGACCCTACAGGAATTTCTGATGCCAAATTATTCATTTCTTCATAAGAATTAACGGCCAAGTTGTTGAGCAACCATCTGTATTGAATTCCAGCACCGTTAATATTCAACAATTTACCAATACGAGGTTTAGATTTTGTATAATTTACGTGTGCAAAATTGTTTACTCTCGTACTTTCTTTACCTGATAATTTTTCGGTAACTGCATATACAACACCAGATGTTCCACCAGTTGCAGCAATTTCACCAGGATTAAATACATTTAAAGCTAATGCATTATTTGGTTGGTCTCCTGCTCTATAAAAAATCGGTGTTCCAGCTGCTAATCCACTTTCTAACTCACCTTTTTCACTTACCATACATTGTTCTCCAAACGTTGGTACAATATCTGGCACTAAAGCGTTATCAATGCCATAATTTTCTAATAAAAAGTTAGCTACAGTATCGTTTTTAAAATCCCAAAATATACCTTCTGATAGACCAGAAATTGTAGTTGTCATTTTGTTTGAAAACTTAAAGGCGATAAAATCTCCTGGTAACATAAATTTATAAATGTTTTTATAAATTTCTGGTTCATTTTCTTTCACCCATTTTAATTTTGAAGCCGTAAAGTTAGCTGGAGAATTTAGTAAATGAGAAGTACATTTTTCTTCTCCCATATCTTTAAATCCCTTATTACCTATTTCAACAGCTCTACTATCACACCAAATAATGCTTTTTCGCAAGGGTTTTCCCGCTTTATCTACAACAACTAAACCGTGCATTTGGTAAGCAATACCAATACCTTTAATTTGCGTTCTTGAAATATTATAAGTCTTTTTTAACCTTTCCGTGGCTTTGCAAATATATTGCCACCATTCTTCCGGTTTTTGCTCTGCCCAGCCATTCTTTAATGCTAGCATAGTCATTTCTGTTTCTGGTTCTTGAACAACTCCAATACTTTTTCCTGTTGAAATTTCAACAAGAGCAGCCTTGATAGATGAACTTCCTAAATCAAATCCGATGTAATACATAATTTTATAATGATTCTCTAATGGTTAATTTTGTTGGTATATAACATTGTATAGGTTTCTCTTTTGTGATAAATTCAGCTGCTTTTGTACCCAACTTTTTAAAATCAGTGGAAACCACAGAAATACCTTTGTAAATGAATTTTTTCATGGGCGTTTCGTTGTACGATAAAAAGCCAACATCTACGCCAGGTTCAAAATCTCTTTCGCGACACTGTTCTAAAAAACTGCCTAAAATTCGATCACTAACACTTATATATGCAATATTTTTTTCAATAATAAACTCGTTCGGGTTGGTAATTACCTTGTATTTAAATCCATATTTATCACAAAAACTCTTAAAAAAGGTAATTGACTCTTTACTATGATTTGTATAATTTGGATAAATAAAATGAAGCTCACTGTATTTTTTAAACAAAGTAACAGCCCCTGTAAGTGCCTGTTCAAAAGAAGCTCCAAAATCTTGAAAAACGTAATTACTTGAGGGGCTAGAATGCATATTCCAGTCGATTAAAAGTAAATTTTGCTCCTCTATATCTGATAATACCGAAGCTACTTTCTTATGGTCAAAAGGCATAACTACATACTTGTAATATTTACCTTTACTATTATTCATAATAGTTTCAAAATTGTCAATATTATAATGATGAAATTGAACATCGGTTATAATATTATTAGGCATATTATTTATAAACGAATGATATAAAACCTCTTTATAGGCCTTAAAAGTATCTAAAACCAAAAGCACTCTTTTGGTATCACTAGCCACATAATATCCTTTATTAGGAACAGCATCTACAACTCCTTGTTCTTTCAATAATGAATAGGATTTGAAAACCGTATCTCTTGACAATTCATAGGTCTTGCACATTACATTTACCGAAGGAAGTGAATCTCCAATGGTAATATCATTTTTAGCAATGGCATCTTTAATAGCATTAACCAACTGCTTATATTTTGGAATATCACTGTTTTGAAGTAACTTAAATGTAAAATTTTCTTTTAACATGCGTTCTGTTCTGTTCCGTTATGTAAAAATAATAAATATTTTCTAATTAACAGAAATCACAGCTCTTTTTTATTGAATAAATAAAAATTTATATCATAATTAAGAGAATACATGATTGAATGCTATTGAAAACATAGGCAGAACCGAACAAAAGCTTCAGTAAGCCTAGGTAACCACTTATTTTATTCTTAGCTCTTTGTAGAAGTAAAATATTTCAATTTAGCACAAGAATATATCTATTAAAAGTGTTGAATAAGCATTTACAGCAATTTACACGATCTATTTTAACAACTTTTACATCCTTAAAATACTTCGGTTTTAGGATAAATAAATATAGATTCCAATAACGGCAGCAACTACAGCATAGCCAACTGGTTTTAAATATTTCCAATTAGTTATATCTACTTGCTTCGTATATACTTGAACATAATCTGTTTCTCGTGGAACGAATTTACTGACAACAAACATTATTATAATGGTTAACACAAACAAGATACCCATCAGGTGTAAGAAACTAATATCTGGTTTAATTACATACAATGTTATTAAATAGGTAATTGCACTAAATAAAATAGCAATATTTGCAGCTTTTGCAGAAACACGTTTTGAAAATATACCCACAATAACAATAGCTAAAATAGGTACACTATGCGTACCATTTAATTGCTGAAGGTATGTAAATATACCACCTTCAACACCGTA
Organism: Aureibaculum algae; assembly: GCF_006065315.1. Lineage (GTDB taxonomy): Bacteria > Bacteroidota > Bacteroidia > Flavobacteriales > Flavobacteriaceae > Aureibaculum > Aureibaculum algae. Next base: position 1,103,392 of record NZ_CP040749.1, on the reverse strand, counting down.
AAGTAATGGAGCTATCCCCATAGAAAATAAGGCTAAAACAATACCAAATATTTTACCTGCACGTACAACTTGTAATTCAGATGCCTCTTTATTAATATATTCCTTATAAAAATCAAGACCAAATAAAGTAACCGAACTATTTAAGGCACTATTAAATGAACTTAAAATGGCACCAAACAATACTGCTGCAAAAAAACCAATGAATGCAACAGGTAACACTGCCTTAACAACCATTGGGTATGCTTCATCAGGATTTGCTAAATCACCATTAAAAATATAGAATGCAATAATACCGGGAAGAACTACAATAAAAGGTCCCAGAATTTTAATAAATGCAGCGAGTAAAAGCCCTTTCTGACCTTCTTTTAAATTTTTAGCTCCAAGAGCTCTTTGTATGATTGCTTGGTTGGTTCCCCAATAGTAAAAGTTAACAATTATCATTCCTGTAAAAAGTGTCCAAAATGGCACATCGGAATCGGGACCACCAATAATATCAAATTTCTCAGGGAGTGCCGTTGTTAATCTATTTAAACCTGTAAAAACATTACCATCGCCAATTTTCATAAGTCCAAAAATGGGTATTAACGAGCCCCCAACAATTAACCCCACAGCATTAATAGAATCAGATACTGCAACAGCTTTTAATCCTCCAAAAATTGCATAAATACTTCCTATTATCCCTATGGACCAAACGGTAACCCAAAGTGCAGCTTCTGGCCCCATATTTAATGCCTCAGGAATATCAAACATCGTATTAATGGCCAAAGCACCAGAATACAATACTGTTGGCAACATAGATATTGCGTACCCTAATAAGAATAATAAAGAAACAATAGTTTTGGTAGATTTACCATATCTTTTTTCTAAAAATTGTGGAATCGTTGCAATACCACTTTTTAGATATTTAGGTAATAAAACAAATGCGGTAAAAACCATGGCAATTGCAGCAACCACTTCATAGGCCATAATAGGTAATCCGTCTCTAAACGAAACACCATTCATACCCACAATTTGTTCAGTTGATAAGTTTGTCAGTAACAAAGAACCAGCAATAACGGGCCCTGTTAAACTTCTTCCTCCTAAAAAATAACCGTCAGAAGACTTTTCATCTGTTGTTTTTGTGGACCACCATGCGATAGCAGCAACCAATAATGTAAAAGCCAAAAACGTTATTATTCCCATAATTTAATTCGTTAAGTGTTAGTTTGATGCGTATTATAAGCCATGTTGAAACATATGATAATATGCTTCGTTTGCATTAATTTTATCTTTAAAATCTCTTACGGTAGTTTTCTCATCAATAACTAATAACTCTATTCCTGCAATGTCAGCAAAATCTTCCATATACTCTGAAGTTATCGATTGACTAAAGACGGTATGATGAGCACCACCCGCTAAAATCCACGCAGTGGCTGCAACTTCTAAACTCGGTTTTGCATCCCACAATACTCTAGCTACTGGTAAATTTGGTAAATCCTCCAAAGGTTTTATCGCTTCCACTTCATTTACAATGAGCCTAAATCTAGTACCCATATCAACCAGTGATACATTTATAGCATCTCCAGTAGTTGAATTAAATACGAGTCTGGCTGGATCTTCTTTGCCTCCAATACCCAATGGATGTACTTCACAAGATGGTTTCCCTTCAGCTATGGATGGACAAATTTCTAACATATGAGAGCCCAAAACATACGATTTTTGAGGTGTGAAATGATAGGTATAATCTTCCATAAATGAAACACCACCTTTTAAACCTACATTCATAACTTTAATAGCTCGCAGCATTGCCGCTGTTCTCCAATCACCTTCTGCTCCAAAACCATAACCATCGGCCATTAATCTTTGCACAGCAAGGCCTGGTAATTGTTTTAATTCGCCTAAATTTTCAAAAGTATCTGTAAATGCATTAAACCCTCCTTCTTCTAAAAAAGCCCGAAAGCCTAACTCTATTTTAGCAGCTTCAATTAGTGAATCTCTTTGAGCACCACCTATTTTCAGCGATGGAGTCAAGTCATAACTCTCTTCATAGATTGCTAATAATTTGTTTAAATCAGTATCAGTAACCTCATTAATATGCTTTACTACATCAGATGAATCAAAACCATTTACAGAAAAACCAAATCGCATTTGAGCAGCAACTTTATCACCTTCAGTAACAGCAACTTCACGCATATTATCACCAATTCTGGCTACTTTTAAATGTTGTAATTCATCCCATCCTAAAACAACTCTCGACCATACACCCACTTTATACTGAACGCGTTCATCTTGCCAATGTCCTACAACAACTTTTCGTTTTTTACGCATTCTAGTCATCATAAAACCAAATTCTCTGTCACCATGTGCAGATTGGTTTAGATTCATAAAATCCATATCTATCGACTTCCAAGGTATTTCGGCATTAAATTGTGTATGCAAATGACACAATGGTTTATTTAAAATCGTTAAACCATTTATCCACATTTTAGCCGGCGAAAAAGTGTGCATCCAAGTAATAATACCAATACAACTTTTTGAAATGTTAGCTTCCTGACATACGTTAGTAATTTCGTCAGGCGTTTTTACGGTTGGTTTATAAATTATTTTAATAGGTAAATGCGAGGAAGCATTAAAACCTTTTACAATTTCCTTTGAATTTTCTGCTACTTGATTTAAGGTATCATCACCGTACAAATGTTGGCTCCCAGTAACAAACCAAATTTCTTTTTTTGAACTATCTATCATACTATATTTTATATTTTTACTGTCCGTAATAGGCGTTTTTGCCATGCTTACGTTCGTAATGCTTCTTAATTAATGATTCTTTCAGCTTTGGTGCATTAGGATTTATCTGCAATGTTAAGGTTGCCATTTGAGCTACTGTTTCTAACACTTTACTGTTATAAACCGCCTTAGCCGCATCAATACCCCATGTAAATGGTCCATGATTCCCTATCAATATCATTTCAACTTCGGTATGTGAGAGACCTTTATCTTTAAAACAATCAATTATTTGAATTCCGGTATTATGTTCATAATTCCCTTTAATGAGTTCATCACTCATTGGTGGAGCACAAGGAATATCTGAAGTTAAATGATCAGCATGCGTAGTTCCAAAAATAGGAATATCTTTTTGAGCCTGAGCCCAGGCTACGGAATACATGGCATGTGTATGTGCAATACCTCCAATATCATTCCAATTTTTATAAAGATAGGCATGAGTTTTGGTGTCAGAAGAAGGTCTTAATTCCCCTTCAATTATGGTATTATTATAATCGAGGATTACAATATCTTCAGGTGTTAAGATTTCGTAAGGAACACCACTTGGCTTAATTGCAAAAACACCTTTTTTACGATCAACCGCACTCACATTTCCAAATGTATAAATTACTAAACCCAGAGCGTTTAACTCCATGTTTGCTTCATAACATTCTTGCTTAAGTGCACTGTAAATAGAACTCATTTATTTATTTTTTAGTGATATTTTCTACAAAAGAACTCAGTTCGTTATAGGATTGCATCTGATTTTTATACACAGGTACTTTTTCCTTTTCAGGATAATAGATTACTTCAAAATTACTTCCCATTTTTTTACTCGCTTCAATTACATTAGCGTAAATTCCTGACGCTACAGCGGCATATATAGCTGCACCCAATGCAGGTGCTTGATCAGAAGCTGCCACTTTAATCGGCTTATCTAAAACATTGGCTAGTGTTTGCATAATAAAAGGAGATTTTCTTGCTACACCACCGATACCAATTACACTATTGATGGCAACGCCTTCTTCTTCAAAACGTTCCACTATTTTTTTAGAACCAAAACATATCGCATTTACCAATGCTTTAAAAATATGTGGGGCTTTAGTACCTAAAGATAAGTTAGACATTGCTGCTTTCAACGCTTGATTGGCATCAGGTGTTCTTCTACCGTTTATCCAATCTAAAGCAGTTGGTATGCTTTCTGACAGCGGAATATTTTCCGCTTGTTCACTTAATTTCTTTATAAAATTGGCTTCTATTTCTTCTTTTAATTCACTTTTTTGTGCTTCATCTAAAACATCTGAAGTTAAAACGAGATTATCAATTGGCCAAGACAACATATCTTTAAACCATGCTAATAAATCACCAAAAGCAGACTGACCTGCTTCTAAACCTTCCATTCCTGGAATTACAGAACCATCAACTTGTCCACAAATACCCTTTACCGTTTTGGTACCTAAAAGTTTTTTTGAAGAAACCATTATATCACAGGTTGACGTACCCATAACTCTTACCAAGGTATGTTCTTCTATTTTTGCTCCAAGTGCTCCTGCATGAGCATCAAATGTACCTACTGCAATTACCGTATTTGTTGTTAGTCCTAATTTTTTTGACCACTCAACACTTAGCTTTCCTGCAACTTCATTAGAAGTGTAAGTCTCATCAAACAATCTATTGCGTAGACTAGACAAATATGGATCTAGTTGTTCTAAAAATGCTTCTGATGGTAAACCACCCCATGACTCATGCCACATGGCTTTATGCCCAGCTGCACAACGGCTGCGTTTAAATGATTTTAAATCTTTATTTTCTATAAGTAAATAGGTGAGTAAATCGCAATGTTCCATCCATGAATATGCCGCATTTTTTACCGCATCATCTTGTCGGATGATATGTAAAATTTTTGCCCAAAACCATTCTGAGGAATAGATACCACCTTCATATTTTGTATAGTTTTCTCCTCCCCAATTTTCGGCTAATTCATTTATTTCGTTAGCTTCATTAATTGCAGTATGATCTTTCCAAAGGATCATCATCGCATTAGGATTCTCTTCAAAACCTTTAGTTAAAGCTAAGGGTGTACCACATTTATCAATTGGAATTGGAGAAGAACCAGTTGTATCAATACAAATACCTTTTATTGATTCTGGTTCAACTTTACTTTGTGTTACCACAGATTTTATAACATCTTCTAACCCTTCTATATGATCTAATGGATGTTGTCTAAATTGATTAATGGAAGCATTACAATACTTATTTTGCTTCCATCTCTGGTAAAAATGGACTTTGGAAGCTATTTCCTGTCCTGTTGCGGTCTCAATTAATACTGCACGAACAGAATCAGACCCATAATCTAAACCAATAACATAATTTCTCACTACTTAATTATTTAATCAAACAAATATAGTGATTTATTTTTATAAGTGTCTGACGTACACTTTTAATTTCAATACGTACTAAATTTTAAAAACGAAACCCTCTTTCAATTTCTCATTATATTTGTCTAAATCAAACTGATAGAGAAAAGAACCTTTTTTTGAAGATTCCATATCTTTTTCTTCTAATTTAATAAGAATGTCTAAGGCATTTATTTTGTTTGTGAAATTTCGCTTATCTAATTTTTTATTTAAAACAGATTCATATAAATTTTGCAGTTGTAACATGGTGAATTTATCAGGTAAAAGCTCAAATCCGATAGGTTTGGTTTTTGTTCTATATTTTAATCTTCTTACCGCATGCTTTACCATTTTATTATGATCAAAAATAAGCTTTGGAGCTTCTTCTAAACTGAACCATTTTGCTGAATTTAACTGAATTAGCTCTTTTTCGCTTGTAGCAATGTCTATTAAGGCATAATACGCCACAGAAATAGTACGTTCGGCTGGATCTCTATCAACTTTACTAAATACGTAAAATTGTTCCATATAAATATCATGTAAGCCCGTAAGGTGATTTAGAATGCGTGTTGCTGACTCATCTAAATTTTCTTCTTTCTTTAAAAACCCACCTATTAAAGACCATTTGCCTTTTTCAGGTTCAAAGTCTCTTTTAATAAGTAAAATTTTAAGGTCTTGACCATCAAATCCAAAAATTATACAATCTACCGCTAATAATACTTTATCTTCTTTACTATAATTATTTAACATATAAAAAATTTCAACTAAAATATAAACTCATAAACCGTATGAGTTTTTAATATTACAAAAATAAGTGATTAATACATCTAATTGTCTATTATAATGACATTTAATAACAAAAAAAGTCGCTTATTTAAAAATAAGCGACTTTATCTTTCCTACTTTTATCTTAAATCTTTAATAACTTTCTTGTTTCTTGTACATCACCAGAAGTAATACGAACGATATACATTCCGTTACTTAAGTGCCCCGTATTTATAGTTCTACTATTACCATAAGATCTATCATTATTTTTAACTATTTTAACTTTTCTACCATCAATTGTAAATAACTCAACGGTTACCTCCTCACTTAAGTCTGAATCATATTCATAAGTAAATGAATCTGTAAATGGATTAGGATAAATGGTTAAGTTTTGTAATGATAAATCAAAATCATCTGTACCTAACGACTTCACTAAATCTGGTATTAAATAGCTATTAAAGGTAAATTTACCATGGCCACTTGGAATAAGTTGACCATCAGAATCTGTATTTTCTGATTGTGCTACTACTGTCCACTCTAATCCGTTAATTTGCCAAGTATCATTTATGGCCACCTTTGTACCCGCATAGGCAGCTTCTTTCGCAATCAGGTTATCAATAATATCTTTCATGTCTACATTAGCAGTTATTATATCAGTTGTATAATCAGCAGTAGGATCCGCTTGCACTATGGCATCAGGAACCAAATTATAGGAAGCTACTTCTCCTAAATAACCTGGCAAGGTTCTTAAAATTTGATATGTCAATCCATTATTCGCTGTAAACTCACCTATATTATTAAAAACATGATTGTCGACTTCCGTATTATTATCATATTTAATTCTTGTTTTTCCACCATTATGAAATGTATGAACTATAATATCAACTCTATTTCCACTCATATCTCCATTTTCGGTAACCCAGGCCGTCATATTAAGTTGACCTTTACCTCCACTTTCGGGGCTCCATTGCCCTTCCATAGCTGTGTTAAGTGGAAAGTCAATATCTTTTAAGGCTTTAGGATACCCTCTATCTACAGAGGTATCCTTTGCATCATGCCATGAGAATTTTTGAATTTTTATATCAAATTCTTTATGACCTTCAGCAATTACATTTTGATTTTCATATTCTATCCATGAAGGTGAACCAACAGGACCAAAATTCATTTGTATAGGTCCTTTCCATCCATCAGCGATGTAATAATTACTCCAATAACCATCACCTAAATCTTGTGAAAAAAGAGAGTTAACATCTGCACTTGGCTGTCCCCTATATGTAATTGTACCATCACCTTTACCCACTAAGATATAAGGAATCTCTGGTATAGAAATTGTGCCCCAAGTAGTACCACCTTCAAAGAGTACCGCTTGAATTCGATTTGTTTCACCAGGCCAACCATTATCCACTATTAAATCGAGCCCTATTGTATCGTTACCCGGAGGAAGTTCTACCCAAACTTCTCCAATTTTATTACTTCCTGCAGCCACTTCATTATCACGAACCTCAACTAATATTTTACTGGTTTGCAATAAATTATACTTTATGTTAACACGTCTCAACGTTCCATTATTTATAGGATCCGTTGATGTGTCAACAATTTCTAAGGTATTTTCACCCGTTGGCACATAAGCCTCTACAGTGATATCAGTTACATCTTCAGTTGCTAAATGAGCATAATTGTTATTATGATCAAATAACTGTGCCTGATAGCTATAGCCACCACCCAAAGCATCCGCTGGTATTTTAAGACTTAATGTTTCAGTCCCTGAGCCTGCACTCAAGACTTTGCTAATCTCCGTCAAGTTATTGGCATCTTTAAATCGTATAAACGCTGAAGCATCTATATTTAAGGTGTAGTTAAAGGTTATATCAACGTTAGCACCAGCAGTTACGGTAGTTGGCGGATCAACCATAGTAATTGAATTAGGTACAGTTACACCTGTTTCTACAGTAATTCCTTCTATATTTTCAGTGGCTATACTCGAACTCCAGTCAGTTGATGAAAAAAGTTGAGCTTGATAGCTATAACCAGTACCTAATTCATCCTCAGGTATTGGAAGACTGAATGTTTTAGAGCCAGAGCCTAAATCTACCTTATCATTAATCTCTGTTAAGTTGCCATTAGCATCTCTAAATCGTATAAACGCATATGTTGTGGACAAATCTGTCGTATAGTTAAAGGTAATATCAACGTTAGTACCAGCGATTACTGTAGTTGGTGGATTCACCATAGTTATTGAATTAGGTGCAGTTACACCTGTTTCTACGGTAATTCCTTCTATATTTTCAGTGAATATACTCGTACCCCAGTCAGTAGATGAAAAAAGTTGAGCTTGATAACTATAACCAGTACCCAAAGCACTCGCTGGTATTTGAAGACTTAATGTTTTAGACCCAGAGCCTAAATCTACCTTATCATTAATATCTGTTAAGTTACCATTAGCGTCTCTAAATCGTATAAACGCATATGTGGTAGACAAATCTGTTGTATAGTTAAAGGTAATATCAACGTTAGTACCTGCGGTTACAGTAGTTGGTGGATCAACCATAGTTATTGAATTTGATGGTCCTTCTACTTTTACAATTATACCTTCTATAACTTCTGCATCTAAAATTTCGTCAAAATCTCCTGAAATAAGCTGTGCTTGATAGCTATAATCGTTACCTACATTTGCTGGTGCTTCAAGACTTAAGGTCACACTTCCAGCATAATCAGTTACCTCAACGTATTTTTGCTCTAAGTTGTCACCAGCAGCATTTTTAAAACGTATCAACGCATAAGCAATCGCTATATCCTTTGTATAACTTAGGGTAATATCAACCATTTCACCAACGATAACGGTTGTTGGTGGATCCACAATAGTTATAAAATTTGCTGAAAGCTTTTCTACAGTTATTCCTTCTATATCGTGCTTTGCCAATTCAGACCATTCGGTATTGAAAAGCTGTGCTTGATAACTATAACCCGTACCTAATTCATCCACAGGTATTGGAAGACTTAATGTTAACGTTCCTGAATTGTTTGTTACCTTATCGGAAATTTCCGACACGTTACCCGCTGCATCTTTTAAACGTATAAAAACATGTGCCTCAGCCTGATCGGTTAGGTAATCAAAGGTAATATCAACGTTAGTACCCGCCATTACTGTAGTTGGCGGATCAATCATTTTTATTGAGTTTGACGGTCCTTTTACAGTGATACCTGTTATATCTTCAGTAGCAATACTACTCCCCCAATCAGTTGATGAAAAAAGTTGAGCTTGATAACTATAACCGTCACCTATTGCTACATCTGGTATTGGAAGACTTACAGTTACAGTCCCTGAACCTAAATCTACCTTTTGGCTAGCCTCTGTTAAGTTCCCATTAGCATTTTTAAATCGTATATACGCGTATGTGGTAGATACATCTGTTGTATAATTAAAGGTAATGTCAACATTAGTATTAGCCTCTACTGTGGTAGGCGGATCAACCATGGTTATTGTGTTTTGCCCTTGCACGGACATCACAAAAAAAAGTACAGAGAATAGTAATAGTAATTTTGTTTTCATAATTACATTTTTAATTGAGTATTAGTTTTAAAAGTTAGTTTGCGTACGCTTTTAAGCATTCAATTGATAAATATAATAAAAAAAACTATATAAATGTATTTTATACATTTAAAAAATATGAAATATTTTAATAAACGATATGTGCACGTCGTTTATTAAGAACTATCATTTGTAAATAAAAACTTGAATATAATAATCAACTAGTCAGTTGAATACCGAAATAATTTTACCAACACCTTATGATTACAACAAAAGCGTAACCTTTTTTCTCTGATAAAAAATGTCTTTTATCATTCACTAAGAAAACCAATTAGGAATACGACTACCTTTAATTTTTAAACGGTTTAATGTAAAACGTAAATTCATATTCTTTAGGAAGCACTCTATATTTGTTTAATATAGAAATAGCAGTTCCACCAACCCCTGATACTTTATGATCTAAATTTAAGGTTACATAATCAACATCTTTTAATTGACGTTGGTAATACGCCCTTGTCATATTATCAGTATCAAACATTTGAGCACTAGTATTAAAAGTTTGATCTCCTTTAATGAGTAATCCACTGCCATTGTTATCACTAATTGATGTCCAATACACATCTGTTTTGTTACCGTAGTCTTGAGGAATGATATACGGTACATAATCATCTTTTACAGTAGTCTCGTATTGTCCAAATTTTGCTCCCGTTTTTCTATCAGGATATGTTTCATATGGACCTCTGCCATACCACTTTACATTTTGGAACGTATCTGGTAATTGCAATTGCAATCCCATTTTCGGAATCCAATGTGTAAACTCTCCTGCTGGTGATGATTTTGTTTTCAATGTTATTTCCCCATCCTTAGAAATAGAATAATTAAATTCATTATAAAAACCAGTCGCATCTTTATTGCTTGAATCAAGTGTAATTATTTTTAAGCCTACCTCTTGTTCATTTTTGATAATTTCCATTGATACCACTTCATGCTCCAAATTATCTAAACCTAACGCATACCATCCATTAGACATGTTCACTGCCATACCCTTCTGTTGATGTCCTATTGAGGTGAAAAAAGTTCCCCAAGCATCCAATTCATTGGCTACTGGAGCTCTCCAAATATTGAATTTTGGACCTTGTTTTAGATACTCTTTCTCTTTATAAATTAACGAAGTGAGTAAACCTTTTTCTTTATTAAATGTATAGGTAAAGTCGGCACCCTTAAATAAAATAGTACTGGCATTCTCATTAATAGTTACCCCATCAGTGCTTGACATTTCACTTCTCTTTTCAATGAATGGAAACTCAAATTGCTCCCAAGCTACTTCATGTCCTTTTTTTGCCCAATTTGTATCTTCAGTAAGTGTAAAACTTAACTCCAACACATAATGTGTAGCTTCTTTAAAATTTTTGGTTTTATAAGGAATTGTAACATGCTCTTTTTTTAAAGGGGCTAGCTCAATTTTAAGCGTACCTGTTTCTATTTTTTCTCCATTAGCTGTTAAAGACCAATTGGCTTTTAACATATTTAAATTAGTAAAAGTATGACGGTTAAAAATTTCAACCTCACCTGCTGCTAAATTTAATACCTTCACATCTACTGGTTGTGGCGATTTTTTTAATTGCCATAATTCAGGTTGTATACTTCTATCTGGCCAAACCAATCCATAAGTTCGTCCTGGCAATCCGATACTGTAATAGTGAGATACATTATTCTCTGATTCAAAATCGAGCCAAAGAGCTGCCAACTTTTTCCATTCTTCATTATTAGTTTCTAAGGCTTCAATTGAAACAACATGATTAAAAATTCTAATGTTATCAATTGTTGTATGGGTTAAATATCCTAAATGATTATCAATAATATCAGCCGTTTTCCCCACATTTACAGGATAGGGACCATTGATGATATTTCCAGTACAACTTTCAGAAGCCACTAATTCACCATTTATATAAAGCACTATTTTTTCTCCATCATAAATACCGGATACTTGATGCCAATTACCTACCCAATTTTGAGGAAGATCAGCTTCTACAAAAACTTTTTCACCAGTATGCACATAGAATTGAAGTTTTGTATCACTCGATTGTACGATTCCATATTGATAATTTCCTTTGGTTATAAAATAGGTATCTCCATTATATTTTTCTGGTTTAACCCAAAATGATAACGTAAGTTTATCATCAGAAATATCTAAGGCGGTATCTCTATACACCTCTAACCAATCATCATGGCCACTCAAATAGAGGGCTTTACCAAACTTACCTTCTGTTAAAAGAGCTTTGTTCATTAAAGATGCCATCACGTTATTTGGAGAGGCATCTGGTGTAGTTCTCCATTGTGTATCAATACCAGGACTCACCCAATCCCAAATTGCCCCACCCGTTAGCCGTGGATATTTGTAAATAAGATCCCAATACTCATCTAATCCACCAAGAGCATTTCCTGCTACAGACAAATATTCATCCATAAATGAAGGTCTGTCATCATCTCCTAATGCAAAACGCTTCTCTAACATAAATGGCGTTACGTATCTGGGTCCAACAATATCTTCACATTTTATTGGATTTGTTTTTGGATCTTCATCACTATTTCCACCATACATCCATGCAGGACGACTTGGATCTATTTTCTTTCCTTCTGCGATTAAAGCACAAATATTATCACCCGGACCACTTTCATTTCCTGCACTCCAAATAATAATAGAAGCATGGTTTCTATCTCTATACACCATTTTACGCATGCGATCCAAATATTGCTCTTTCCATTCAGGTTGACTGGATAAATAAATGTTACTGTGAGCTTCATCACCGGTTTCATCTATGATATAGATACCCAATTCATCTGCTAAATCAAGATACTCCACATTGGGTGGATAGTGACTCGTACGAACACAATTAACGTTAAATTGTTTCATCAACGTTAAATCCTTACGCATGGTTTCAACATCCATAGCATGACCCGTTTTTGGATGCATCATATGACTATTTACTGCATTCAGTTTTACAGGCATACCATTAACATAAATGGCTTTATTTTTTACTTCAACTTCTCTAAAGCCAGTTTTATGACTAAAAACCTCAATAATTGTATTGTTTCTATCCAGTAACTCTAAGGTCAATGTATATAAATTAGGATGTTCTGCCGACCATTTTTTTGGGTTTTCAATAATATAAGAACCCGAATATTTTGCTAACGCAACGTCTAGAGTTTTTGATAAAATTTGCTTCTTTTTATCATCAAACAAACGTGCTTGAATGGAATACCCTTCTGAGTTTTCTTCATTAAAATTAGTCACAAACGCTTCTATATTTAAGGTTGCATCTTTATAATTTTCATCTAAATCTGTGGTCACATAAAAATCGTTTAGATGCGTTTTTGGTGTTGACATTATATATACATCTCTAAAAATACCCGCAAGACGCCATGTATCTTGATCTTCTAAATACGAACCATCACTATAATGAAGTACTTTAACTGCGATACTATTTTTACCTTTTTTCAAATAAGGTGTAATATCGTATTCAGCGGGTTCCATAGCTCCTTGATTGTAACCTACCTCATGTCCATTGACCCAAACATATGAGGCCGACTGTACACCTTCAAAATGCAGAAAATGCTGTTTATCGTTCCCGTTTTTAGGTAACGTAAAAGTTCTATAATAAGATCCGATTGGATTGAACTCTTTAGGCACTAATGGTGGTGTAGATGCATAAGGTTGCCCAATATTTCTAAACATTGGATATCCAAACCCTTCCATTTCCCAGTTTGAAGGCACCTTAATATTATCCCATTTTTTTCGATTAAAACTATTTTTATAAAAATCAGCTGGTGCTTGTTCTAAGTTTTCTGAAAAGTTAAATTTCCAAATACCATTAAGACTCATAAAATTTGGTGATGCTTTCTTTTCCAAGCTAATTGCCTCTTTAATTGTATTAAAAGGCATTAAATTAGTATGTGGCAACATTTGATTACGTTGAAATACTTCTGGATTTTCCCAATCATTTTTAGCTTGTGAAAAAGAAAAATTGCTTAGTATAATAAAGCAAAAAACAAAGAAAGAGTTTCTATATAATTTATTCATATTCTGTATTTTTATAATTTTAACTATTCAGTTCAATTGTTGAAAAATCAAAATTAATATCCATTAAAATGAGGTGAATTTATTAATAATTTTTAAGAAAAATGTTTTCATTTTCATATATTTACCAAATATAGTGTATTTTGTACACTTTATATATTTTAGATAAAAAAAATCAAATTTGGATTATTACATAAAGACGCAATACATAAAACAAAAAACTTATGAAAATTAAGAAACCACTAGTAGCAGTAGTAAGCTTTTTTTTAATTATAGCAACTAGTTTTGCACAAAAAGTAAACAATAAAAATCTTCCGTATAAAGATAGTAACTTATCAATAGAAGTTCGTGTAAATGATCTATTAGATAGAATGACATTAGAGGAAAAAATTTCTCAAATGAATATGCTAAGCCTTAGCGATTTAAAGGTTAATAAAAAAGGAAAGATTAGTAAGCAATCTTTAGACTCTCTATTTCAAGGGAGAAGCATTGGAACCTTAGAAAGCCCTTTTATAGGTGTTGACGAAATATCGCAACTTTCTGAAGCTGCAGATACATATTTACGTAAGCATACTAGACTGGGTATTCCTGCTATTCAGATTGCTGAATGTTTACATGGTCAATTGGCTTTCGGAGCTACTATTTTTCCTCAAACCATAGGTCAAGGTAGCACATGGAATCCTGATTTAATTAAAAAAATGGGAGCCACTATTGCCGAAGAAGCAAGTCTTTCTGGTGTTGACCAAGCATTGTCTCCAATATTTGATTTAGCTAGAGATCCTAGATTTGGTAGAGCGGAAGAATCATTTGGAGAAGATCCTTTTCTTGTCGCAGAAATGGGGAAAGCTTTTGTTATTGGAATGCAAGGTGATCCTGAAATTACTAAAAAAGGTATACCAGCGAATAAATTAATGGCTACAGCAAAGCATTACGTAGCCTACAGCACTCCTTTTGCTGGTATTAATCTAGGTCCAAATGAATTGGGCCCAAGAGATTTAAGAAATTTACATATGTATCCTTTTAAAAAGGTAATTCAAGAAGCAAATATTTATTCCGTTATGCCAGCTTATAATGATGTAAATGGTATTCCGATGCATTCCAATAAATATTTAATGAAAGATGTTCTTAGAGATGAACTTGGATTTAAAGGTTATGTTTTTTCAGATTATGAAGCCATTGCAATGCTTAACTATTTTCAAAAAGTTACCAAAGATGCTGCTGAAACGGCTGTTGTTGCATTGGAATCAGGAATTGATTTAGAAGCTCCCAAAAGTTTTGCGTATTCTGAATTGAACAACTTAGTAAAGTCTGGTAAGGTTGATGTTGCATTAATTGATAACGCCGTAAAAAATATATTAACTGCCAAATTTAAAGCCGGCTTATTTGATAATGCATATAAGGCTCCTAAGAAAGTTTCAAGTTTAATTCATACAGATGAGGCGGTTAATCTTGCACTAGCAATTGCGGAAGAATCGATTGTTTTACTAAAGAATGAGAATAATGTATTACCGTTAGACATTTCAAAAATAAAATCAATTGGGGTTATTGGTCCCAATGCAGATCAAGTACAATATGGCGATTACTCCTATACAAAAGATAATGAATCTGGTGTAACTATTTTGGATGGAATAAAGAAATATGCTGATAATAAGTTTACGGTTAATTATGCAAAAGGATGTAATATTACGGGGAATGATCAAAGTAAAATTCAAGCGGCAGTGGAAGTCGCTCAGAATAGTGATGTTGTAGTCTTAGTTATTGGTGGTACAAGTAGTGTGCTGTCTGGTATAGGATGGGGAAAAGACATTCCAGGTGATTACCCGACAAGTGGTGAAGGTTTTGATAGAACTACATTAACACCTCCAGGAGTACAACCAGAATTAATACAAGCGATATATAAAACAGGTAAACCCATTGTATTGGTAATGGTACATGGGAGAGCGTATTCTATTGCATGGGAAAAAGAACATCTTCCTGCAATTGTAGAAGCTTGGTATCCTGGTGAACAAGGTGGTAATGCTGTTGCTAGTGTTCTGTTTGGAGATGTAAATCCTTCTGGAAAACTAACAGTGAGTGTTCCTAAAAGCGTGGGACATGTTCCTGTTTTTTATAATTACAAACCATCAGGGAGAGGTTTTTACAGAAATCCCGGTAGTTTAGAAAAACCAGGTAGAGATTATGTTTTTTCATCGCCTGACCCTTTATTTCCTTTTGGTCACGGATTAAGTTATACAGATTTTGAGTATTCCGATTTAAAAGTTGAAGATACTAGTGTTGATATGAATGGAATGATAGTACTTTCTTTAAACATAAAGAACACAGGAAAAGTATCTGGAAAAGAAGTTATTCAGGTCTATTTTAACGATAAAGTGAGCTCAGTTACTACACCTGTAAAAGTGCTGAAAGAGTTCAAAAAAGTAACTTTAAATCCATCAGAGCTTAAAACGATCAGTTTTTCTATTCCTATGAGCGAATTTGGTTTATATGATAAGGATATGAATTATATTATTGAACCAGGTGAATTTGATATAATGGTAGGTAGTTCTTCTGACGACATAAGACTTCAAAAAACGATTACTATTAAGTAATTATCATTTGCAACTCGTATTTATATTGCTAAAGCCACACTTTATTATTCAATAATTCATTAAACAATAAAAAAACACCTTGTCTATTTTATAAAATAGACAAGGTGTTTACGATATAACAATCGTATAAAATATTTAAATTTATTTAATGAACGATAATGTCTATATGGAAGTGGATGATTTCATTAAAAATTAAGTTCTTTTTCATTTCTTAAAGAATACCTTTTTTAAAAGCTCAATAAAGAAATCAAACCAACTTAATACAAGTATTAAGTTAAGCTAAAAGGGATAAATAATAGACAATTCCCCTATCACCATTTCAGCATTAACTTAATACTAATTACTAACAAGCTTTAAACATAGTCCGCTTTTACACAGTGACATTATCTTAAAGAGTAATTTAACTCTTACACTATACAATTGAATTAAATAGATTCAATATTTTTTAAATCTTTTCAAATTTTACAGACTGTATGATAATACCATTGGTTTGATTTCCGATGTCTAATAGTATTCTCGCCATTGGCGTATCTGATTTTGTCATCGTAAAAGTTTTCTCATAAGTACTATATTCTGAGTCGACAAGAAATATTGAGCCACCACCATCATAGGGTTGATATCCATCTCTACCATCTCCATCTCCCACAGAAAGTGTGAATGAGAAGTCTCCTTGTGATTGATATGCTTTTAGCACTACTGTTAGTTTATATTTACCACCATTAACGAGCATTAAATTGGGCTTGTAAAATTGAACATCCCAATAATTTGCACCTGGAACGATATCTTTTATGACTATCGTTCTGTTCTCTTCATACACATTTGCAGATCCTCCTCCATTCTGGTTCAAAACCCATCCGTCAAAGCCACTAGAGAAATCAGATTCATATAATATTTCTGAACCAAGAGGAATAGAAATTGTATCTGCCAAACCTGGATATGAAATTACAATTTCAGAAGTTCCACTACTATAAACATCCCCATTTGCTGGATTCGTTGAGATGCCATAAACTTCAAATTGATCAAATGAAACAATTAAATCATCACTACCACTTATAGATAATTTAACATTAAGCCCATCTAAATCTATTGTTTCACCATCTTGATAGACTAATTTTTCAGGATTGGTTTCAATCTCCATTCCAACTACATCCAATGGAATTACCGTAATAGGAATTTTTACTACTTCTCCTGTTATATGTAAAACCTTAACATCAGTTATATTAGCTTTTAATAGTTCATCATTTGTGGGATCGGTTGTAAGTTTAAAATTTTCAAATTCTTCATAACCAACCTCTACTTCACTATTATCAAGCAGTGTTACTCGAATAAGCGTGCCAGCAAGATCTAATCGCTCTCCTACACCATACTCACTTTTTAAAGGTGCAGTAACAAGCACACCTTTTAATGGAGCAAACGGTTTTACATTTATTTCTTGTTCTACCGTTACATCTGTGAGAACATAAGTAACCAATAATTCTTTATTATCTCTACTGAGTACCGTTTCGTTCTCAGGTATTGTTTCAATTTCATCTTTTATTTCAGTATAATCAAAATCTTTTCTATCTCCATTTTCATAAACCATGGTCACTATCATATCCGTTAAATCTAACTTTTGACCGCTGACATATTCTTTTTTAGGTTCGTTTTTGATTTCTATTGCCGTAACATCGTTAGTAACACTAATGGTCTGTATTAAACCTTTACCTGAAGTACCTAGTTTTATTGTGACAGATTTGTCAGAGAATTCTAAAACTTTACCATTTTCAGGTTCTGTAATAATACCTTCTTGTTCAAAAGAATCAAAAGGTATATCGATTTTTTCACCACCCTTGTCTAATGTTATAACCATATCAGACAAATTGAGTTCACTTCCAAGTACATAATTTACTTGTGGCAGTGTCTTCATAGAAACTCTACTTAAATTAGATAAAGGTTCGTCGTCGTTATCACAAGAACTCAAAAAAGCTACAAATACCAGTGTAAAAAGTAACGATGCAAATTTGAAGCGTGAATTATTTGTTGTTTGTTTCATCTATTTGAAATTTTTTAATGGTCAAAAATTATGTAAACATTCCATTACTTTAATGTTTGAAAATAACATTTTTAGATATTTAAGAATGCATAAAATTCAATTTCATTTCATGATTTTTTGTTCTTGTATCTTTATTTAAGTTCAACCACAAACTCTTCAAAAATGGCTGTTCTATCACGAATTACAAGCGTATCCTTAACTACATGTGTTTCTGCATTTGCAGCATCAGCATATGAGTAATCCAAATAAATTACATCTCTTGTTTTTCCTCCCCATTCATCGCCATCCTCAACATATTTTCCAGATCCAGTAATTCCATATTCATCACCTTTAAAGCTAGTGACCGCACACGTACCATCGTCATTAAAAGTAAGCTCCATAACCACATTACCTGGACTAGATGCTTCACCTCGGCCAATTAAATTTTCTAACTTAACTTTGTTAAAACCTGATGTTTCAACAAGGATTACCTCGTCGTTTTCTACATATTCCCCATGGTATGTTCTCCCCACACTGTTCGCTGGTGCAGTAATCAAATCTTCACCTCTTCTAAGATATTTTCCATGAAATTTATTCATAAACTTAATACCAAAAAGAGTATAATCTTTTGGTAAAATATCCCAATCCGCAGGGTTTAACCTATCCGGATTATTGACAATACTTACTCCAGTAAGTAAACTATCAATATTATCGGCCTTTGTCATTCTTAGTGGAATTACGTAATTCGTAGTATTTACAGGACCAAAAGATAGCGTATCTTGAAAAAAGGCATCATGCAACTGGACTTTTATACGAGCTTTGGTATCACCAGAAGAAATTAAAACAGGGCTAATTCTTTCCATTGTGTAATATTCAGCTGGAAGTGCTTTTACATTCGTCACATTATCCAATAAACTATTATCTATTTCAAAATAGATACCTCGCTCTTTCCCATTTTCTCTTATTCCCGTCATTAATGCGGTAATTTCAAAATTATGGTCATTGTCAGTTTCATTTAAACCCTGATCATACTTACCCAATATGAGCGTACGTGCGGGAGTTTGGTATGGAAAATAAGTTGCCGTAAAGTCATAATCATCAAATTCTGGTTCAGAATTACTACACGACATCGCGATGAGTGCACTTATTAATAAAATTATATTTCTTGTATTCATCGAGTGAAAAATTTACAATTATTTATTTTAATGATCAATGGGTTTTATATTTAATTGATAAGCTGTCTTACCATCCCATGTTTTGTTCCAAAGCATCAAATTTTACTAACTCACTTTGAGGTATTGGGGCATAATTAGCGTTTTCTAAATATAATCTTGGTTCAACTACAAATTCATTATAGCTGCTACCATCATATTTAGAACCTATAATATCTGGAATATCATCTAACATATTCCATCTTCGTAAATCAAATAGACGATGCCCTTCAAAACAAAGCTCTAACCTTCTTTCATTGCGGATAAGACTTCTCATATCTTCCTTTGTACTTATCCCTGCCAAATAGCTATCTCCAGAATCAAGTCCGATACCTGCTCTTTGTCTAATGGCCTCAATTATTGTTCTTGCAGACATACCGCCCACCATATTGTCTGGGCCGCCTAACTCATTGGCTGACTCTGCTAGCATCAAATAAAGATCTGTATATCTTAAAAAAACGTTCATCTTTTCAGAGGCTGAAACATTACCATCACTACTAATAGTTACTTTAGGATCTAATAACTTTTTAAGATAATAACCAGATCGTGTAGATCGAAACTGCACTTTATCAATCTCATCATTACCACCACCGGCACCCGTTTTAATTATTCTATTATTTAAATCGTTTCCATTATATAAAACATATTTTTTTAATCTTGGATCTCTATTTGCAAAGGGGTTTGCAGCATCATAATCTGGATGTGTTGTTGAAAAAGGAGTTCCATCTAACATTGGGAAAGCATCTACTAAATTTTGTGACGGATTCAATTTACCTTCTCCATTTAATGATGGTGGATAATGTTGTTTTTCTAACCATGTAAACGAAGGGGAAACATTATCTCTCCAAAGTACTTCTGGAAAATTACGTGTACCTATAGTAAAATCATAAAAATCGTAATATCCTGTCGGATCTAAACCTGTTATCCCTCCATTATCATTTAATAAGTCAGCAAGAATGTTGGCCGTTTTTTGATAATAGTCTCCAGAACCGTTCATAAAGGCTGGACTGGCTGCCAAAAGATTCAACTTTGCTTGAAAGGCCTTAATAATGCGACCATTTATACGTCCGTCTTGATTTTTACCAAAAACAAACTGATATCTATCGTCATCTGTTCCATTATAAATGGACGGTTGATTGGACAAGTTTCCATCCCAATCCATTGGTAAATATTCTAATGCTTCATTAAAATCTTCATTTATTCGATCTACCGTTTCTTCAAATCCAAGTCTAGGTAAATTAAAATCAGCATCATAATCTAAAAATTCCGTAATGTAAGGTATACCTAAAAGTTCACCAGAAGTTCCCATCCCAGCATGTTCTTGTAGGATCCAAAAATGTCTTAAGGCTCTCATAGCTATCGCCTCGCCATACATACGTTGTTTAAAAAGATTGTTTGTTTCTTCATCTCTTTTCCAAACAACCTCATCAATGATACTAAGAAATTTATTTACATAAAGCACTTTTTCATATTGAGACCATCTGTTGGAAAAGGGGTTTTGTGCGTTCCATTCTCCTGTAGCCATTCTACGAAATCCGCTTAAATAATTGTTAACAGCATCATCAGTTGCCGAATCGTTAAATAACACTTGATTTGACATGCTTCCGTAAGCATCTAACAATAACCCTTCGGCCATTGCTGGATCTGAAGTTAGTCTATCATCTCCAGCTAAATTTTCATCAAGAGGTTCGAAAGTATCACATCCTACGACGGATAAAAGCATTAATGAAAGGAATGTATATTTGATAAAAGTTTTCATATCTAGATCTAATTTTTTTCAGTTAAAACTTTACTCTAAGTCCTAATGAGTAATAACGGTACGATGGAGCATACCCAAGACTTAATTGTTTTATTTCCTTGTTATTGGCAACCATTAAAAGGTTGGATCCACTAGCATACACACTAAAATCTTCCATATTAAGGTTGGACACCCATGTTTCAGGGAGATCATATGTTAGCTGGACACGTTCAATTTTAAAATTACTGTTGTCATACATCCAAAAACTAGATGTTTTGCCAAAGTTATTGGTGTTTTCAATAGAAGATAATCGTGGAAAAGTGGCAGTGGCAGCTGTAGCTTCCGTCCATCTTCCTCGAACAACTTCAGAATATTTATCACCTGCTTGAGGACGATAATAACTGTCTGAAACAAGAGCGTCACTACCTACTTGAGCCGTTAAAAGTGCGAACAAAGTAAATGCCTTATAGTTTAGTTTAATGTCTGTTCCAAAAGTCCAAGGGGCATCCCATCTACCAATAACAACTTGATCTTGATCATTTACAACACCATCATTATTTATGTCCTTATATTTTAAGTCTCCAGCTTGCACATTACCAAATTGGGCAGGAACGCCGTCCTTTAAAGAACCGTCTGCATTGAAATCATCAACTCCAAAGAACCCTAGAGATTCTAACCCCCAATAGGCGTCAATAGATGTTCCATTTCTATATTGATAATCATCTTCATATACTTCATCTACTTTGGTCAATTCAGAATCTGTATATAGAACTCTTGCACCAAGATCTAACCCTAAATCTCCAAATTTATCAGCATATCTAATCCCTAGTTCAAAACCTGTACGTAGTTCTTCGTTAAAATTTGAATAGGGTCGAAATGAATTATAATATTGCGGATATAATGTTGATACTCTTGTTACTTGCTCTTTTAAGCTTGAACGAAAGTAATTAGCTTCTATCGAGAATTTATCATAAACAAGCCCTTCAAAACCGAAGTTAAAGTCCATTCTTTTCTCCATTCCTAAACTATTATTTTGACCTCGTTCAATTGTTGTATAACCATTAGAAGAAGTTGAACCGTATCTGTCTCCCCAATAATAGCTACCTCCGTTTTGTTGATATATAGCGTCATATAAAAAGTATCCTGGAATACCCAAATCTGAATATATAGTACCCATAGAGGTGCGTAATTTAAGGTAGTTTAACCATGATATATCCTTCAATGCAGGTTCTTCTGATAAAACGTAAGCAAGGCCTACTGTTGGTGCTAATTTACCTCTATTACCTTCAGCTAATTTAACAGAATGAATATAAGATGCGTTTAAATCGAGTAGAAATTTATTCTTGTAACTATAATTTAAACTTAAAGCTACATTACTGTTTTTATCAGATTGTTTTACTGACTTTACATACGTGTTATTTGTGAACCCTACCAAAGAAGCTTTTATAAAATGATCTTCCTTAATTTTCTTTTCATAGTTTAACAAACCAAAGAAACCATATCTAATTACAAATGAATTTGTTTCCACTTTTTCTTCTTGACCTCTGCGGTCGGCACTCCCTACATTTACCAAATCAATTATTTTGTTATCATCATTCCAAGTGGGCTGATAAATAGCAAACTGATTTTTTACAGTTAAGTTATAGCTATTATAGAAATCAAAACTTAAATAGGTTTTCGCTGATAAGCCCTCTGTAATGGAACTAAGATCAAAATCTATAGAATTATTTACTTGACTAATTCGTGTCATATTCGTTTGCTCTCCTCCTGCTATGATATTAGCCAATGGAACATTTCCACTAAATGATTGGTTACCTCCCAAAATATATCCATCATATTTATTGGCTGCTTCAACAATGCCTTCTAAGGTAGAATTACCAGTAAAATCTATCATACTTACAGGCAATAGCGGTGCGTAAAGATTGGGTCTAAACGTTTGACCTGCATTGTAAAGGTTAGTCAACGAACTTTTATTTCTTTCAATAATCGCAACAGCATCTAAACTGCTTGTAATCCAGTTATTAATTCTAAAATCAATATTTCCCCTTACATTAAAACGTGTTGTACCTTTATCATTCTCACTTACATCTTGTAGGCTACGATCGGATTTAAAACCAACGTTTATATAATATTTTGTATCTTCCATCGCACCAGAAAAATCGGCAAGAACGTTGGTAAACGATGACTGAGATTTGAAATAATCGTTTGAATATAAATCTATATTTGGATATCTATATGGATTTACTCCACTATTAAAATTTGCAATTTCGTCATCTGAATACGTCGCACTTAACCCGTCATTTGCACGAGCCTCATTATAATATTTCATATATTCACCTGAATCTAGATATTTAGGCATCGCCACAGGGTTCTTAATTCCAGAGCTGGCACTAACATTAAATTCTTTCTTATTGGAACCTCGCTTTGTTGTAACAACGATTACTCCATTTTTTGCCATAGAACCATACATCGCAGCCGCACTAGCATCTTTTAATACCGTAATTTCTTGAATTTCTTCCATATTGAGCAAGTCAATCGATCTTCCTGGAATACCATCAACAACAATAAGTGCATCACCTAAACCACGGATATTACTACTGTATTTAAGTCCAGTAATTCTACCGTTTAAAGCATCTCTTACCCATTGTGTATTGTCAAATTTCAAAAATTTATCTGGGTTTATAGAAGATACTGAACCTACTATGTTACCATTCTTTTCAGTTTGGAAACCTAAATTCACCTCCCTATCAAAGTTAGAAACCAATTTAGTGCTATCAATAGCAATGGTATCTGTTTGCGTTTGTTGGATATTTTGCCCAGTTAATGCGTAAGAAAATAGTAAATAGCTTCCTAAGCACAAGAGTGATTTATTATGTTTTATAAAGTGTATCATAAATTGGTTGTTATTATCAAATACAGAAAACAGTTAAGTGTTACCATCCAGGATTTTGAGGAAACCCTTCATACAATTCAGTATCGTTTTTAGGAAGGGGTAACCAGTAATGTTTTTCGTCAAAAACTCGAGTTCTTAAAACTTCCTCCACCATATTAATTGGTTTACCTGAGGCATTTCGATCAAAACGTAATCCTGTTTTTAGTTTATATTTCATGTTAGTTCCCTGCTTCCATCTTCTAATGTCCATCCATCTATGATTTTCCCATGACATTTCCATAGCACGTTCACGACGAATTTCTTCCATAAATACATTAGGGCTTGTTAAGTTTATTGCACTCACATTTAAGCTACCATCAGGCATTGCCCGTTCTCTAATTTTATTTATAGCATCAACTGCAGAAAGATCAAATCCACTCGGTTTTCCATTAATTCCATACCCCATAACAGCTGCTTCGGCATACATTAAATACACGTCAGTCAATCTTACATGAACTCTCCAGGCAAACAAACCTTGATTATCATATTTATTAAAAGATCTGGGGTACCATTTTTTTGCTACATATCCTGTTCTTGTACCATTGCTTTTCCCTGGGTATCGGTGTGCACCGCCATCGTAAAACTCCGCATATCTATTTACTGCATCAGCACCCGTGGCTGCTCCTAAATTATCAACTAATTGATCTCCATCTACAACTATCCATTTATAAAAACGCGGGTCTCTATTTGCCCAAGGATCATTAGGGTCAAATAATGGACTTTCATCACAAGACAATCCATCTTTCATTCCAAAATAATTATGAATATAGTTGTGTGTAGGAGAATTTATTGCATTAGAATTACCAATTGCACCCAATTGCCAAGCATCACCCATATAACCACCAAACCATCCTACAAATCCAGATTGTCCAAAAATGTATTCTGAATTATAAGAATATTTTCCGTCTGTAGAATAAAAAACAGATTCGTAATTATCCCATGGAACAAGTTGATAGCGAGGAATTTCAATTACTTTCGCAAAAGCGTCCGCTGCTTGTTTACACAGTTCTACATTGTACCCATAAGTATCATTACTATTTTGCATTAAAGGGCTCGCAGCGAATAATAAATTTTTAGCCTTTATAGCTAAAGCCGCACCTTTTGTTAATCTAAACATATTTTGACCATTGGTTTTCACACCTGGTTGCCAATCTGAATCATCCCAATCTTCTGGTAATAAGGCAATGGCCTTATCAAAGTCTTTGTCAATTTTAAGTGCTGTCTCAGACCATTCTGTAGGTCTTTGTAGCTTCCAATCATCTTTTAATACATGGTCAATGTAAGGCATAGGCCCCCAAAATTTCATGATTTCATGATGAAAAAAGCCTCTAAAAAAATACGCCTGCCCCAAAATGGCATCTTTTTGTTGTTGCGTTGCATCGACCATCAAAGAATCTGCACTAGCAATAACAATATTAGCTTTTCTTATACCAGCCCAACTACTTGGCCATACGGCACTTTTTTCAAATGGAAGACCAGAACTAGTATTTGGATTTCCACTAAAATAATTAAAATCATTTTGCCAATCCCAATATCTCCCTTCATCAGAGGAGTAATCAAATATCCATGTCTCAACTCCTATAGAATCTTCTCCATAATAAGAGTAATACGACCAGAATGGAGCAGAATAATCTACAATCATGGCATACATTTCTTCTACAAAACCTTGAGCATTTTCAAAATTTTTGAATACTTCTTCTACTGTGAGATCTGTTTCAATGGTTTTATCTAAATAGTCCTCGCAAGAATACATCATTCCAATTAGACTTAATAAACCGATTAATTTGTATAAACTTCTCATTGTCTTTTATTAAAAATTAATTGTTAGTCCTAAATTCATTCTTTTAAACGTAGGGTAGTTACCTCTAAACTCAGATTGACTACCTACATTTTCTTCCCTATCATCAGGAAGATCAGACCAAAATGCTAAATTATTACCACTTAAAAATATTCTGTATTGACTACCATCTTTTGATCCAAAGGTGTATGCAATTTCCATGTTCTGTAGTCTAAGAAAAGAAGCGTCATACCAATCTCTATATGGATCCGTAGCTCCTGATGCCCCTCCAAAAGAAGGAAGAATTTCCGTTCCATTAGGATTACTCACACTCCAATAGTCTGATTTATCATCAAAAAACAAAGGCGTTTGCACTGCAAATGTTCGGTCTTGATATTGTTTCGTTGTATTACTAACACCATAAAATTGAATCATAAATGTAAAATTCTTGTATCCGGCTCCTAAAGTTAAGTTATAGGTGTTTTGAGGACGAGTAGGATACCCATAAGGCACATTATCGTTGGCATTTATTACACCATCTCCGTTATAATCAATCAAGTCGTAAGACCCTGGCCGTACTGCTCCTTGATTATTTTCCACAGGAGAAGAACCGTAAACATCATCCCACGATTGCATCATATCTCCACGTATTGTAGTACTATTTTGCCCAATTGGAAATCCCTCCTCTTTTTGATAAGCTTCTTTAAGCTCTGGATCTTCTTTATATATCACCTCGTCTCTAGCTGTTGTATAGGCAAAATTAGCCGACACATCCCAATCATCAGTTATTTGTTGTTTAAAATTTAATGCTATTTCCAATCCTTTTACACTTGTTTCACCAAGGTTTACATCGGCTGGGTCAAACCCAAAGAAACTAGGTACACTTCGGTTATCTGCAGGAATGATAATATCATGTCTATCTTCTTTAAAAAAGTCTACATCTAAGGAAAGCTTATTTTCTAACACGGCCATTTCAAATCCGATATTGGCCTTTTCAGAAGTTTCCCATTGTAAATCTGGATTCCCAAGAACGCTTTCTTTATAATACGTATAAGGTGATTGGACCCCCCAAACATTAGAGTTATTCATATAAGCATTACCTCCACTAGACCATTGAGATAAATAAGCCCATCTATTTCCTGCAGCATCATCACCAACAACACCATACGAACCACGTATTTTCAGTTTATTTAACCACGAAACGTTTTCCATAAAAGACTCATTACTAATCATCCAACCTAAGGCCGCTGAAGGAAACAAGTCAAACTTATAACCAGGTCCATATTTTTCAGAACCATTATATGCTCCATTTAAATCTATAAAATATCGATTATCATAATTATAAACTAACCGACCTACCCAGTCTTCTCTATATCTTGGTAACATATCACCAATAGCATACTCTTCCCTATTCATCAATGCCAATACGCCTACATTATGTTTTTCTGCAAAAGTTTTGTCATAATTTAATGAAAACTGATAGAAAAGTCTTCTACTGGTTTGCCAATCTTGAATTTGAAGAGCATCTCTGTTCCAAGGTTGTACCACATAATCAAACTGATTAGTACCTGAAGGAGAAACTATTTGTTCTGTACCATCTGAAAGATATACTCTATAAATTACATTATCAGTTCCTGTAGGGTCGGTCTCCTTAATACCACCTTCTCCTCTAAAATTATTATCATAAGATAAAGAGCCCCTAAAAGATAAGCCTTCTGTAATAAAATCTAATTTTTGTGTAAGAATAAAATCCGTATTTACCTGAACCCTGTGATTTTTTGTTGCTCCTTTAGTAGAAAGTATTACTGCTGGATTCGCTAACTCATAATTCTCGACTAACGTTCGTCCATAAGTGCCATCAGGATAAATTGGATAAAATAAACTTGGTGCCAAATTATAGATACTACTATAAAGCAATTGGCTATCTGCATCATTACCATTTTGCACTCCATAATAACCCGAAAGGTTCACAGATAAACGCGTACTCTTGGTAACATCAAAATCTATATTACTTCTAAAGTTAAAACGATCATAATTAAAATTTGCTTCGTAATCTCTACCGTTGTTAAAGGAAGACCCGTCAAAGATATCACCAACATGCTGATAAGTAAGTGCTCCAAAATATTTAACAGCATCAGTACCTCCACTTACAGAAAGATTCACTTTGTGATCCATTGCAAAATCTTTTTGGGTAACATCATTCCAATCTACATTAGGATAAATGTAGCGATCTGTTTCGTTTCTAGGATTTCTATATCTATCGGCTATATCAACAGGGGTATACTGTCCCCATAAATCATCTCTAATCGGCAATACTCTTTCTATAGCCTCATTGGTTACCATAATACCATCATAAGAATCATATTTTTGAGGTAATTTTGAAGGTACTTTTATTGTGGAAGTTGCAGAAACAGAAAGTCTTGCTTTTCCTTTCTTCCCACGTTTTGTAGTAATAAGAATAACCCCATTAGCACCTTTTACACCAAATACTGCCGTTGCAGAAGCATCTTTAAGTATTGACATGCTTTCAATATCACTTGCATTTACATCAGTCATACTCCTTTCTATACCATCAACGAGAACTAATGGTTGTCCACCACCGTTCCATGTACTTTGCCCACGAATATATATAGCAGGATTCTCGTCACCAGGACGTCCTGAAGAAGAAACAGTTACAACACCAGGCAAACGCCCAGTAAGTGCCTGCCCTACCGTAGATACACCTCCAGATTGCATTAATACATCTCCGGTTACCTGTACGATAGACCCTACCACGCTTTCCTTTTTCTGTTTACCATATCCAACGATAACCACCTCATCTAGAGCAGATGCTTCAGCTACCATTACAATATTTATTTCAGTACGACCATTAACACTAATAACTTGCGTACCAAAACCTATAAAACTTACTTCTAATTTTGCATTTTTAGGTACCGTTATGTTGAATGTACCATCTAGATCAGACATTACTCCATTGAGTGTTCCTTGCTCAATAATATTAGCACCGATTACTGGACCAAATTCCGCCTCGGTTATAGTGCCATGCACCGTAATAGTTTCCTGAGAATCCGTTTGTGCTAAAACGGTCAAATGGGAAATAAAGATCAACAATACAAACAGTATTATATTGATAACGTACTTAAAACTAGAATTAGGCTGTTTTGTGTAAGGAATTCGTTTTTTCATCTCTAAAATCTGGTTGATACTTCTTTTAATTGGTTCTTAGAGTTCAAAAGGCTAAACACCCTGCTCTAAACTTAACCCATCTCCAACTACATTATTTTACTTTATTTCAATAGTTAAATCAGTTATTATATCGAGAAATAAATTTGATATAGAAACTCAAGAAAACTATCAATTTATTAATTGGATACTAAATGTCAAAAAATATCTTAATGAAATAAAAGTCGACATAAAGCACTTTTTTTATATTAAATGTAGTTTTTACATTTACAAATGTAAGAAAAGAAATTTATATTTAACAAATATTTCACAAAAAAAATGTACTTATAACACTTATGTTTTGTAAACAATGATATTTATCACTTTATTACATTATTTTTAGCAATCATTTAATACAAATAACACAGAGCCATACAGTGATTAAGAAGAATACCTAATTAAGACCTTCATATGAAAGCTTTGAATTTAAAAACATAACTTTACCTTATAAAAATCATATTTTACTAACCTTTGATTGTTTTATTCATGGTTATTATCAAAAAAACATAAAAAATATTCTTAAAAAATAGTAATAAATCATTTACGAATATCTCCAGTTAAAATAATTAAGAGCATGTCATTGTATTAAAAAAATTATAATTGGATTTGTGATTAAAATATTGTTGCGGGTAGTTTATGTTTAACCACAATATTAAAACTAAACCTAAAAAATTGATTATTTGGGGAGGTTGATCTTATTTCAATCACGTTATGATAAGAAGAAAAAATGAGAGGTTTTAATTCCACAGTCTTAAGGGATAGTAAAATTTTAGAAACTATGAATGTAAAGTAGAAAAGAGACCATTATTTGCCTTAAAAGTGTATTTTAATTGCCAATAATAATCTCTTCTTGTTATTTGATTTAAAAAATGAATCCTTAATCAACCTTTTTCCATTTTGTCAATGCCTCTAAATAATAATAATCGGCATAATTCAAAGGCTTGTCATTTTCTTCACCAGTATGAATATTACCTACAGAATGCATTAGTAAAAAGCCCTGGTTCTTACCATAGCTCGCTAAATAATCATCAGTTGATAATCTTCTTAAAATCTTTTCTGCATAAGATTTCATTGCCACACTTTTTTCTGGTACATATTGTTGTAATGAAAGTAACGCAGAAGCTGTTATCGCTGCGGCCGAAGCATCTTTTGGTTCATTTGGAATCTTAGGAGCATCATAATCCCAATATGGTATTAAATCTTCTGGAACTTTTTTACTCTCCATAATATAATTAGCAATGCCTTTGGCTTGATTTAAAAAAATGGTATCCTTAGTGTTCTCATAAGTTTGCGTAAAACCGTATAACCCCCATGCTTGTCCCCTAGCCCATGATGAAGGATCTGAATATCCTTGAGCCGTTTGCTTACTTCTTACCTCTCCTGTTTTTGAATCATAATCAACCACATGAAAACTGCTATAATCATCTCTAAAATGGTTTTTTAAGGTCGTTAATGCATGTTTTGTAGCCACATTGTAAAAAGTGGAATCTTTTGTAAACTCAAAAGCTTTATACAACAATTCAAGATTCATCATATTATCAACTATTACGGGTACATCCCACCCTCTTTCTGAAATCCATCCCATATCTGGTGTGGTATCCCAAGATTGTATCACTCCAATTTCAGGTCTATACCTTGTTATTAAGGAGCGAGCTCCTTTCACCAACACATCTTCAAACCTTTTTTCTTTAGTGACCACATAACCATTACCATAGCTGCAGTCTAACATAAAGCCCACATCATGTGAATTTGTAATGTACTTTACCGAATCAAGTGCCAGCGTAAATTGTTCTGCATAATCTTTCCATTTATTTGAATGGTTATATGCATATATATACCATAATGATCCAGGAAAAAATCCACTTGTCCAATCTTGAAAAGGTTTTAAACGCAATTCACCTTCTTCAGTAACACCTCTAGGTTGTAACAATGGCTTATTGTTTTCAATACGATGAATCAAACTGTCGTATTGTTTTTCTGAAAACGCAAAAACCCTGCTTATAAGTTCTTCTTTGGTCTCAACTGTTGTTGCAATCGCATCTTTTTTATTAACATCTTTACAAGATGTTAAACTAAAAACTATTGCAATTATCAACACCCATTTACATTTATTCATTTTCTACTGTTTTATGATTTGCTTACCCTCTGTTAGCTTTATTTCCCTATTGTTAAACTTAAAAATACCTGTTGTTCCTTTAGGCAATACTATTTCTCCCTTTACTTTATTACCTTTCTTTTTTAGATTTACAACAATATCACCGTTAGGATGCGGCATAACAGCCTCAAAACCCTTTAAATCCCCAAAATGAGGTGCAATAGCTATTTCTTCAAAATTCTTACTTAGCGGATAAATTCCAGCAACAACTTTTAAAAAGTGATAGTTAGGTGACGCTGACCAAGCATGACATTCTGAACGCGGATTAATATCAGTTTCTGCAAAGGTAGTAAGCCCTTGATCTAACTGATTTGTCCAATTTTGCAATAAACTACTATATAAATTACCCAAACCTGATTTTTGCAACGCCTCAAATAAGTAAAACTTATAATAAATGGTGGTTTGAATTAAATCTTTATCATCTAATATATTATGCATCAACGCTTTTTGATCTTCTTTAGGTATCGCATCAGTTAAGATGGCCATGATATTGGTATGTTGTGAGAATTGTTTTTTATTAGGTGTTTCAGCAAACATTCCTTTTTCCTTTACAAAACAGTTTTTTACAACACTTTGACGGATTCTTTTTTCTAACTCTAAATATTTTTCGGCCTCCTCATTATAGCCTAAATCGCTAAAAATTCGTGCTGCATTTTGTAATGTTTTTACAAATTGTAAGGCAACAGATGCCGAATAACCATCATCTGCTCCTGGAGGAATTCCATTTGGGTACCCTTGTGCCCAATCCGTAAAATTCCACCACTCCATATTTGTCGGCATATCGTTTTTATCAACTTTAGCCGTCCACCAATCCATTACATTTTTCATTCCTGGAATGAACTTCCTTACAAATTCATCATCATTTTTGTACATGTGATAATCGTGTAACATATTAACCCATAATAAAGAATAGGTAGGTATTACCTGAACAATATATGACGGATATCTACTTTGCGTTAAGCCGTTAGGCAACCTTGAATTATCAAACATTTCAATTGCCTTTCGCATCAACCTATCATCACCATCAACACTAATAGATACAATTGCCTCAATTCTCGTATCACCAACATACTGCAACTGTTCGTAATACGGATCTATAAAACTCTCAACGGCTGAATTTCTTAGTGTTAACCAAGAGGCATCCCATATTTGAGTTAACACTTCATTGTCTGTTTTAAACTTAGCATTTTCTTTAAAAGGATAAGCTGTATAAACCCCATAAAAATCATCAATTAGTAAGGCCTCTTCACCTGTTTCTATATCTAATTGTACAAATCGATATGTTTTCTGACCAAAGGGTTTAAATTCTCTATTCATCCCCCCATCAGGCTCAATAATATCATAATATCCTAAAATATGTTTTCCTTTTACCTCATTTCTATTTCCCTTTTTCCAGTCTTTATCATACATCGCTTCCGAATACGTCACCTTTATTCGACTCTCTTTTCCCTTAGAATATTTTAGCTCTGGATGTCCAATCGTATGATGCGACTGATCTAATAAAAGACTTACTTTTTTATTAGGAGGTATTGTAATACTTCCTTTTCCTTTTATAAAGTCATCATTAGCATCTATTCCAACACTTCTGGCAATTTTGTTAAAACGTTGTACCGACTCTTCTAAAAACGGTATTGACCTTGGGACTAAATACCAAGTACTTCCATATAAAAAACCACGCCCTACTGCAAACTCAACAGTCGCCAATTTAGGTTCTAACCAATTTACATCGTCATAATCAATTTCTTTCCATCCCCATTGGTGCTTTTTTGAAATCAGTTTTTCTCCAGGACCGGCCGCATAATAACCACGTAAAGAATCACTAACAAAAGGAATGCTTTTAAAGCCTTCGTCGTTTATCACTTTCCATTTTGAAGCCTTTCCTGTATTTAAATCAACTGGATTACTTTTCTCTCCTTGTAAAATAAATGCGGTTTGAAAAGTCATAGAAGATGCTTTCCTATATTCCCCAAAATTAACCACCTCAGCGGCAATTATATTTTTACCCACTATTAATTCATTCGCAATATCAATTGTTTCATATCTGTAATTATTAATATCAGAAGATGATGGTCCAGAAATAATGTACTTACCGTTTACAAATAAGCGATAACGATTATCTGCTGAAAGATGAACTATAAACTTTTCAGGCATTGCTTTTAAGTCAAAGGTTCGTCTAAATAAGAATTTACGTGCATCTAAAGTTGATTCTGTTGGATGTGTAATCCATTGTGAAGTCCATGCATGTTTAAGTTGTGTAAATTCTTTTCCTTCATGATTAATTTTCACAACAGATTCTTGCGAAAAAACACTAAAGGTTGACAAACAAAACAACAGGCAAAATGAAAGATAAAATTTATTGACAGTACCAATTGCTAATTCTTGTTTTTTCATATTAAATTTTTATATCTTTTAAACTAGTAAACTTGATGTAGCCTATTATAATTTTTTTGAATCTCGGATACATCTAATTTTGGAATTTTGTGACTTTAAAATTATCAAAGTAAATAAACGAATCCTTCTTTGGTGCCCAATCTTCAGTATTACCACCATGAAATGTTGAAAAATAGAACGAATCAATTTCGCCTAATGGAGCCAAACGATACCTTACTTTATCATCATGTATTACCTTTTCATTGTCTATCCAAACCTTCATTACACCATTGAATTGATCGCTGTCATTTAATTTTATATGTTGTTTTATTTTATACCATTGCCCTGGTTTAAAAAAAACATTCGTTTTAACACTGTCTCCCCATTTGTGCTCCATGTCCATATGGTAAAAATAGACGATTATTTCTCCATCTGCTATCCACATATAACGAGCACTCCAACCTTCACCATTATCAGGATGAACACCTCCTGTATATTTCTCCCCACCACTTGTTAGCCCTGGTAATTTACCTCCCAAGCGAAAATCAAAACCTTCCATAAACTTTATGTTATACTCCAATGTATATTCTGAAGCTTTTGGTAATGGCTTGTCAAACTGTATTCCTCCTTGCTTGGGACCTACTGAACCTTTGGGATAAAGCACTTTCAACACTTTTCCATGGGTTTCATCTAATTCAATCGTAGCCCTATCCCTAAGTAATTTCCAATTTACATCTCCAACATCCTTTTTTAAATTATTTTCAGTGTACGGACCAATAGTATTACCCTCAAAATCAAGATTAAAAACCTCATTATTTGAGTTATTTACTTGAAGTTTATTTGAACCACAACTGATGGTAATTAATGCACAAATTACTACTATCGAAAAACGTATTTTCATAAACAAACTCTTAAATTTTTAAATATTTAAACATAAACCTCTTTGTATTAGTTACTGCTTTTTTTTGATTCAGGCAGTAGATAATATCCTTGTCAAACATGCCACATTCCTTCATAGACATCAAGTTTAACTTCTTTATTACAGTTATCTTAAACCCGATGAAACCAAAAGGCATTACTTAAAAACATCTCCCTTTAAAATGACCTGACCATGATCTGGTATTGCCTTTACTAAAGCGTATTTATTTTGATTGTAACTAATAATTTTACTTTCTATTTCATTTCCATTTTGCGTTGCAGAAAGGGACAACCAATTATTTGCTAAACGTACTTTTATAGTTAAGGGATAATCATAGATTTCATCTTTCATTTTATCCGTTAAACTTATTGATATGGAATTTTCAGAAATAGAATCTACACTTAAAGAATGAGTAGCATATTCTTGAGCATATTTTGCAACATCAGGAAAAGTCCCAATCCATAGCTTATCCTCTTTTTCTTTTAGATATTTAAAAAATGCATCTGTCTTTTCTTGTACAGCAGGTGCTGAAACCTCATGAAAATGTGTACTTCCCCATCCTCTATAATAATTTTTACCTTCTAGCTTTGAAGTATTATCGAGCAAAGGCAACATATAATGATTCCGTGTGCTATCATTACTGTAAATGTGTGGATTGCTAATACTTCTAACTTGTTTAAAATCAATTTTATTTGCGGGATTTAACAGACCAATCACCCCTCTACTCGCAATAAAATGATTAGCTACTTCATCTACATTTCCTTCTCCCCAAGGATAAGCATAGGTCAAACATTTCTGGTTTTCTATATGCTTTTCAATTTTCGTTTTTGTACGATTTAATCTTTTATTATAAGCTTTTATTGAGGGATATTTTACCCCTGTTTCTTTATCTTCATACCAATTTCTATCATCATGCCCCTGGATTGCATTACCCGCTTTGGAGAGTTCATTAAACAAATCCCAATTCTTTACATTATATTTTTTATCAGCCTCTGTAATAACAAACCATGTATATTTAAAACCATATTTCTTCTGAAGTTCCATCCAAAAGGAAATATCTTTTTCATAATTATCATCAATGGTAATGGTAAAAGCACTCAATTTGTCATCATTCCAAAGACATACGGAAGCTTCTCCAATAGTTTGTGACCAAACTTTATCCGTTATTTCAAATCTAGCATCTGTAGTATCTTCAAGAATAAAAGTATCTTGTGCATAAGTACCCATTGCGAATAGCAGAAAAACTGATATGTATAATTTTTGTATCATCTTAATTTGCGTTATCACTAACTAATCATGTTTCTCCGTCTAAAAACTATTTCCAATTCCTATCAGAACGGTTGAAAAAATAATCACAACTAGTCCAAGCCATAAAGTACGCATGGTTTTCGTTGATACACCTTTCCATTCTTTAAAGTATATTCCCCAAAGAGTACTGAATATAATAATAAATGCCATGTGCAAAGTCCAACTGGCAAACTCATATTTTTCACCTAAAAAAGTTGTTCCCATACCATAAAAGAAAAACTGGAAATACCAAGTTACGCCTCCTGCGATTGCTAATAAGTAATTTTTTGGTTTATTAGGAATGTCTTTGTCTGTAAAATCACTAAACGTTTTATTTTTTATACTTAAAATTATGGTCCAAATAAAATTAGTTAAAAACCCTCCCCAAAGTACCCAAACGATAACAGGATTATTTTGAAAAATATCTTTAACACCTAGCTTTAACGCTTCTTCTGCAATAGGCTTCCCCGCTGTTAATCCAAATGCAAAACAAGCACTTAAAATACCCGAGATCACAGCGATAACCATACCTTTAGAAAGATTGAATTCTGCTACAGCCTCCTTTTGCTCTTCTGCATTTAAATCTTTTTCCTTTAAGATACCAGCTTTACCCGCTATGGCTATACCTATAAGACTTATTATTACACCTATTAAAACAAGAATACCTCCTTTTGTCTGAAGCAATTCCGAAAAAGTACCGTTGTAAAGTGGTGGTATTAAAGTACCGAAAGCCGCTGTAAAACCTAATGCAACCGCCATACCTAAACCAATACCTAAATAACGCATTGACAACCCAAAAGTTAGTCCGCCAATACCCCAAAGCATACCGAAAAAGAAAGTATAAAATTTTGTTTCAAAATCACTAGCTCCCAATACTTCAATAAGATTTGGAACTGTAAACCATGCCATAATAATTGGAGCAAAAATCCATGCAGCAAAGCCTAAAACGAGCCAAGACGTCTCCCAACTCCATTTTTTTATCAACTTAAATGGAATATAAAAACTACCTGCGGCAAATCCACCAATTGCATGTAACAATAATCCTATTAATGCTCCCATCTCTTTTGTTATTTAGTTAATTATTTTTTTAAATAATTATAATTTATACTTGGAATTTGAAACGTTTTATGCAGCGTCAAAATCCTTTTTTAACAGGGTTTGTGCCAATTTTAATTCATCTGCCGTAAATGACTTTGCTGTTGATGCCGAAACAGCTCCTTCTAATTCATAACTATTCTTAGCACCAGATAACACAGTCGAAACTCCTTTTTGATCTAGCACCCATTTTAATGCGGCCTGCGGCATATTCGTAATATCATCTCTTATTAAAAACTTAAAAGCCTCTACTTGATCTACCCTTTCCGCCAACGCTGCTTTTGAGTACCTAGCGTTGAGTGTATTCTTTTCAAAAACGGTATTTTTTGTTATTGTACCAGATAAAAAACCATTCGCTAAACATTCTCTCGCAAAAACACCAATATTATGCTCTTTTGACAACGTATTCACCAATTGTTGAGCTTCTCTATTCATTAAACTTAACACCACCTGAACAACATCTATTTTCCCTTCTTTTGCCCATTCTCGTGCCATATTCTCCGTTTGATTAAACATGGAAATAGAATGTCCAATAAAACGAACTTTCCCTTGTTTTTTAACTTGCTCGATTCCCTCCCAAACATCATCGTGAATTTCATCAGAGGAAAATGGAGAATGAAAGAAAAGGACATCTATATAATCTGTTTGCAATCGCTTTAAACTTTCTTCAACAGAATCAATTACACGAGATTTATAAAACAAAGAACGCCCACCTTCAATACATGGATTTCTACCAAATTTTGATGAAATATGCACTTTATCTCGTTTTCCTTTTAAAGCTTTACCCAATACAATTTCTGCAACACCATCTTGCTTGTCAGTTCCATATTGCGGGGCTGTATCAAATATATTAATACCAAGGTCAATACCGGCATTGATAGTTTTTATTCCATCTTTCTCAGCTACACCACCATATACATTATTACCAAAAGCCCAAGTACCCAAACTGATTTCACTTAGAGTAAGACCTGTCCTTCCTAAAGTCCTATATTTCATATTTTTATAATTATTGTTATAAAACGGTCATCCCGAAGCATCGGGCCTGTTCGCCATTAATTAATTTCTGAGGTAACAACATCCTTAACATACTAGATTCATATTTTAAATGTAATTTTTTATTATTCCTCCCAACTTTTCAGTTGCATTTTTAATAAATGAATTGACTATCAGTTCTCCATGTTCTGCAGTTGATGATCGTGGATCTTCTCCAGAAACCGCATCAATTTCCAAAGATATTTCTCTGTCTTTTGGCAAACTATGTAAATCAACCGTTTCTGGCTCAAAATATAACTGTAAGGAAGTTTCGCCTAATGCAGAATGATTTGCTACCAAAAGATGATCAGGTATAACATCAAATTCTGCTAAAGCCCAAAAGTATTTATTAGGATATTTATTATTAAAATCACGTGCAACATCTCTTAATATCTGAAGATGCGGCTCCCCTGCATGGCCTGACAACAATACCACTATTTTAAAATTCTGCTCTGCTAATTGCTCGAAATACTCTTCACAAATTAATTGAATTAATTTTTCAGAAAACTCGATTGAGTGATTGGGAAAATCAACACCAGGATATGATTTTATTAAATTCGCAGCTAAACTAATTGGAGGAAAAACCAAGCCCCCAACTTCTTTTGCTAACAAAGAGCAAAGATGAGCTGTTTTATGCGTATCTAATCCTGTTGGATTATGCCTACCGTGATATTCTATGGCTCCCCAAGGCAAATAAGCGATAGGATAGTCCTTTTTAATTTCTTCTATTTGGGTAGGACGCATTTTATCAAAATCCCCCCATTTTATCTCATCTTTCATTACTCCCAATCTTTATGATAAATTAAAGGGTTTTGAGCTTCATTATTTAATAGATCACCAATTTTTAAAGATTTGAAATACTCGTCTGGTAATACATTTTGTTTTCCATTAAAAACACTTCCATCTGGCATATAAGCACAGGTCATTGCTTTTCTTGTATACGGTGTCATATTTACACCTGCGGCATGTATTGTTAATCCGTTATGAAAGGAACAGGAGCCCGCCTTAATAATTGATGGCGTCGGGTCCTTTTTAGCATAATCAGGATAATCATTAAATATATCTCCCATATTTGCTCCAATGCCTGGTTCTATAAAATCGGTATCTTTTTGAGAACCTGGCATAAAATATAGACATCCGTTTTGCAAGGTTACATCTTCTAGAGCTACCCAAACACTAAGGGCCTCCCTATGGCTAAATGACCAAAACGGCGTATCTAAATGCCATGCCGTTGGATTACCCCAAGGTTGTTTTACCAATGACTGATCATGCCAAATTCTTATACCATCAACTTGTGCAAGTTCGGCTGCCATCTTACCAAGATTCTTATCAAACATTATTTCTTTTACCCCATCATCTGTCATCCATAAGTTAATAATTTGATCAAAAACTTTTCCAAAATATTCAGCATCTTTATTTATACCATCTGAGGCTCCTGTCTTAATTTCAGAATGTGGAAATTTCCTTCCTTTTCTAGCTTTTACAGCCTCGTCAATAGTCGTTTTCCAATGCTCAACTTCAGGTTGCGATAAAAAATCATCAATAATCAATAATCCGTTATTTCTATAAAAACTTATTTGTGCTTCAGATAATTTATGTTTCATATTCTTTTGTGTTATTTACTGCTTAAAACGATTAATAATTCCAGTTATACTATTAACTCTAGTAGAATCTATACACAATGATACATTTATGCTCGTTGTAATTTATCCTGTGCTATCCTGTTTACAACATTTAAGAAACAATACCCGTTATTTACCAACATTTAATACGTTCGTACATACTTTCACACAATAATTTGATATTTTTATGTAGATTTTCTATCTATAAAATTAAATGGATTTTTAATTTTTTCTTGCTTTTTATTTAATATAAGTTCAGCCGCAGTTACTCCCATCTTTTTAAAATCAGTACTTACTACAGTAATCCCTAGAAGCTCTTTTAACGGCGTATCATTATACGAAATGACACCAATATCTTTTCCCAACTCAAGATTATTATCTCTTGTTAATTTTACAAGATTAACCAAATCGCTTTCTTCAATAACTATAAAAATTTCATTCTTTGTTATATCCATATTTTCAGAAATTTCAGACAGAATTTCGAAATTTAGTGAATACTCAAAACAAAACTTTTTAAACCCATGTAAAATTCTTCTTGGATATGGATAGAATGTGTTTTTAGGAAAAACTAGATGTATTTTATCAAACTTTACTATTTTGTCAACGCCATTCTTCAAAGCATCATAAATATCATTTTCAAAATCTTGATAGACTTCAGAATAGGCATTCTTTTTATCTACCTTATTATCCAAGACAATAATTTTTTCATTTGGAATTTTATCCATTACCGTCAATGCTTCTTTTGTTAAACTAATATGATCTAATTTATCAGTTTTAAAGTGTGGCATAATTACATAATAGTTAAACCCTCCAACATGTTGATTAATTAAATTAACAAATAAAGACTCATCACAGTGATAAATAAATAATGAAACATGACCAATTCCCTCTAGGCTCTTTACAAATGAATTGTAAATTTTCATTTTATATGAGCTCAATTTATTAATGAGGAAAAAGATATTAATTTTAGAAATAAGTTCATTTTTAGAGACATAACACCCCTTTCCTTTAACGGATGTTATAATTTTTCTATTTTTTAAATTCTTATAGGCCTTTTCAACAGTATCTCGAGATAGGTATGTGGCTTCACTCAACTCATTAATTGAAGGTAATTTGTCACCTAATTTAAGTTTACCACTAGAAACATCATTAACAATTGAATCTACAACCTGCTTATACTTAGGGACTTTAGATTTTTCATCAATAACAACTGATACATTCATTGTAAGAAATTTGCAAGTTTTAAGGAGTGTTAATCTAACAAAAATACCATTTTTGTGGTCTAAAAGTGTTATTTTAACAATATAAAATTACAGTACAGCACAGGATACTTATCTACTGATTTATAATTAAATTTAAGGCTTATAATAAAAAGATTATTAATGGACATTGATAAAAATACATTTAACCACGTAACCTATTTATGGAACCACGATAAAGCCTCTGAAATAGGAGATGATCAGGTTGCATTATTTTTATATCGCTCAAATATTTTAGGAGCAGATTTAAGAATAACAAATTATGGTGGTGGAAATACAAGTTGCAAAACCATTGAAAAAGACCCTTTAACCAATAAAGAAGTTGAAGTAATGTGGGTAAAAGGTTCTGGAGGAGATATTGGGACTTTAACACGAAGCGGAATAGCTGGACTTTATACGGAAAGGTTACGAGACCTAAAAAACGTTTATGGAGGCCTAGATGATGAAGACAGAATGGTTGGATTGTTTAACCACTGTATTTACGACTTAGATAGTAAAGCTCCATCTATTGACACCCCTTTACATGGACTACTACCCTTTAAGCATATAGATCACTTGCACCCTGATGCATTAATAGCAGTTGCGGCTGCAAAGGATAGCGAAAAGGTAACCAAAGAAATTTGGGGAGATACTATGGGCTGGGTACCTTGGCAACGACCTGGTTTTGATTTAGGTCTCCAATTAGAAAAGTGCTTAAATGACAACCCTGGAATCAGAGGAATTGTTTTAGGGAGTCATGGATTATTTACTTGGGGTGACACTTCATATGAATGTTACTTGAACAGTTTAGAAGTAATAGAACAAGCATCGGAATATATAGAGCAAAAAATAAAAGCTAAAGACCATGTATTTGGTGGAGAAAAAATAAAATCACTACCACAAAATGAACGTAAAGAAAAAGCAGCTCAACTAATGCCTCTTTTAAGAGGATTATGCTCTTCAGAAAACAGAATGATTGGTCACTTTACAGATAATGAGGTTGTTTTACAATACATTAACAGTAATGATCTGGAAAGACTAGCACCTATGGGCACCTCTTGCCCTGACCACTTTTTAAGAACTAAAATTCAACCTTTGGTACTAAAATTAGATGCAAAAGATGATGTTAGCAATACAGAAGAAACTTTAAAAAAATTAGAGCCTGCTTTTGAGATATACAGGCAAGAATACAAAGACTATTACGACACCTGCAAACGCAGTAACAGTCCCGCAATGCGTGACCCTAATCCTGTAATTATTATTTACCCTGGAGTAGGCATGTTTAGTTTTGCTAAAAACAAACAAACCACTAGGGTTGCTAGTGAATTCTATATCAATGCTATAAATGTAATGAGAGGGGCAGAAGCAATTACTGAATATACCTCTTTACCTAGACAAGAAGCATTTGACATTGAATACTGGCTTTTAGAAGAAGCGAAGCTACAACGGATGCCAAAAGAACAACCACTCTCAAGAAAAGTTGCTTTTGTAACGGGTGCTGGTGGAGGAATTGGAAAAGCAATTGCAGATAAATTAGCATCAGAAGGAGCAAATGTTGTACTTGGAGATATCGCTGAAGACCGATTAAAAGAAGCTCTTGAAACCTATAAAAATGATGTTGCCATTTATGCTATTTGCGATGTTACTAAATCGGAATCTATAGCAAATGCTTATAAAAAAGCTTGTTTAGAGTTTGGTGGTGTTGACATTGTGGTACACAGTGCTGGATTAGCAATTTCTAAACCCTTGGAAGAAACGACGGAACAAGATTGGGATATTTTACAAAACGTACTGGTAAAAGGTCAGTTTGAGCTTGCAAAGCAAGCTGTTGATGTCATGAAAAAACAAAACTTAGGTGGCGACTTTATAAGTATTGCCAGTAAAAACGGTCTTGTTTCTGGCCCTAACAACGTTGGTTACGGCACCGCTAAAGCAGCACAGCAACACATGGCACGATTATTAGCCGCCGAATTAGGCAGCGATAAAATACGTGTAAATACGGTAAATCCTGATGGTGTTATTGTCGGCAGTAAAATTTGGGAAGGAGACTGGGCAGAAGGGAGAGCTAAAGCTTATGGAATCACTGTAGATGAATTACCCGCTCATTATGCAAAAAGAAACTTATTGAATGAGATAATTTACCCTAAAGACATTGCGAATGGCGTATTCGCCTTAGTTAGTATCTTAGATAAAACCACGGGAAACATTATCAATATAGACGGAGGAATGCCAGCTGCTTTTGTAAGATAGCTAATTATAAAAAATTATTATTTGAATTAATTTTGAGATTCTTTCTATAGGTTCGTTTTAACCTATAGAAAGTTCTCTTTTTATTAAAATTGCATATGAAAATTACAGAAAATCAAATTGCACAAGTTAATAAGACCTCCTTATCCTTTCATAAAACTAGCTACGACTATATAGCAAACACTTTATCTGAAAAAGGACATGACGTTAAGGGTATTATTGATAAACTTACCAACTTTCAAGTAGCAATACCAAGCTGGGCATTGGGTGCTGGTGGAACTCGGTTTGGCAGATTTTCCTTTTATGGCGAACCTTCCAATTTAGAACAAAAACTAGAAGATGTAGGTTTACTACATGCACTTACAC
Organism: Aureibaculum algae; assembly: GCF_006065315.1. Classification (GTDB taxonomy): domain Bacteria; phylum Bacteroidota; class Bacteroidia; order Flavobacteriales; family Flavobacteriaceae; genus Aureibaculum; species Aureibaculum algae. Next base: position 1,060,075 of record NZ_CP040749.1, on the reverse strand, counting down.
AGACCGCAGGAGCCATTTCATTACATATTCCATGGGATGTTCCAGAAGATTATAATGCTATTAAAGAATTGGCTTCATCGTTAGATTTAAAATTTGATGCTGTAAACTCAAATACGTTTCAAGATCAGAAAAACGCTAAAGAAAGTTATAAATATGGTTCGTTAAGTAACTCTAGTCAAGGAGTCAGAGAGCAGGCCATAGCTCACAATATTAATGTTATAAAAATCGGCAAAAAACTCGGATCAAAAGCATTAACGGTTTGGCTGGCGGATGGCTCAACTTTCCCCGGACAAAGCAATTTTCAATCTGCTTTATCAAACACTGAAAATAGCCTTAAAGAAATATATAAAAACATACCTGACGATTGGAAATTATTAATTGAATACAAACCCTATGAACCCAATTTTTATAGTACAGTAATACAAGATTGGGGCACCTCTTTTATGTTGGCAAATGCTTGTGGAGATAAAGCTTTTACTTTGGTTGACTTAGGTCACCACCTTCCTAATACTAATATAGAACAAATAGTTTCTACGTTAATGCTAAAAGGAAAATTGGGTGGGTTTCATTTTAATGATAGTAAATATGGTGACGATGACTTAACTGTTGGAAGTATAAAACCATATGCTTTATTTTTAATTTTTAATGAGCTCGTTTACGGTATGGAAAATAACCCTCAAAATCCAGATTTAGCCTGGATGATTGATGCCAGCCACAACATTAAAGATCCTTTAGAAGATTTAATTCAATCTTTAGAAGCTATTCAAGAAGCTTACGCAAAAGCATTACTTGTTGATCAGAATTCATTAAGAACTGCTCAGCAAGAACATGATGTAGTGCGTTGCCAAGAAATAATACAAGAGGCGTACCGCACAGATGTAAGGCCATTACTAGAGAAAGCAAGACTGGAAAGAGGAGGTGCTTTACAGCCTATTGCAGCCTATAGAGCTTTAAAAGTGAGAAATCAATTATTAAAAGAACGAGGAAAACATACTCAAGCAACTGGTTTATAAAATGAAGACCCACGTTACTGCCATATTTGATATCGGAAAAACAAATAAGAAATTTTTCCTTTTTGATAATGATCACCAAGAAATCTATAGAGAATATATACGTTTTGATGAAATAGAAGATGAGGATGGGCATCCTACAGAAAATTTACCTGCCTTACAAAAATGGTTGAAAGATGTTTTTAACAGAATTTTAGATTCTGAAAATTACAATATAAAAGCAATTAATTTTTCGACCTATGGTGCAAGTATTGTTTATTTAGATAAAAATGGCAACGTACTAACACCCCTTGATAATTATACTAAACCCATTGATGATAAAATCATAAATGATTTCTATAAAAAGTACGGTCCCGAAGAAACTTTTACTACGGAAACAGGCTCACCTAAATCAGGAATGTTAAACTCAGGAATGCAATTGTATTGGATAAAGCAAACGAGACCCGATGTTTATAAGCACGTAAAATACGCATTACATTTTCCACAATATTTAAGCTTTATCTTTACAGGTATCCCTCTAAGTGAATACACAAGTATAGGCTGTCATACTTCGTTATGGAATTACGACACGAAAGACTATCACAAATGGGTCTACGAAGAAGAAATTGATAAAATATTACCTCCTATTGTATCTACAGAAACTAGTATCAATATGAACTACAATGGCAAACGTATTAAAATTGGCGTTGGTATTCATGATAGTTTTTCAGCACTACTTCCTTATGTGAGAAGCATCAAAAAGCCCTTTATTTTAGTTTCAACTGGCACTTGGAGTATCTCATTAAATCCACACGCTACTAACCCGAAACTTACTGAGAAAGAGATTGAAAATGAGTGCATAAACTATATGCGTATTAATGGTAAGGCTGTAAAATCATCTCGTATTTTTTTAGGAAATGAATATAAAATTCAAGTTCAAAAGTTAGCGAAGCATTATAATGTTGCGTCTGATTATCATAAAACAGTCGACTTTAGCTATAATTTATACACTAAAATTGTAGATAATTTTGAACATTTATTTTTTTGGGAATCGTTAACTACTGAAACAATGCCTAAAAAAACTAAATTACCTTACGATAATTTTGAATTGGCCTATCACCATTTAATTACCGAATTGGTGATTTTACAAGTTGAAAGTATAAAAACAGTTATTGGAAACGATAAAATAAAACGATTATATGTTGACGGAGGATTTACAGACAATGATGTCTTTATCCGGTTATTATCACATTATTTACGGGATATGAAATTAAAAACGACGACGTCATCATTAGGATCTGCTTTAGGAGCCGCTATAGCCATTTCAGATTCTAAATTAAACTCAAAATTTTTGAAGGATAATTATTCTTTAAAAAAGCACGTGCCATTTATAATTAAGTAATAGAAAAACTTAAATATACTTTAAATGGTCAATTACTAAAACCTCAACTTTTCAAAATAGTTAAGTACAATCTACTTAACATCAACTTCTTTTGACAACTAAAACATTAAGTACAAGACTTATTACTATTAAAATAACACCTAAAACACTTAGTAAAGTATAGCCTTCATGGAACCAAATTACACCTGCAATCATTGTAAAACCCACTTCTATATATTTTAAGGGTGCAACCAACCTCGTTTCCGATTGCTGCATTGCTTTGGTCATATAAATCTGCCCAAAATATCCAGAAACCCCTAAACTCAATAACATAAGCCACTCCCATCCTTCTGGCGTAATCCAATACTTAATACACAGCACTCCACTAACTAAAAATGCTAGTGTCATAAAATAATTAACGACTACCATCGGATGGTCCTTATTTCCAATCAATCGTATAAGCACAAACACAAGTCCCGTAAAAATTGCTGAAAGTAATGCAAAAACATACCCGAGTCCGAAACTACTAAAATCAAAACCCTTTAACATCAGTACACCAACAAATGCTGTTAGAAAAAATAACCATTGTATTGGCTTAATACGTTCTTTTAAAATAAATAACGCGAATACAGCAGCAAAAATTGGAGCAATATATCGTATTGAAACAGCCGAACCTGTTGACAGTAACTTCAATGAAGAAAAGAACAATATCATGGCTATTAAACCAATGACACTTCTCAAAAGTAAGAGTTTCACTCTATTGCCAACAATAGGAATTTTCTTTTTTATCAAAAATGGATAGGTAAAAAACAATGACCCCAAGGCCCTGAAAAACACTATTTGGTATACATTAAATTTCCCTAAATACTTCACACCTATATTTAACATTGCAAATGCTAAGGCACTAATAATCATAAATTGAATTGCTTTTTTCAAAAAAAAGGTGATTTGTTAAATTATGTAATCGCAAAAGTATTGGAATTTATTGAATGTTGCTAAACGTATAACACTTCTTATTAATTTAGAACATATTGACGTTCAAAATCCACTGATCAATTAAATTACTTCAAATAGAAAACTAGAGCTTAACAAATCATTTTACACTTTTAATTAACACCACTCTTAAAATAATACAACACTGGTATTAATTGACAAACCATAAACACAAACAATGAGACATATACTCAGCCTAAATTGTCAAAAAAAATAATATTTATACGAATACCATAAACTATTCAAGAAACAAAACAGGTAAATATTAAGAAAATAGCATCAAATAACTTCCATATTATCAATAAAAATAGATCTAAAGCAACACTTCCAAATATAAATCGTAATTTGTCACTTTATAGATATTATATTACCATTTACAAATTAAATATTATGTATAAAGACATTCATAGAGAAATAACACCTTTGGCCGCAGAAGATAGTTTTTTGGTTTTTGACCGCGTTAAAGACGACTTCGACTTTCCAATTCATTTCCATCCTGAATATGAATTAAATTTCATTCACAATGGAAAAGGAGTAAGACGAGTTGTTGGTGATAGCTTAGAAGAAATTGATGACCTTGAACTTGTTTTAGTGGGCCCAAATTTGTCACATGGCTGGGAGCTCTATCATTGTGATAAAAAAGATATTCATGAGATAACTATTCAATTCCACGATGACTTATTTGATTCAAAAATGTTATCTCGCAGGATTTTCAAACCTATAAAAGACCTTTTTAATCGTGCAAATCATGGGATTCTTTTTTCAAAAAAAATTACCCAAGACTTAATGCCCAGAATCTTAAAACTATCTAAAATTGATAGTATAGATTATTTTCTAGAATTGATTTCTATTTTACATGACTTGGCAAACTCAAGAAATCAGCGACTACTATCTACCTATATATCACAAAATGAAAATTTCGAAAACAGTAAAAAAATAAAAAAAGTATATGAATATGTTCAGGCAAATTTTGAACGAAAAATCACACTTAACGAGATTTCCGAACTTGCAAACATGAGTGCCGTTTCATTTAACAGATTTATAAAAAAACGCACAGGAAAAACTTTTGTGGAGTACACTAATGACACGCGAATAAGCTACGCCACTAGATGGCTGATAGAAACGGATTTAAGCATTGGAGAAATTGCATTTAAATGCGGCTTTAATAATATAGCCAACTTTAATCGAGTCTTCAAGAAAGTTAAAGACTGTACCCCTAGCGAGTACAAAGAAGAATTTGAAGGCATCAAAAGAGTTTTATAACCTAAGTTTTGTTTTAATAATATCACAATTTGATAAATAATTTTAAGCGTGATTTAGTGATTTAGCATAACTTTATAGTTTAAAACTTCTACATGTTTAACAAAATATATCTTCTCATTTTTTTTATTGTAATGGCAGGATGTCATCAACAAAAGAACAAAACGACATTTTACAAAACAAATAATCACTATTTATCTTATCAAGGTAGAACTGAAGTAATAAATGACAGCACCATAGCTTTAATTACATCTGGAGCTTCCGTGACATCCACTTTTAAGGGAACCTTTTGCAACGTTTATTTAAAAGGAGAGTTTGAACCTTATAATTATGTAACCGTAGAAATAGATGGCCATTACAGTGGACGCATAAAAATAAAAAGCGACTCAATAAGACCTTATACCATAAAAATTCCTAAAACCGACAAAGAACACACACTTAGAATTTTTAAAACTACAGAAGCCACTAGCGGAGCAATACTGTTTGCAGGCATTGAAGTAAACGAACTTGTAAAAAACACAAAAACGAATAAAATAAAGATAGCATTCATTGGCGACTCAATTACCTGTGGTGCCGCATCAGACGCTAGCGAAAACCCATGTGGCTCGGACTCATATATAGATCAACACAATGCATATATGTCTTACGGACCAAGAGTTGCAAGGGCCTTACATGCAGATTATATACTAAATTCTGTGTCAGGAATAGGAATCTACAGAAATTGGAATGATGAAAATATCGAAGAACCTATCATGCCACAAGTATATGAAAATCTATATATGAATCTTGATACTTCCAAACCTTATAGTTTTAATTACAAACCAGATATTATTAGCATATGCCTTGGAACAAACGACATGTCTAATGGTGATGGCATAAAAATGCGTTTACCTTTTAATAAAGAAAAATTTATTTCTAATTATATTAATTTTCTAAAAATGGTGATTTCGCACCAACCTGAAGCAAAAATTGTAGTATTAAATAGCCCAATGATTGAAGGTGAAAATAACGACCTACTCGTTTCATGTTTAAAAAGCATCCAAAATTACTTTCTTACAAATAAAAAAAAGGAAATATTACTTTTTGAATTTGATAAAATCTATAACCATGGATGCTCTACACATCCTAATACTGATGAGCACAAAGAAATGGCAGAAAAATTAATACCATTTTTTAAAAATATATTAAATTAATCTTTTGAAATCTCTACAAATTAAAATGACCACCACTAACCTTAAATCATTAAATATGAAAAAACACTTATTATATATTTTCTTAATCGTTTCGCAAATAGCATTTGCTGACGTCAGACTACCAAGCATATTGACAGACCATATGGTATTGCAGCAAAAAAGTGAAGTTAAACTCTGGGGATGGTCGGACCCAGATGAAGAAATTGTCATAACACCCTCTTGGAGTGCTACAGCATATAAAGTTAAAGGATCTAACCAAGCATATTGGGAAACTATTATTACAACTCCATCTGCTGGAGGACCTTTTACAATATCCTTCAAAGGCAATAATACACTAATTCTTAATGATATTTTAATTGGAGAGGTCTGGCTGTGTTCTGGGCAATCTAACATGGAAATGTCTGCAGCATGGGGTATTGAAAATGGTGAAGAGGAAGTGAAAAATGCCAACCAACCAACTATTCGATTTTATACCGCACCAAAAATTAGTGCAAAATTTCCACAATTGAATATTGTTTCTCAATGGGAAATTTGCAGTCCTATTTCCATGAAAAAAAATAGTGCTTTAGCTTATTTTTTCGCAAAAAGATTGCAAGAAGTCGATCCTGATGTACCCGTAGGGCTTATTATCTCAGCCTGGGGTGGTACACCGGCTGAAACTTGGATGCCTGAAGAAGTAATTAACAACGATACACTATTGTTAAAAACCGCAAATTCATTAAAACCAGTACCTTGGGGTCCAGTAGAACCAGCTAGAACTTTTAACGCGATGATAAACCCGTTGATAGACTACACAATTGCAGGTGCATTATGGTATCAAGGAGAAGCAAATGTTGGTTCTAATAATTATACCCACACACTTCCAGCATTAATTAAGTCTTGGCGTAATTTATGGAAAAATGATTTTCCATTCTATATTGTTCAAATTGCACCGTATCAATATGGTGAAAATAATTTTAATGGTGCCATAATACGAGATGCTCAACGTGTGGTATCTATGGAAATTCCAAATACCGATATGGTTATAACTAGTGACATTTCAACTATAGACGACATACATCCTAAAGATAAAAAAACGGTTGGAATACGGTTAGCAAACTTAGCTTTGACAAAACATTACAAAAAGAATAATGACTTGGTAAATGGTCCATCATTCAAAAAAATTAGCGTTACCAAAAATAAAGTAAATGTTTATTTTGACTATGCAGAAGGACTGTACTTTAATAATAAGCAACTATTATTTGAAGTAGCTGGTGATGATGGTAATTTTTATCCAGCCAAAGCCAAAGTTTTTAAGGAAACCATAAAGGTATCATCTAAAAAAGTAAAAAATCCAACAAAAGTAAGATTTGCATGGGGCAACACCGTACAATCAAATTTATTTAACAAAGCAAACCTACCTGCTTCAACTTTTATAACAAAATAGACAATTAACGTATGATAAAATTTTCAAATGATTTTGTATGGGGTACAGCCACCTCTTCCTACCAAATAGAAGGTGCACATAACATTGACGGAAAAGGACCATCAATATGGGATGCTTTTTGCACCATTCCTAATCGCATAAAAAATGGAGATAATGCAAATGAAGCCATAGACCATTATCATAATTACAAGGAAGATGTTGCCTTATTAAAATCTCAAGGATTTACCGCCTATCGCTTTTCCATTTCCTGGTCTAGAATTATGCCAGAAGGGAAAGGGAAAATCAATGAAGAAGGCATCCAGTTTTATAATAATTTAATTGACGAATTGTTAGCTAATGATATAACCCCTTGGGTAACTTTATATCATTGGGACTTACCTTTAGCTCTTCAAATGGAAAATGATGGATGGTTAAATCCAGATATTGCTTGCTACTTTGAAGCTTACGCAAAAGTGTGTTTTAAACATTTTGGTGATCGTGTTAAAAACTGGATAACACTTAACGAACCATGGGTAGTTTCTATCTTAGGCTATGGTCAAGGTGTTTTTGCACCAGGTAGAGTTTCTAATTCAGAGCCATATTTGGTAGGTCATCATTTATTATTAGCACATGCCCATGCTGTGAATTTATATAAAACGGAATTTGCACATCAAAATGGTATCATAGGAATTACAAATAATTGCGATTGGAGAGAACCACTTACAGATAAACCTGAAGACATTGAAGCTGCCCAGCGTGCTCTTTTATTTTTTATTGGCTGGTTTGCAGATCCTATTTACTTAGGAGATTATCCTAAAGTAATGAAAGATAGACTTGGAGATAGACTGCCTAAATTTACCGTAGACGAAAAAAAATTGATTAAAAACTCTTCAGATTTTTTTGGACTTAATCATTACACCACAATGTACGCTGCCCAAGATGATAACAAAGGCGTAAAAAGTAGCGTTTATGGCAATGGAGGCATTTCTGAAGATCAAGATGTACTACTAACGCAAGATGAATCATGGCCTCTAACAGAATTTAATTGGGCAGTTGTGCCTTGGGGTTGTTATAAATTACTTGATTGGATTAGTAAACGATATAACAATCCTGATATTTATATTACTGAAAACGGATTTGCCTGTGACGACAAATTAGAAAATGGAAAAGTAAATGACACAGACAGATTAGATTATTACAGACAATATCTTGAGGCTTGCCACAAAGCAATTGAAAACGGAATAAAACTAAAAGGCTATTTCGCGTGGAGCCTCTTTGATAATTTCGAATGGGCTTCGGGCTATTCTATCCGATTTGGAATAAACTATATAGATTACAAAACCATGGAAAGGATTCCTAAAGCATCTGCCAATTGGTTTAAAGAAGCTATTAAAAATAAAGGATGGTAAAACTCTGTATTTAATGTTAGAATACTAAGGAAAACAAATTAAAAATATCGATTATGAAACATCTATTTCTTATAACCATTACCTTGAGTATTCTATTTTCTTATGGACAAGAATCAATCAAACCAAATCAAAGAATGAAAAATTCAAATAACTATGGGATTTTTGAGAATCAAACAAATATTGGAAACCCTGTCATTAAGGGCTCTATTGATTATAATAAGGAGACACAAGAATATACAATTACGGGTTCTGGAGTAAATGTTTGGGGAGCAAATGATCAATTTCAATATATCTACAAATCCATTCAAGGTGATTTTATATTGCGAGCTAGAGTGAAATTTGTTGGAAAAGGTACAGACCCACATCGTAAAATAGGTTGGATGGTTCGCAATAATTTAAGTTCAAACTCTCCAGAGGTACATGCCTCAATTCATGGAGATGGATTAACATCTTTACAATACCGAAAAACGAATGGAGGAGAAACGGAGCAAATAATTGAATCAGATAATAAAATGCCAGATGTTGTTCAATTAGAACGTCGAGGGAATGAATATTACATGTCAACTGCCAAATTTGGTGATTCACTAGTAACAACAAAGTTAGAGGGAGTACAATTAAGAAATGAGGTATTCGTAGGTTTATATGTATGTTCTCATAATCCGGATGTTATAGAAAAAGCTATATTTAGTAATGTCCGTATTGTTAAGCCAGCCTCCAAAGATTTTGTGGAATATAGAGACTATATAGGAAGTACCTTAGAAATAATGAATGTAGAGACTGGAAAGCGAAAAACATTACTTAGTTCAGGGCATTCACTTCAGGCTCCTAACTGGATTAATCAAGATAAAGAGTTGGTTTACAACTCGAATGGATTCTTATATAATTTTGATATTAAAACAAAGGAAGTAAAACAGATAGAAACAGGATTTGCCACTAGTAATAATAATGACCATGTATTTTCCTTTGACGAAAAAGTATTAGGCATAAGCCATCATAATCAAAAAGATAATGGAATCTCATCTATCTATATTATGGATCCAAAAGGTGATTCAACACCAAGAAAGATTACCCCTGATGGTGTTGGAGCTTCTTATTTACATGGAATTTCACCTGACAATAAAAAATTAATTTTTACGGGTCACCGAAATAATAAATATGACATCTTTAGTATCGAAATTGAATCAAGAAAAGAGACACAGTTAACAGACACCAAAGATCTTGATGACGGATCTGAATATTCACCAGACGGAAAGTACATCTTTTTTAATTCTAACAGAACGGGTAATATGCAATTATGGAGAATGGAAGCCGATGGAAGCAATCCTACACAATTAACTTTTAATACTAATTTTAAAGATTGGTTTCCACATGTCTCTCCTAATGGCAAGTGGATAGCTTTTATTTCTTTCCCACCATCTATTGCATTTGGTAGTCATCCTTTTTATAAGCATTGCACCTTACGATTAATGCCTATGGAAGGTGGCACTCAAAAAATTATTGCATACATTTATGGTGGTCAAGGCACTTTAAACGTTCCTAGTTGGTCAAAAGACAGTAAACATTTAGCATTTATCACTAATTCCGATAATCTATAATTAGTGTAAAGACATTTTTTAGTAAAAAATATTAAACTGATTCAATACTTATTTCAAATGATTTTTAAAAAAAGATTTATTCAATTTATATGTATCATTTCCTTGGGCCTATTCGTTCCTAAGAATAGTATTGCCCAGCAACAATTTACAGTTTTATTAATTACAGAAACCGCAGGATGGCATCATGAATCAATTCCAAATGGAATTACAGCCATCAATGAATTGGCTGCAACACATAATTTTAAAGTCGTAAGACAACAAGAAGCCATAAAAATTTCCGAAGATGGGTTAAAAAATATGGATGCCGTAATCTTTTTAAATACCACAGCAAACATTTTTGATGACGATGAGCAGAAAGCCTTTGAAAACTTTATTAAATCTGGTAAGGGATATGTTGGTATCCATGCAGCATCAGATACAGAATACGAGTGGGATTGGTACACCAAACTTGTAGGTAGAATGTTTCATATACATCCCGTAATACAAACAGCCAAACTTAATATTATCAATCATAATTTTCCAGGCTTAGAACATTTTCCTAATGAACTTTTATGGACGGATGAATGGTATGAATTTGGTGAAGAAAAAGTAAGTGATTTAAATTATCTTATTACTGTAGATGAAAATTATTATACCCCTGCAGCTACTTGGAAAAACAGGGATATGGATAAAAATGGTAAAATGGTTGACCGAACTGGAAAAGGGATGGGTAATTTTCATCCAATTTCGTGGTATCATGAATTTGATGGTGGACGGTCTTTTTATACTGCTTTAGGACATATCGAAAAAGTATATGAAAATCAATGGTTTAAAGATCATTTATACGGAGGGATCTATTATGCTGCAACGGGCAAAGGCATTAAAGACAAATAGATGACATAAAGAATCTCAGATTTAGACCTCATCGGAGTGTTTTGTTTAGTATTAATAAGTGTCGAAAAATTGTCTATTGCTTGATTACTTTTAAGATTTTCGAACCATACAAAGTTCTAATTTTTAAAAGGTAAATACCTGGTATTACAGCAACTTCATTAATTTTACAATGAGCATCGCAATTACCTGAGCTGATTGCCCTCCCTGTTACATCATAAAAAGTATAACTAAAATTTTCACTGACTTCAATATTTAATTCTTCATGGAAAGGATTTGGAAAATATTTTACTTTAAGTGAATTATTTTCGTTTTCATTTACTGATAAAGAACCACTTTTGGCAACAAATTGTGATAGTAAACTTATGTACGCAACTTGATAACCATTACTATTTTCGGTAACCTCCCAAGAATTCATTGGCCAAGTTGTATTAAAATCATCATAGGCTTTTTGCTTAGGCTGCCCTTTAATTCTACTAACCTGAGCCGTATTGCACGTTTGACCACTGCAACCTCCTGATGAACAACAATCATCCCAATCATAACTAGGATTTGGTCCACCCGTTAAAAACCCCGGAGCAGGCCCTTTTGAATCATTCTGCACATTATCCCAATCCGTTCCATCTGCAAACCATGCATGATAAAATTCATTTACACCATTATCAGCCCCGTAATCATACATATTTGAGAGATAACAAAAGTTTAAAGGATTTACTCCATGAAGGTAATGTAAATAACGCTCTGCAGCTCTTAAAGCATCTTCATTATTCGTATTATCAATATTGTAACCTACATAATCTGAAAACATAAGTCCCTTTTTTGACTTTGTACCATTACTCCCCCAAACATAGTCCTCCAAATGTGCTAAGTACGGGTCTAATTCATTTGTTAAACCTCCAAAATTTCTTGAAGATTGCATGGCGTTTTTATAGGTATTTTTTATCGCGTTAGCAACTGCTGAAGATACTCCCGTGAGACTGGCATAATACAACAACGACTCTTGATCTTCATGTTCAAAGGGGAACGCAAAATTCCAAAGCATTAAATGAATATCTTGATAATTATTCTCTACAAATGTCTTGTAGGTTACATTATTTGTAAGATCAAACAAATAGGTTGCCGCCTTTACTTTTAAAGCCAATCTGCCATAATCATTCGTTTCTTGTTGACCAGCACCAATGCCCACTGAATTATAAGAAGCACTATTATTTTCCCAAACAACATTCGGGTTATTATCTGCCCAATTCCAAGCATTGGTCGCACTTTGTAAAAGATCAGCCCCATATACAGTCATTCCCATTTCATTAAATACTTTAGCCCCATAAGCAAATGCAGCTGCAGAAGCCAACGTACCAGATGTATTTACACCTCCATACAAACTTCTTCCCGTAGTTGAAGACGGCGGTGAAGCTTGCGAAAGACTTACAACACTTATCATGGAACCATTGGTTTCCTGCAATTTTAGCAAGTAATCGAGCCCCCATTTTACTTCATCAATTAGATCAGGAATACCATTTCCAGAATAAGGCAAGTTATAATTATCTCCACATGCATCAGGATTTTTTTTATACGCTTTTAATAAGCTAACAATATAATTAGCCGTCCATGAGGTATACTTATTGTAATCGCCTGCATCATACCATCCTCCACTTAAATCCTTTTGCGAAGAGGCATCATTAGGTGTATCAAATTTTCTGCACTCCGAATCTTGTAATGCTGCCAAATGACTTGCTCCATCAGACCATTTTGCACCAGCATATTGCACACCTTTAGAATACCCGGCTCGTTGATAGAAAAAAGTACGAAAAGCATGTTTTAAAACCTCTTCATAAACATTATCATTGATGACAAAATCGTATGATTTTAGATTTTTAGTTACATCGAGAATATAATAAGTGCCTGGAGTTTGGTAGGACGAAAAATCGAACCACCAAGCTCTATCACCCGATGACGGATCTACTAAACCTGAATTGAAAGAAACTATATTTCCAGTATAAACAGTTGCACCACTATTAACGTTAACTAAAGCATATTGAACACCTGGAGAAAACGATTCTGAGGCATCAAAACCCGTTACAGGATCTCTCATAACAGCAATTTTTTCAGAATCAGGACGATACCCAAATTGATCAACTACAATGTATTTCGACAGTGTTTGCGATTGCATCAAAAATGAAATACTGATGAACACAACTAGAATATAATATTTCATGCTATTTGTATATGATATAAAATTACGAAATGAAAACAATAGTTAAGAATTTCAAACTATTCCATTAATTGCTTATTCGCTTTCTTAATTATCTTGAGCGTTGAAGTATCTGAAGCAAATACAGAATTTAAACCTTGAGGTTCTTGGGGTGGATCTGCAGTAAAATCATCACCATGCATCCATTTTCCATTATCAGGATTCGTTTTTGCATAGCCGGCAAATCCCCAAAAATTTAAACCTGCCAAAACGCCTTGCTTCTTTTTACTCTCTGTAATTCTATCAAAAATGGCATTGTAAAAAATATTTCTATTTGCAACGGAAGCTTCTTTTGATAAACTTTCCTTTTCACGTGGAAAGCCAAATTCCGACATTACAATGGGCTTCTGCAATCTTTGAGCAACCAGTATATGTTCATCCATATAAGTAGTTGCTTTTTCAATAGAAAGTAGTGTAGATTCCTTTTCATTATCAATATCGTACCAACCCCAATTTTTGGGCCACATGTGCATTACCAAATAATCAATGTTCTTATTCGTATGCACTCTTTCATACATATCTATATCTTGTAAAAAACCGTGCTTACCTTCGGTACCTGTTGATATTAAATGGTTTGGATCTAATGAAGCTATTAAATCTATGGTTTCATTAAGCCATGACGTAAAAGCTTTTTCATGATCAGGACTCATTAAAACTCTTGGTTCGTTAGCAACTTGCCAAGACATAACTGTATTATCTTCTGAGTATTTTAAACCCGTATAAATATTTGTACGTTGTATAATGAATTTTACATGGTTATAAAATGCTTCTTTACAAGGCTTACAAGAGTGAAATTGACTTGTATAAGTCATGTACTGATCCCATGAATATTGTTCTAAAAACGGATTAGGAACTTCTCCATACCCATTCCATTGCAAATACTCAGACATACCACCAGACCAGATCCAATTATTATTTAAATACAAAACGGCGTACATATTTCTCTTACGCATTTCTGACATTAAAAAATCCAATCCATCAAGTAAATCTTCATTATACACACCCTGTTCTGGCTGCAAAGCTGGATGCACTCTAGAATCACCTCCATCACCTTCCGCTCCCACTAAAATACGCAGATTATCAATACCTACTGATTTCATAAGGTCTAACTCTTTAATTAACCGATCACGATCTCCAATGTTTTTGGCGGCTATTAAAGGACCATACCAATAATTTGTACCCACGAAATAATATGGAGCTTCACCTTTGTAAAATTTAGAATCTTTAACCGTTATTAAAGGAATAGCATTAGTATTAGTATCACTATTATCATCATCAGATTGTTTATTCTTGCATGAGAACAACAGAATAACACAAGCCATAAAATACATTAATGTTGTTTTTTTCATATTCTAACTGTTTAAGATTATAAATGCCCTTGAGGTGTGGTAAGGTGCTTTCCACATACTTACTTTATCTTCCTCTCTATAAGGGGCACCGTTTTTATCGACTCTAAAAAACCACTCTCCATTTTCATAATCAATCAGGTACTTTTTTGTGAATTCCCAAATCTTTAATGAACTTTCAATGTACCTCTGATTCTTTTTTAAATTATAAGCATAATTCAACCCTACAAGTGCTTCTACTTGGGGCCACCAATGCCTATCAGTATCAATATGATTGGTATCTAAATTCTTTTCATTTATTACAGCCCCTTCACTATCTATTCCCTCATTTAAAAAAGAATCAGCTATCATTATTGCTAATTTGTTTGCTTTATTCAGTAAGGCTTCATCTTCAACAAGCTTAGCTGCTTCTATCAATAACCAAGCTGCTTCAATATCATGTCCATAAGAAATGGTATTACCTAACAAATTCCATTGATCATCAAAAAACAAATCAAAATGATTATTAGAATTAAGAAATTTTTCAAAGAATATTTCAATCAAATGTTTTAATGATGCTTTTAACTCGCCATTATCACAAATTTTTAACAAAGCGGTATATGCTTCTAAAATATGAAGGTGTGTATTCATCGTTTTAGATGCATTCATATCCTTTTCACTTAATCTCATATCTTGAATCGGACTCCAAGTTTCATTAAATGCCTCGAAGTAGCCAACATTCACATCATCTTTGGCATATTTTTCAAGAAGGTTAAAAATTTCTAGTGCCCAAATTTTAGCCTCTTCATTTTCTGTAAACATATAGTATTCAGACAGTGCATAAATAGTAAAGGCTTGAGCATAAACTTGCTTTCGCGTGTTTATCGGATTTCCTTTATAATCTAACTCCCAAAAAACACCTTTGTGGTTTGAATCTTTAAAATAGCTTTTTAAATAGGTATACGCTCTATCGCAAATTGACCTGTATTCATTTGTTTTTAGATGATTTGAAGCTGCTGAAAATGACCAAAGAATTCGTGTATTTAAAATAATACCTTTAGAGGCTTTTGGCACGACAACATTGAAGTGATTAATTTTACCTAAAAAACCGCCATGGTTATGATCTAAAGTATTTAATGACCAGTAATTTAGCACATTCATTAACTCAATGTTCAGTTCGTTTTTTAGTTGGGAATAAGCATTAGACATCACTGTTGTTTGCTATTTTTATCTATAAGATTGAGAATTGTTTGTACAGAATTTGCGGATGAGTATTTATCTTCAGGAGAATGCATAACATAATCTAACAATTTGTCAATTGACGATACCGCAACGTGCATCCTAGTATCTGACGATGCATAATAAATGTACACCGTGCCATTGTCATCTTCAATCCAACCGTTAGAGAATAAAACATTTGAAACATCCCCTACTCTCTCACCATTTATGGGAGCCATAAAGTGCCCTGCAGGTTGATGAATTACTTTTGAAATATCATTTAAGTCCGTCATAAACATATATAATGTATAACGCAAACCTGCTGCTGTATTTCGAACTCCGTGAGCTAGATGCAGCCAACCTTTTTTGGTTTTAATCGGTGCTGGTCCTTGCCCATTTTTTAATTCATAGACCGTATGATAAATTTTATTATTAATTATTTTTTCATTTTTCACTACAGGATTTGCCATGTCATCAATATAACCAAGGCCTATACCACCACCATTACCAACATCTATAAATCCGTCTTGCGGACGCGTATAAATGGCATATTTACCCTTTACAAATTCGGGATGCAACACTACATTTCGTTGTTGACCAGAACTTGAGATTAAATCAGGCAAACGCTCCCAGTGAATAAGATCTTTTGTTCTAACTATCCCTGCGTTCGCTGTGGCAGAACTCGTATCTCCTTGAGGTGCATTAGGGTCTTTACGCTCTGTACAGAACACACCATAAATCCACCCATCTTCATGATCAATTAAACGCATATCATAAATATTGGTATCTGGATCTCCTTCAATTTCAGGAATTATACATGGTTTATCCCAAAATTTAAAATGATCTACACCGTTGGGACTTTCTGCAATTGCAAAAAATGACTTACGATCGTTTCCTTCTACTCTTAAGCACAGCAAATACTTGCCATTCCATTTCATGGCACCAGCATTAAAAGTACCGTTAATACCTATTCGTTCTAACTCAAAAGGATTTGTTTTAGGGTCAAAATCATACCTCCAATGAATTGGCGTATGATCTGCTGTTACTACAGGATATTTATATCGTGTATAGATCCCATTTGAATTGGAAACGGGTTTATTTTTTTTGCTAATCAATTTAGCATATCTCTTTTTTTTCTTGGCTATTGTGCCATTTATCTTGTACATATAATTAATCAATTTTTTCTTCTAATTTATTCCACCAGAATTTCTTTAATAGCACCAAACATATTACCAAAACAACAAGAGAAATATAAATTGGCGTTTGTTGTCTAAAAATGATATACATAGGTAAAATTACCAACGTTGTCTGTGCGGTTATGCCTATTAGCACATTAAACATATCCATACCAAAACTTTCATTCTTTTTGAAATTAGGATCTTCAATTAGTAATTTATCGTGGATTGGTTTCCAAAACCCCCACGGTTTAACATTTTTATAGAATTTTTTAAGAACGGCTTCATCTGTTGGCGGAGCAGAATACGTTCCAATTACAGAACCTATTAATGATGCCAATAGCAACCAGGGAAATAGATACAAACCTAACACATCCGGAAACAATTCTGGAATCACCGCTGCAGACACTAAACCTGCTACCATACCCCAAAAGAAACCTTCGCCATTAAACCTCCACCAATGCCATTTTAAAATATTAGCACCGACATAACTTCCATATAAAACAGAGACTATCCATTGCAATACTGAATTTACATCCTTCGCAAATAATCCTAAAATTATACTAACTATAACTACGATTACCCCAGTGATATAGTTCATGTTTCGTATCTCTTTAGGACTTGCATCTGGCTTTTTGTATTTTAAGTAAATATCATTCACTAAATATGCTTGTGCAGCATTTAAAGTGCCTGCAAATGTTGACATAAATGCAGCAATTAATCCCGCTAATAAAAGCCCCAATAAACCTACTGGAACAAACTGCTGAATAGCCGTTGGTAAAATCAATTCAAAATCAATTTCTCCTGCAGAATTTAATAAATCTAATTTTTCATAATAAATTAAAGCCAAGGCTGCAAAACCTGCAATCATTAAATACCGAATTGGCATTAGAATTACAGATACAAATCCACTCATTTTAGAAGCTTCGGCTGCTGATTTTGTAGACAATATTTTCTGCATATCGTAATTTGGAGCCGGCCCTGCTATACTCACCAACAATCCTTTAAAAACCATCATCATAAAGAAAATTGTAAATAATCCAAATCCGTCTTCTTTAATTTTATTATTTACTTCAGGTATTATATGCGTCCAATCCATATTCAATTCCCATCCAAAAAACGGACTCATCCAACCATCAGGCACGTTCAACTTGTTACTACCCACGGCTTGAAAACCTAAATAACCAATAACTAGAGCGGCCACAGTCATAATTCCAAATTGAACAACATCTGCCCATACAATTCCAGACATACCACCTAACAACGAATAAAATACGGCAAAAAAGGTAAAAATAGTACCATAAAAATGTGGCACATACTCTGGCGTTACATCAAAGGGAACATAATTACTTACCATTTCCCAAGGTATAAAAATTTCAATAAACTTACCTAAACCTATAAATCCATAAGCTAAATAGCCCAAGCACATTATCAATGCAAAAACGACCACAATAACATGTGACAGTTTTGCTCCTTTTGCAAACCCAAAACGTGTACCTATCCATTCAGCACCTGTGGTTGCATTTGAACGCCTTAACCATTTAGACAAATATACCATCAAGAAAACTTGATTAAAAACAGGCCATAACCACGGTATCCATGCACTTTTAATTCCATAGACAAACATTAAAGTTACAAGCCAAATTGTGCCAGAAATATCAAACATTCCTGAGGCATTAGAAAGCCCCAACAAATACCATGGAATGGACTTACCACCTAGTAAATAATCATCTTTACTTCGTTGTGCTCTTTTTTTAAGAACAAGTCCAATTATAACTATAGTAAGCAAATACAATAAAATAATTACAATATCTACTGTGTTGAGTAATTTCATAGGTCGGTTGTGGTTAACTTTAATTATTTTTTTATCACATTAATATCTTTTAAAAACAATGTTTTCGATAGCTTTTCGAAATTTTTAAAATCACTTTCACTAGAATGTCCTTTATAAGGCATATAATGATGATCAAGTCTTCCGTTTCTCCAGAACAAAACCCATGCAATCCCTGAGTTCTCTATACTAGGATATAAAACTTCTGAATACCAATTTTCAGTAGAAATTGTTTCCAATCCTGTTTCCGTAAAAGCATAAAGCTTGTTCTTTTCTTTGGCAATATTTTTTACGAGTTCTAAATCTTTAACTACTGCTTCGGTATACTCTTTTGCATTTTTAAAATCATAAATATCAATACCCAAAATATCTACGTAATCGTCTCCAGGATAGTATTTCAAATAATCATCGGACGGATTTAATTTATTTGGTGAATAAGCATATAACAAATTGTGCACGTTATGAGTATCTCTTAGCAACTGTACTGTTTCTTGCCACAATTGTTTGTACTCGGCTGCTGTACAGTTTGGATCTCCCCACCAAAACCAAGCCCCATTCATTTCATGAAAAGGCCTAAATACCAAAGGTATGGGTTGATTATCATATTGCAATGACTTTATAAAATTCGCCATTCTTTCTACCCAAAGCTCATATTTAGCTCTATTTTTACCACCTTTAATAATGTGAGCAACAGCAGGTGTTTTATCCCAAGAATCTCCATCGGATGTTGGGTTATCTGCATGCCAGCTAATGGTTATAATACCGCCCTTTTTATGAGCATCAACCATAAGTTTTCTCATCGTAACAAACGAAACGCTATCTAAATTTCTATCAGAAGCCAATTCAATACGTCCTAAATCAAAACCATATACAGCAGGGAAGTCTTGTACCACTTCATTTACATCGCTTTTTATAATTAAACTGTCATCATTTTGCGTCCAACTAATGCCATAAGATGTTGCGTCTTGATGCCCAATAGCAAAACCTTTTTTTGAAATTTCATTTAATTTTTGATAAAGATTCAAACAACTTTCCGATGCTTTGTCGTCAACTAGCAAAGGCTTTTTTTCTTTTTGTTTTTGAGTAGTTGTACATGAATAAAAAGATACCATAAGTAACAATGCAAGAACAGATTTACAGTAAAATTTAAGATTTTTATTTTTAATGGAGAGCATCATAAATTGTATTTATAATAGAGGTTACTAGTTATTTATTGTAAAAATCAAATTTAGCTATACTAAAATTATGATATTGATATTATTTTATCAATATCTTAAATTATTATTACGATGTGCAGGATTGATAGTTCAATTTTAGATCAATTTGATTTCGAAAATGATTTTACTCCTTTACCATTTTTTTAGATACACTTCCATTTTCTGTTGAAATTCGCAAATAATACATACCTGATGCTAGTTGAGACACATCCAGTTGATTATTCTCTAAAGCTTCATTAATTATTACTTTACCATCGATAGAATAAACGAGCACCTCTCCTAATCCTTGCAAACCTTTGATTTGAATTTTATGTACTGATGGGTTTGGAAAGACAGAAATAGAGCCAAGTCCAAAATCACTAATTCCAGCGGTATTACAAGCATCTTTATCAAGAGCTATTACACTTCCATTAGTCACATTCATATGCTTAATTTGAGGCTCTATAGCATTCCAAAGTGTAGACTCTTTATATTGCCATCCCCATGCTCCAAAATAACCATTATCATATAAGTAATCATATGTAGCATTTACAGGATAACCAAACCCAGTCATTAGTGACTCCGCTTCTGCCGCATGAAATTCACCAACCATAACGGGTTTATCTAACTCCCAATAACTTGCAGGATGATGAAATGGCGAAATAGAAGATGATTGCCAATCATAATAATGAACTTGATAAAAATCTAAAGTACCATTATCAGAACCTCCAGCTGCAATTAACGCTGCATCTGAATAATAATTTTTCTGATTTACATTTGAAGAAATATTTTTATCCGTATTTGCTAACATAGACCAAGTTCCATTGGTAACAAGAGCTTCAGGATCAGCATCGTGAATTGCACCCGTTAATTTATTCACTACCATTTGAACATCGGCCATCGAAATTCTAACTGGCGTCCAACCAAATTCACTAGTCATTCCTTCTGGTTCATTAAAAATCTCCCAACTCATAAGTGCTGGATGATCTTTTAACCCATTAACCATAGGGGTTAAGGCATTATCTATATAGGATTGCACATTAGTCGATGATTTTAAAAATGCCAAGTTACCGTCATAATTTATGTCGGTCCAACTTTTAGCTGTTGGGTCTTGAAGCATATCAAAAGAAAACAAACTAATATTTACCAGCACATTATTTGACCACGCCGCGTCTAACACATCTTTTATCTGATCTATAATTTGCTGATTTGTTAATGAATGATGTAAACCAGTAATATTGCCACTTGTTTGTATCTCTGGAGTAAAAGCTGCATCTGTATGGAGCCACCATCGCACAGAATTACCTCCTGAAGCCTTTACTTCTGAAAAGAAATTATCAAAATAAGTCAGGTTTGGATTAGTACCAAACCCAACATCTCCACTAAATTGATTCCATGCTAGATTTGTTCCGCTTAAAAATAAATTTTGGCAGTTTACCTCAATAGTATTCTGAGCTTTCACCCCCAAAACCATTAAAATTACAAGTATTAATATGTATTTCTTTTTTGACATAAATTATCTCTGTGTAAATATAAGAATCAATCTAGCTACTAATATGGTATTATTTTATCATAATAATAAAGTATTATTTCACAACATCTGAAGAATTAGCAAATTGAACTAGCATCTCCATCAAACACCCTGATAGAATGACTATTGACATACAAATCAACCAATTAAATGTTTTAAAAACACTTAATAAATCTATAATTCGTTTATAATAAATAAGACAATTAAAGTGAATAACATACAAACAAGAAAATATTTTATCGATAAATGACAAAATAATATTAACATTCTATCAACTTTAAGTATAATTTTGGTATTGATAATAACTTACTAGTTAAATTATACATTCTATAATTTATGTTTAGTAAAAATTAGAATTAACTAGATTAACTCAAAATCATATGCAAAAATTAAAATCAAAAATCATTTATTGTAATGTAAATCGCTATTACTTGCTATTATTATTTGGCTTATTAAGTCAATTAATTATAGCTCAAAGTACGATTAGCGGTGTTGTTTCAGATTCAAATGGTGCTCCGCTACCCGGAGTTAATATTATTGAAAAAGGAACCTTAAATGGGGTATCTTCAGATTTTGATGGAAACTATCAAATATCAGTAAATAAAGGTACCACCTTAGTTTATAGTTTCATCGGTTTTAAAACTCAAGAAATTTTAATTAACGGCAAATCAACTATTGATATTACCTTAGAAGAAGATTCTAATAACTTAGATGAGGTAGTCATAATTGGTTATGGGTCTCAGAAAAGATCAGACATTAACAGTGCCGTTTCTTCGGTAAGTTCAGATGATCTAAAAGATTTAAAACAAGTTTCATTAGATCAGATGCTACAAGGTAAGGCCGCTGGTGTTAGTGTGACTTCTAATTCTGGTGCACCAGGAGGAGCCGCTTCTATTAGAATTAGAGGAACCACTTCATTAACAGGCACAAACGAACCTCTTTATATTATAGATGGTGTACCTATTTCTGGTGATGCTACTGGAAAATCTACAAGTGGCCAACCACTAGTAGGTAAAGATGGCTTTTCATCAACTGGCGGAAATGGTAATAACGCCGTGAGTCCATTATCAATGATAAACCCTAATGATATCGCATCGGTAGACATCTTAAAAGATGCTTCAGCAACCTCTATTTATGGATCTAGAGGTGCAAATGGTGTAATTATTATTACAACAAAATCTGGAAAAAAAGGAAATGGTAAAATTGCTTACGAAGGGTATACTTCTATTGTAAAGAATTATAAAGACCTTGATGTAATGAATTTACAAGAGTTTGCTGAACATAAAACAAATTTAGCCAATCTATATGGAACCGAAGTTCGTCCAGAATTTTCACATCCAGAATTATTAGGAGAAGGAACTGATTGGCAAAACGAAGTATACAGAACCGCTGTTGCTCAAAACCATCAATTGTCTTTTTCAGGAAGAAAGGAAGATATAAATTATTACTTATCGGCAGGTTTCTTAGATCAAGAAGGTACAATTATAGGCTCGGGACTTAAAAGGTATACTGCTAGATTAAATGTTGACTCTAAGGTTAAAGATTGGCTAAAAGTTGGTGCCAATTTAACTACGGGTATAACGAATGAGAAGGTTACTGTTAACCAAAGTTTTACAGGTTTAATTAGTAATACTTTACTCCAATCTCCTGATATTCCGGTAAGAAATTCAGATGGTTCTTTTGCAGGACCACCAAGTGCAGACCAAAGTGTTACTTACTACAATCCCGTTGCTGAAGCACTTACAAGAGAAAATAAATTAATTAGGAAAAACTTTTTAGGGAATATTTATGCCGAAATAACAATTTTCGATGGCTTAAAATACAGAATGGAGCTATCTGGAAATACAGAATTTTCTCAAAATGAAGATTTTAGACC
The DNA here is from genome assembly GCF_006065315.1 of Aureibaculum algae. Lineage (GTDB taxonomy): Bacteria > Bacteroidota > Bacteroidia > Flavobacteriales > Flavobacteriaceae > Aureibaculum > Aureibaculum algae. The sequence continues at coordinate 1,036,580 of NZ_CP040749.1, read as the reverse complement.
ATCTTACAAATGGGGATCTCAAGTAAATCTTACTGCTGATTTAGATACAAGAAACCAAAACTGGTATTCAATAAACTTCAAAAACTTACTAACTTATAATAAGTCTATACATAAGCATAGTTTTACATTATTGTTAGGTCAAGAAGCGAATGACAGTCATTGGGAAGGTATCATAACATCTTCAAACGGTTTCCAGACAAATGAAAACCACACCATAAATTTAGCTGATGTAGATAACAATACCGTAACGGGTTATAAAGGTAGTGCCTCAATATCGTCCTATTTTAGTCGCCTTATTTACAGTTTTGACAATAGATATAGTTTAACAGGTTCTATAAGAGCTGATACATCTTCTAAATTTGACCCAACTACAGATAATCAAACTGGTATTTTTAAATCAATAGCTGGATCATGGAAATTATCAAATGAATCATTTATGGAAGGGTTTGATAAATATATAGATAATATAAAATTTAGAATTGGTTATGGTGAAACAGGAAATCAACAAATTGAAAACAACAGATACACCGCTCTTTTAGCGGCTCAAAATTCTGGATTAGGAAGCGGTTTTTTAGTTTCTAATTCTCCAAATCCTAATTTAACTTGGGAATCTTTAAATCAAACAAACGGTGGTCTCGATTTTACACTATTTAATTCAAGACTTACAGCCAGTGTTGATGTTTATGACAAAAAATCAGAAGGATTTTTATTCCAAGTGCCGTTACCGGATTACTTAACTGGTGGTGGAGGTCAATACGGTGGAATTTCAGCACCATACTCAAACCTTGGAACCATGCAGAACAAAGGTTATGAAATTACATTAGGATTAAATTTAGGTGATTCTAAAAGTTTTAGCTGGAATTCTTCATTGAACTATTCACACTATTCAAATAACCTAATTAGCATTCAAGACGGTATTGTGTTGACACAACAAATAAATACAAATGGCTATCAACCAGTAGTTGTCACAAATACCATCGTCGGTCAGCCAATAGGAATGTTTTACGGTTATGTTTCTGAGGGAATATTTGATGATATGGCCACTTTAAATGCTGCACCGTTGCAATTTGGACAACCTGTTGGAACCGGCTCTGGTGAAACTTATTTGGGCGATTATAAGTACAAGGATGTTAGTGGACCAAATGGTGTACCAGATGGTACCGTTGACGCATTAGATAAAACGTTGATTGGAAGCCCGCATCCAGATTTTACCTTTGGTTTTACAAATAACTTCAAGTATAAGAATTTTGATTTATCTGTATTTGTACAAGGAACTTATGGAAATGACATTATGAACTTAACCCGCAGACAAGGTACAACCAATGCATCATTATATGAAAATCAATTTGTTGAAGCTTCAAATTATTGGACTGAAACAAACACAAATACCAGCATCCCTAGACCAATTAGTAATACGGCAAATACAAATTTATTAATTTCTAGCCGTTATCTAGAAGATGGTTCTTATTTAAGAATTCAAAACTTAACTTTTGGTTATACTTTACCTCAAGACGTTTTAGAAAAAATAAAAATGTCCAGAATAAGAATTTATGGCTCTGCTCAGAACCTCTATACCCTTACTAATTATTCAGGGTATGACCCTGAAATTGGATCCTTTAATCAAAGTCCACTTCTTACAGGTATAGATAATGGAAGATACCCATCTCCAAGAACTTTTTCACTAGGTATAAACGTTGAATTTTAAAAAAATAAGAAAATGAATAATAAAATATTTTTTAATTTGTATAAATTATTTAGTGTAGCACTACTAATTGTAGCCCTTGGATCTTGTTCTGAAGATTTTACAAATAGGCCACCAGAGGATACCATAAGTTTAGATGCTTATTATAATAGTAATGAGCAAGTAGCTTCGGCAACCAATGGAATGTATAGCAGAACTTGGTTTCAATTATGCAACAAGTTCTTTTGGGCACTAGAAGTTGGTTCTGGAAACATGTATTCTGGTTCTCCAGATGTTAGTGGATTAAGAACTTTTTCAATGAACGGGAGTGATCCAGAATTAACAAATGGGTGGGCGTCCTTATGGGCAAACATTGCTCAAGCTAATGCCATAATTAATTTCTTAGAATCTAGGGTTGGTGCAGAAGTAGATCAAGCGGTAATAGATAATACCTTAGGAGAAGCTTATTTTATGAGAGCTACGGCTTATTTTTATTTAGTTCGTTTATGGGGCCCAGTTCCAATTATTGAGAACAATTTAGATTATTCTGATGACCCCTATATTAATACAAACCCTGAAGCTGATATCTATAAATTGATTGTAAGTGATTATTTAGCAGCAATAAATAGGTTACAAGAAAAGACAAGAGGAGGTAATTATGGAGAAAATGCCCGGATTTCAAAAGGTTCCGCAAAAGCATTGCTTGCAAAAGTTTATTTATATCAAAAGGATTATGCTAATGCCAAAATCATGGCGGAAGATGTAATTAATAGTGGTGAATTTAAATTATTAGGCGGTAGTGAATTACCATCAAAATCATTTGCAGATTTGTTTACGTATGCAAATAACAATAATGAAGAATCAATTTTTGCCATTCAATGGAAAGGAGACGGAAACTACGGATCAGCAAATAACTGTAACACTCAATTTGGTATTAGCTCATCGACAGTTTCCACTTCTAATGCTTCATACGGAGGCGTTTTTGGCCCATCTCAAGATGTAATGACAATGTATGCAGCCAACGATGTAAGAGGACATGAAACTGTAATGCTACCAGGCGATGTTTATCCTGATTTAAATACATCTATTGGTTTAGGTTTTACAGTACCAGACGAAAATAATGCTCAAAATTCTGGAGGAGGAATTAAAAAGTACTGTATTGGTGTACAATCTGATGCTACAGGCCCTGTTGATGCTTGGGCAATGATGGATAACAACACCTATATTATGCGATATGCAGAGCTCCTATTAATCCATGCAGAGGGTATTTTGGCAGGTGGTTCAAGTACTTCTGATGCTACCGCGTTGAATTCATTTAATGCCGTTAGAAATAGAGCTGGGTTATCAAGCTTAACTTCCATTACTTTTGATGATATTTTCAATGAAAGAAGAAAGGAATTATGTTTTGAAGGTGATTATTGGTTCGACCTTGGCAGATTAGATAAAACAGATGCTATCGCTATTATGTCTGCACAAAACAGAGGAAACAAGGATAACGCAGAATATTTCACTCCTACATTTTCTTCCGATCATAATGCCAACGACTTTTTTATGGATTATCCTGATAACGATGTGGCAAAAAACCCTAAGTTATTAGAAGAACCAGTACCATATACTTTTAATTAAAAAATAAAAAGATCATGAAAAAATTCAAAATCAAAGACATATTTAGCTTTCTTATTATAGTGTCAATATTCGTAGGTACACTTACTTCTTGTACCAGCGATGATAGCGAAAGTATTAATTCTTCCGCACCTCCAGTTATAAATAATGTAAGTATAGCTAGTGCAGGCGATTTAGTACCAACAACTGTAGGTTACGCAAATAATGTATACATTATTCAAGGGTCAGGTTTTTCAACGTTAGAAAAAATATATTTTAACGATGTAGACACCTATTTTAACCCAACAATGGTTACAGATACGGATATATTTGTCAATATTGATCAGAATACACCTTATGAAAACGCATCGAGCGAATTAAAAGTGGTAACTAAAGGTGGTACCGTAATATACCCATTTGTTATTGCTCCACCAGCTCCGCAATTAACGAGAGGTTTTCAACCTGTAAATGCGGCTGAAGGTGAACAAATTACAATTTATGGAGATTTCTTTTTAGATCCTGTGGTCTCTTTTGGATCAACCGAAGCTACTATCGTTTCAAATACATTAACAGAAATTATAGCCATTGTTCCTGCAGGAGGTGACAAAAAATACATTACTGTAACTACAATTTCGGGTGATGTAACATCTACTTACGCAGTAGGCACAGCACTTTATGATGATATTTGGTATGGAGGATTTGCACCACCTGAATGGAACAACCATGTTTATGAAACCAATAATACCGCTGCTCAAGGCACAACCTATTTCAAAAAAGATATGGGAGGTTGGGATAATGTTCAAGGAGAATGGAGTTGGGACGATCAAATAGCCGATTATGCTGGAATCAGAATGTCTTTAAAAGGCCCAGACGGCTCGAAATTAAAATTAGTTTTCAATGGAAATTGGAGTGATGATACAGCACCCATAATTACGCTTACCTCTGAATGGAAAGAGTATTATTTCACTTGGGCAGAATTGCTAGATGCCGGACATGTACAAAATATATCATTTCAAGAATTTACCGGGAATGGTGGAGAATACTATTTCGATAATTTTGGATACATATTAAAATAGTAATTGTTTTTAATTGAGTTAGTAGTAATAAAAAGCATCTGGAATATTTTCGAGATGCTTTTTTTAAATTATTTAAATTATGAAGAAAATAACAATCGGAATATTTGTCCTATTACTTTGTGCACATGCACACGCACAAAAATTTGAAGGCATAGCTGAAACACCTCCATTAGGTTGGAATAGCTGGAATACTTTTGCAACTAACATCAATGAACAATTGGTAAAAGATATTGCCGATAAGTTTGTTGAATTAGGTTTGAAAGATGCAGGTTATGAATATATTGTATTAGATGATGGATGGATGGCTAAGGAGCGAGATGTAAATGGAAATTTAATTGCCGATCCAGTAAAGTTTCCAAGTGGCATGAAAGCTTTAGCCGATTATATTCATTCAAAAGGACTTAAATTCGGATTGTACAATTGTGCCGGCTCTAAGACTTGTGCCGGGTATCCAGGCAGTAGAGGATATGAATATCAAGATGCCCGTTCATATGCCTCATGGGATGTTGACTATTTGAAATACGATTGGTGTAATACAGATAAATTAAATGCAGAAGGAGCTTATATTACGATGAGAGACGCCATAAAAACTGCAGGAAGACCAATGGTATTTAGCATTTGCGAATGGGGAGATAATAAGCCTTGGGAATGGGCAAAAGATGTTGGTCACTCTTGGAGAGTTACAGGAGATATTATCAATTGTTGGGATTGTGAAATTGGCCATGGGTCTTGGTCTTCATGGGGTGTATGGAAGATTATTAATATGCGTAATGCTATACGTAAGGCGGCTGGACCTGGTCATTGGAACGATTATGACATGATGGAAGTGGGCAATGGCATGACTGATGCCGAGGATCGAAGCCATTTTGCTATGTGGAGCATGTTGGCCTCACCTTTAATTATGGGTAATGATTTAAGAGTTGCTTCTCCCCAAACAATCAAAACACTAACAAACAAAGAAGTAATTTCAGTAAATCAAGACAACCTAGGCATACAAGGTTTTAGGTTTTCAAACGAAAACAAGATAGAAATTTGGTTAAAACCTTTAAATAAAAATTCCTGGGCAATGTGTTTTGTAAATATGAATGATAAACCAATTGAAATTAATTTTGATTGGAAAAAACATAACATTGGAGATGATGTTAATGAACGTAATTTGGATACTAAGAAAGATACTTATACTATTGAAGATCTATTTAACCATAGAAACTTAGGGAGTACATCTAAAAACTTAAAAGGCACAATTGGGGTGCATGATGTATTGATGATCAAACTAGAATTAAAATAGAGTCGTTAGTTAAAACGCCTCAATTATTATTATTAACTATTTAATTACACTCCTGATAACTACAATTTTATTGTACCTATCAGGAGTTTTTCTAACATTTGAGTCAATTCTAGATTACCAATAACTTCTAAAAAACAAAGAACTAGTTTTCAAAGGGATCAGCCTCAAAATCCTTTTTCCTTGCTCTTAGTATTTATAACTCTGTAATTTCTTTTTGAAATACTTCCCATGTCTTGAAGGTGTATATTTTTCATCAATATAAAGGCGGGGTGCCCATTCTTTATCAAAAACCCAAACCACATAAGAAATACCTTTTTCATCTGAATAGTTCGTAATTGTATCACCATAAGACTCATCGCTAACCACAGGAGAATGAGCTCCAGGATCTTCAGGACCGCAAAAACCAATTTCTGTTAAAATTACTGGATATTTATCCTTTACGAATCCCCAATCTTTTGTCCATTTTTCCTCCCAAGGCTTTTCACGTTTTTGAGGATAAGGATGAGAAACATAAGCTATCCCTTCAACATCCAAAGGACTATCTTTTACTGGAGTAAGATCATAGGCCCAATTGAATCCGGCAACTAACGGAATACCTTCTCCCCCATTGGCCCGAAGAATGCCAATCATTTCTTTATTTAGTTCCTTCCATTGCTCCCATGTAATTGTTCCCAATTCATTATTGTAAGTAGTAGGTTCATTAAAAAGCTCGTAAAAAGCTACGGTTGTATTCTTTCCATATTTTTTACCTATTGTTCTCCAAAAATCAAAGGTTTGTTTTTTATCCGTATCATACATATCATGTTGATACATTTCAGTACGTAAATTCCCGATACTATGCCAATCTATTACAACATACATTCCCAATTCACCTGCCCATTGAATACCATCGTCTAAAAGTTTTAAATACGATTCTTTTCCTCTTTTCTTCCATGCTGTTGGATGTACGGGAAACCGCACCAAGTTAGCTCCCCAATGCTTCATTTCTTCGAAGTATGATTTATTCCATAACTGTTGACGTTCAAGTTTATCAGGATCACTAGTATTTAGACCTCTAAAAACTACAATTTTTCCATCTTCTTTTACAAAGCTATTCCCAGAAACACTAATCCTACTTAAGACCTCTTGAGAATGCACAAAATTAATAGCAAGAAGTAAGATAAAAGTTGCCACAGTTTTATTCAAAAAAATTTTCATGATTTTATTTTTATAAGATTATTACTATTTTGATTAGCAGCTAATACGAGAGCTACGCCTATTCTATTATTTAAATAATTGCTACTTAACTATTGAATAGATACGTAAAGGTCTTAATAATATTTATAAAAATTTGACGCCTGAATTTTTAGTTTATAAGATTGATAATATAGTATCAATAACCAAAATTTTTGACAATTCTATCCATACCTAAAGCATAAAGAATTAGAATAATTTACTTACCAAATGAAGAGGCATTTACAGATAATGAAAAGCTTAAGAGAAACCGTCCACAATTTATTACACCGACAGAATTCTGCCCGTCTTCCTATTTTGCGTAATCATTAAAAAACTGTTCGGTGTCTTTTAAATCTTTCAAACCTAATATCCAACAGACTTCAGAAAGATCTGAGAAGTCTAAACCGCCTTCAAAAATAGCCTCATTTTTATATCTCCCCTCTTGACCGTTGTATTTATTTGAGGTTTTAATGGCTAGTCGCCAAATAGCAAGTAATTTTGGATCAGAAATTTTACTTTCCCAATTTTTAAACTCAGAATCATGAAACCCTGGAGTTCCGTTTCCAACTGCATTACCATCTGGTATTTTTTGATAATCCGTATTATTTTTCACAAAGAGTAACTCTTCTGGAGTTGTTGTCTTTTCATTCCAATCACTATGCTGTACCACATGAAAACGTTTAGAAATGTCCACGTTAGGCATATCTGTTTGAATCGCCCTTAAAAGTTCTGCAGTAAAATCAGATTGACCTGCTTCCGCTATCCAAATATCACCGTCATTGAGTAATGTTTTTTTAACAATAACGTTAACCTTCTTTATCGCATTTTTAAAATTTTCATGTGCATCTGTCCAATTATTGCCAAAAGCCAATTTCATTAAATCATTTGGCGGCACATACAAGCCTTTTTGAATACCATAAGTACCTGCTACTGCATGAAAGTTTATTTTCGAATATAAGGTGTCAGACAAAATAGTAGCTAAAGCTGCAGCCGTGTGTAAGTCGTCTACATCCGTTTTACAATCAAATTGAACTAATAATAAATCTCTTTCTTTATTGAAATCACCCTCGCTTGAGATTTTTATATCCGTAGCATGGCCATTAAACGTTATAAAGCAGATTGCCAAGGCTATTAGAACTACTATTTTATTTTTCATTTCTATTATATTTTAAGTGTTAATTTAATTGGATTGTTATTAATTCCCCGTTATACGCTACCGTTTGCCCCTCGGCCTTATAATTAAACGCATTTGGATTTTCTTTACTCACCGTTTTAATTACAAATTTCCTGTTTTTTAACATGCCTTTAAATTCTCCAGTTCGTTGGCCAATAGTTAAAGTATTCTCGTTGTTATTGTACGTTATAGGTATATTTGAAAAATTCCCTTTTTCATAGTTATAGTTTACACCCTCATCTTCATACAATGTAAAACTTCCATTTTGACCTTTATAGACATATAATACAATGGTATCCGCTAATTTTTCATCTGTATATTCAATGTCTGGTCCTATTGGAATAATAGATCCTTCACGAACATATAATGGTATTCTGTCATAAGGAGCATCAACATTTAATTTTTGACCTCCCTTTATTTCAGCTCCTGTATAAAAATTGTACCAATTAGCCCCTTCAGGAAAATAAACACTACGATTACGCTCCTCATATTCATACACTGGACACACCATAATTGATGGACCAAACATAAATTGATCACCAATATTTTCTACTTTTTTATCCTTAGAAAAATCCATAATTAATGGACGCATTATGGTATAATCATCAAAATAAGTTTTACCTGCCATTGTATAAATATATGGCATAAGCCTATATCTTAAATTGGTATAATATAAAATAGACGCATAAGCCGGATGCCCTTTTGGAGCAATCTCCCATGGTTCTCTAAACGGAAATTGACCATGAGCCCTATACAGTGGTGCAAAGGCTCCAAATTGATTCCAACGTGTATTTAATTCTCTCCATTCCTTATAATCGACATTTTCATTTCCTGTATTGTCAAAATTTAATTGAGCAGTTACATAACGATCTTCTACACAAAAACCACCTATATCCATGGTCCAATAGGGAATACCACTTACTGCAAAATTTAAACCTGCAGAAATTTGGGCTTTCATATCTTCCCACCGGGTACCAATATCTCCACTCCATGTAGCAGTAGAATAGCGTTGTGAACCTGCAAATCCAGAACGTGTAAGTAAAAACACACGCTTGTTAGTTTCAACTTCTCGTTGTCCATTATAAATTGCTTCTGCATTCATCAGGGCGTAAGTATTAAAAAACTCCGTAGATGATCCCAAGGCAGTGGGTCCTTGTAATGATTTTCGATAATCCATATCTGTACAATCACGCACATTGGGTTCACTAGCATCCATCCACCATGCATCGATATTTAATGGATAATAATGCTCATAAATCTGTTCCCAAAACAGTTTTCTAGCTCCTGTTGAATAGGGATCGTAAAATGACCCAATATATCCAGGCCCTACCCAATCACGAATACTATCTTTAATGGCCTGCTGGTACATCCAACCTTTTTCATCAAATTCTTTAAAATGTTCGGTGTTTTGATAAAATTTAGGCCAAATGGAAATCATCATTTTTCCATTCATAGCATGAATGGAGTCTACCATCCCTTTTGGATCGGGAAATCGCTTTTTATCAAACTCATGACTCCCCCACTGATCTTCTTCCCAATGGTTCCAATCTAAAACAATATTATCAATAGGAATTTTTCGTTCTCTGAATTCTTTTAACACACCCAGAATCTCATCTTGAGTATTATAGCGTTCCCTGCTTTGCCAGTAACCCATAGCCCATTTAGGCATAATTTGAGATTTTCCTGTAAGGGTACGATACCCTTTTATTACTTCATCCATTGAATTTCCATGCATAAAATAATAATCCATTTTTTTATCCATTTCACTCCACCAGACTTGATTATTTTTCTCATCACTTGGTTGTGGTTTACGAACTCTTAACCCACAATAGGAGGTACCTCCATCAGGTTTCCATTCAATACGCAAAGGCACCCTTTTACCCGCCTCTAAATTCAATGTGTATTTAAAACTATTCGGGTTCCAAGCAGTCCGCCATCGTTCTGGTACAATTAATTCATTGTTCATATAAACCTTCATGTATCCAGCATAGTACAAAATGAATTTATATACTCCTGTTTCATTAGCTTCTATATCACCTTCGTAAAAAATTTCAGCATTTTTTAAAGGAAAACCTTGTGGTAAATTTTTAATACTTTTAATATCCTCAAAGAAAATAGTAGGTTCTTTACGCACCAATGTTTGCACATCTTTGTCTGACGAAGTGTAGGTTCCTGTTAAGCTACCTTCCTCACCGTTTTTATCATATAATTTAAAAATAGCATTCAATTGTTCGTAAGGCCTGCTATCTCCAAATCGACTTAAGGAATAACTGTCCCATAAAAGCCCGTAGTTTTTATTGGAAACAATAAAAGGAACGGAAACCTTCGTATTATACTGGTATAACTCTTCACTTTTCCCCTTGTAATTGAATTCATCAGCTTGGTGTTGACCTAAACCATAAAAAGCTTCATCTTTAGGTGAATCAAAAATTTGACGTGTAGTAAAACCACTGGTACCGTCAACTTCAATTGGCGTAAAGGTCTTGCCTCCTCCTGCCTTTTCAGCTAAAATAAGATTTCCGTCAGTATCTTTAAACTTGACCCCGCCATTCTCTTTAGACACCAAAACCTTCAACTTACTCGTGGTTAACACAATGGTATCTGCAACCTCATCAATGGTAAACGGAACTGTTGGTATCTCCGGAACAATGATTAGGCTGGAATCTTTTGGAAACATTAATTCAGAAGTCGCAGACACATGAATCAATTCTTCTCCTAACACCTGGATGCGAATCTTTTTTGCCTCTTTACTACTGTTTTGTTTAAAATCAAGTATAAAACCATCCTCCATTTTTGTGTACTGCGTAGCTGTACATGATGTCAATAAAAATCCAACAATAAGACCTATCGCTATTTTATATTTTCTAATTATTTTCATTTTCGGAATTGGTTCAAGATTTGTTTTATAGTTTTTGTATTTGCTAAAGATTTTGAAAAAAGTGGTAACAACTTTTAATGCTCATTTTTTAATTCATCTCTGGTTATCGTATTTGAGTAATTATAAATATCCTTAACACCTTCATCTGTATTTGCAGTTTTTAGCCATCCTGACCAAACCATGAACCATGACCATTTTGGTTGAGCCTTTAAAATAATAACATTTGGTAATTGTCCAACTTCACCAAGAGCGATTGGTTTTCCATCTGCCAGTTCCAATAATTGCTCATAGTCTTTTTGCTCATAATCGTAATGATACACATCCGTAGCTAACACATCAACAAATTGATGTCCTGGATAAAAATCTTTGTATTCAAAAGCTTCATCTTTGGGTATATCTCTAGGAGCATTAGCATTCCAAACCCAGATTAAATTATTTATGCTATGATAATCTGTCAAACGTTGAAATAACATTTTCCATAATTTCACAAACCCTTCTTCACCCTTTTTGTCTCCCCACCAAAACCAAACACCATTCATTTCGTGATAAGGTCTAAACAATACAGGTATCTTATTTTTTTGAATCTCTTTTAAGTGAATTGCCAATTGATCTACTTGATGTAACCATCTCTTGTGCACTAAAGTTCCAGGTGTAACAAGGTCTTTCCAATCTTTATTAGAAATTTCACTTTGAACACTCTCTTTCCAACCATAAGGTGCATCATCTGATGGTTTACCTACATGCCACATCAATGTAATTATCGCACCTTCATTATGTTTTTTTATGACTTCGTTTACGAGTTTATAACCAGGATCAACCTCACCATTACTCCAATAAAAATCAGCTCCCCAAATGGCAGGGTATTTTCCAGTCATATTTTTTACACTGTCATAAAATCGATTTGTTTCATGACTATAACAATGTTGGCCTGAAAGAATTTGACCATTTAAATTACCTATATAAGTCAATAAATCTTTTGCTTCTTTTGAGGCTTCTTTGTTTACTGGTTCAATCTGTGAATTACACACGACACTAAAGACCAAAGCAATTAGTAGATAATAATATTTCATATTTAATTTTTATTCAACAATTGATCTGCTGCTAATATTAAAAATATATAATCAGTTGTTCCTCCTCCCAGCACATATTCAGTTTGTTGCCATAAGAAGGGCCATTCTAATAATTCTGGAAAATCGGGACGAATTAATGCTGTACCCGAACCAATGCCTCCCGGAATATAAGAATGTTCTCCTCTATTTATTCCATAAGCCTGTGTTAAAGATCTTGACCCTACACCACTAGCAAATGAGGATGTATTTATACCAGGATGTACGCCCAAAATAAAATTCATAGCATTTAACATATACTTTTTAGGAAAAATATCTGGATAGCTAGTATGGAAATAATATTGTCTTACTCCAAAGTTTTGAATGCCCCAACCGGCTCCCCAAATGTCTGGTTTATAAACTAAGCCATATGGAGTTTCATTTTCCAAGTGCTGAACTTTTTCTAAATATTCTTTTACCGCACCTTCAATTTTTGTTCTGAACTTTTTACTTTTCACGAGTGGTAATGCAGGGCCTACGACCCATCCTACTTTTTCTATATTTTCAGTTATCACCTTAACATTATCACTTAAATATTCTGCATATTTAGCATTGCCTGTAGTTCTTAATAACTCGACAGCCAACTCAATTTTATCTAACTTATTATTGGTGGACGTATTTGCCCAAATATTTTCTGCTATTGTTAAACATTTTGATGCTAAGCCCTCATTAAATCCTTTTAAAACTCTTGCGGTAGCCGCAAGTGCTGCCGCTGTATTAATTTCTCTTTTGGGATTGTTTTCTGTAAAAACCCATCTGTCATCTGGTGCATTATCCAATCCTTTTTCAATGGCAGATACTCCTGAAGCTGATAATTTATCATTTCCTGAATAAACCACATTATCACTATGGTTCACCGCATCTCCTAATAGAATATATTGACGCTTATGAGGTACAATAATCCCTCTATAGAATCTACCTAAGGACTCATAACCTCCTATAATTGACAAGGCTCCATGCTCTATCTGTTGCAATACATCGGCTTTGCCATCTGGCTGAAGCATTTCTACCGTTTTGGTTTCTTGATCAATACTGGTATTATCATAATCTACCTTAAATATTTCATAAATATGAGCTAATCCTTGAATGGTCGAAGCTTGAGATTCTACTCTAAGATCATAGTCTCCTGCATCATGCCAACCTCCTAAATTAATTCCGGGAACATGATCACCAGATTTAAAAGTGGTAAGCGTTTCTGGGCCTTGTAAATAACCATCAAAATGATTGGTATTGACCGGTGCCATTCTTGCATCATCTATATGACAGCGTCCATGCCAAACCTTATACCTATCATTTACCCTCATATGGCACATTTGCACAGGTAAAAAATATTCTAATGTTGGTTGCCAAACATTTCTTTGAAAAACAGTAGTACTTATTTGAAATGGACGTGTTGTAAACTCATTATATTTAATTACATACATTCCAGGTTCTTTTATTTCAGAGAAATCAAATTGGTAGTATTTGTATCGTAAAAAGTTACCCCAATCTTTAAGATTTTGCGATAACACTTCTGTAAATCCGCCTTTATTGTTAATTCTTAATAGCTTTATTTCTTGGATATTTTCATCAAGCTTGTCAGTTTCAACAACGGCAATTTTTTCTTGATTTGGATGATAACCAACCTGCGACACTTGTACGACAGGACTGTATTTATAATCATCAATAACATTTGGAGTAATTAACCATTCTATAGCATTTTTAGTTTTACCAGAAGGCACCAAAGACCTCACCACAAACCATCCATTACTATGTTTAGCTCTACCATCTATTAATTGTAAATCCGTATTTTGAAGATTTTTAATACGTAGCGTTTGACTTTCATTTTCTGGAACTATAACCAGTTCTTTTCCTTTAGCCATTGGAGTCAATTGAAACTCATCATCGCCATCCTTATATCCGGGTCCATTAGCTTGTCTGTTAAATAACCCAAAATGATCATCCATATAATAACTCTTACCGAATAACTCCCCAGGAAACAGTTCTATATTCATACCCACTTTACCAACCCACTTTTCTGGAATTGGCTCATCTAAATCGACTACAATTTTAAAAGATTTTCCTTGAGGAATAATTTTTAAATTATAAGACATGCTTAAATCAGGATACACAATAGGATTAAACCCTGTTTGATTTTTTGTGGCATCAGGATAGGTCATTTTCACGCTAATCTCATGGTTTTTCCAATCCACTTTCCTTTCACCTACTTTTGGAACAGGTTGCCATTGACCGGGTGTAGGTTCCAATCTTAAATCACCATTAGTAGCAACGCGAATACCATTTTGAATAATTCCGACACCTCCTTGATGACTCTCGGGATAAAAATCATGGGCCAACATAACATTAGCACCTTGCATTTCTAAATACTCCAAATTATTAATGGTAAAAATTTGAGTAGAATCTACTTTCTGCTGTCCATAAAAATAGACACTGCTGAGCAATACGTAAGCAAATAAAAAATGTTTCATAATTCTAAATATTTCAAATGATAAGTTCTTTCAATGGTATCAATAAATCCACTCATATAACAAGTTGAATTGTCTTATATAAAATATTACATCTCATAAAATCAATCCGACCTATTGTAAATATATTTAACAAAACCCTAATAACATACATGTTTTAGTGAAAACTTACACAAAAATATTACCTATACAACAATTGTATTATTACACGCTTCATCATTTATATCACTTCATTTTGTATTGAATTATTTTTACAGTGTAATACCATAGTAACTTCATTACCCATAATTGATTTTTTTTGAAAAAGAACAAATGACATAAGCTTTATTATTACCATTAATTAGTTAATTCTTTAAAACCAACGATGAACATAAATCAGAAAATATCATTAAAAGAAAAAATCGGTTACGCATTAGGTGATGGAGCAGCAAATATTGCTTGGAGAGGTGTAGCCACCTTCTTATTTATATTTTATACTGATGTTTTTGGACTAAGTCCAGTAACCGTTGGAGTTCTATTTCTAGTAGCTAGATTTAGTGATGGAATCAGTGATATCTTAATGGGTGTTATTGGCGATAGAACCAAATCTAAATATGGTAAATTCAGACCCTGGATATTATGGACAGCTATACCATTGGCTGTTATACTCTCATTATTATTTACAAGCCCTGATTTAAGTGCATCTGGTAAAATTGCTTACGCATATGTTACCTATATATTCTTCACGCTACTTTATACAGCCAACAATATTCCATATGGTGCTCTTATGGCAGTTATGACAGGAGATGATAAAGTGAGAACAACCTTAGGTTCTTATAGAATGGTAGGAGCATTTGCAGGTGGTATGCTTGTTCAAGGTGCCTTATTATTTCTAGTAGCTCATTTTGGGAATGTGAATCCAGACATTGAAATCAATAAATTAGCTAATGAAAAATTTAAAGTAGAAGTTTCTACATCAAAAGATGTAGAGAGTGTCAATATAAAAACAGAAGACGGTATAGCAACATTTGTTTGGGAAGATGCGAATATGGATTCTGAAGAAAATATTCCAACCCATGGAAAGAGTTTTGCAATGCAAGCCGGTAAAAAGTACGCATTTATTGTAACAGGAGAAGAAAATATTACCAAGAGTACTATTTCAATTATTGATCAAAAGAAAGGTTATAGTAATTCCATGTATGTGATGTCTGCTTTTCTAGCTCTATTCATGTTCATTACATTTTATACCACAAGAGAAAGAGTACAACCTCCTAAAGCTCAAAAAAACAATTTAAAACAAGATTTAAAAGACCTTATTTCTAATAAACCTTGGGTTGTTCTATTGGTTATCGGACTCCTATTCAATGTTTATAATTCTATAAAGCAAGGTATTGTTGTTATCTATTTTACACATTATTTAAATGATCAATTATTAGCGGCTTCGTATTTGGTTGGACTCATGCTAGCCTCTGTAGCTGGTGCCATGCTTACTTCTCCATTAGGAAGAAAACTAGGTAAACGCAATTTATTTATATATGCTTTACTATTTTCTGGAGGTGTAAATTCATTACTGATGTTTTGTGGCCCAGAAGATATTAGTGCCATTTTCACCATCGGTATTGTTTCAGAGTTTGCTTCTGCAATGTTTCCAACTTTATTTTTTGTTATGCTGGGTGATGCAGCAGATTTTTCAGAATTTAAAAATGGAAGAAGAGCAACAGGTCTTATTTATTCAGCAGGTTCGTTTGCAACTAAATTTGGAGGCGGAATTGCAGGAGCAATAATTGGATTGGTATTAGGGGCTTTTCATTACAATGGACAAGATACAACATCTATTAAAGGAGCAATTCCAGGTATTATTATGCTTATGAGTTGGGTTCCGGCTATAATCACTGTCATAACCGCTGGATTAATGACCTTATATCCTCTTAACCAAAAGAAACTTGATGAGATTACTTTAGAATTGAATTCCAGAAGATTAAAAGAACAAAACAACTAATACGATTAAAGATATATATTATGAAATACGGACATTTTGATGATGCTAATAGAGAATATGTAATTACGAACCCTAAGACTCCTTATCCTTGGATAAATTATCTTGGTAATGAAGATTTTTTCTCATTAACCTCAAATACAGCTGGTGGTTACACCTTTTATAAAGATGCTAAATTCAGAAGATTAACTCGTTATAGATATAATAACGTCCCTATGGATGATGGTGGTAAATACTTTTACATAAAAGACGGTGATACGGTTTGGTCTCCAGGATGGAAACCTTCTAAAACAGAACTTGACAGCTACGAATGCCGTCATGGTATGAGTTACACCAAATTTAAAGGGGCTAAAAATGGTGTAGAGACTGAAGTTATTCAGTTTATTCCACTTGGGTTTTGGGGAGAGATTCAAAAAGTAACCGTTAAAAACACTTCCCCAGAAGTTAAAAAGTTAAAATTATTTTCTTTTGTAGAATGGTGTTTATGGAATGCTGAAGATGATATGACCAACTTTCAAAGAAATTTTAATACGGGTGAAGTTGAAATTGAAGATTCTGTAATCTATCACAAAACTGAATTTAAAGAAAGACGTAACCATTATGCATTTTACTCAGTTAACCAACCTATAAATGGTTTTGATACCGATAGAGAATCATTTATTGGTTTATATAATGGTTTTGACACACCAGATGTTGTTACAGAAGGAAAACCTAAAAATTCTGTTGCTCATGGTTGGTCACCAATAGCGTCTCATTATATTGAAGTTGAGTTACAACCAGGTGAAGAAAAAGACTATGTATTCATGTTAGGCTATGTAGAAGTTGATAAGGAAGATAAATGGGAAAGTAAATCAATCATTAATAAAAAACCTGCAAAGGAAATGATTGCCAAGTTTGATACTGTTGAAAAGGTGCAAGCTGCTTTAGATGAACTAAGAACCTATTGGGATAATCTTTTAGGCAAAATAAATATCCAATCTAATGATGATAAATTAGATAGAATGGTAAACATTTGGAATCAATACCAATGTATGGTTACCTTTAATATGTCTCGTTCTGCTTCATTCTTTGAATCAGGTATTGGACGTGGAATGGGATTCCGTGATTCTAACCAAGACCTTATTGGGTTTGTACATCAAATTCCAGAAAGAGCAAGAGAACGTATTTTTGACATTGCTTCAACGCAGTTTGAAGATGGCTCATGCTATCATCAATACCAACCTCTAACTAAAAAAGGAAATTCAGCTGTTGGGGGAGACTTTAATGACGATCCTTTATGGCTAATCCTTTCGACTACAGAATATATTAAAGAAACTGGTGACTTTTCTTTATTAGATGAAATGGTTCCATTTGATAATGATGCGTCAAAAGCAAAACCACATTTTGAACATTTAAAAGTATCATTTTACCATGTTGTTCATAATCTTGGTCCACATGGTTTACCTCTAATTGGAAGAGCCGACTGGAATGACTGTCTGAATCTAAATTGTTTTTCAGAAGACCCTAATGAATCTTTCCAAACTACAGGAAATAAAAAAGATGGAAAAGCAGAGTCTTTAATGATTGCTGGTCTTTTTGTAGTTTATGGTAAAGAATATGTGAAATTATGTCGCAGAATAGGAAAAGAGGAAGAAGCTAATGAAGCTGAAAATCATGTAAACAATATGATAGAAGCTGTAAAAAAGCATGGTTGGGATGGCGATTGGTATTTACGTGCCTATGATTATTATGGAAACAAAATCGGATCTAACGAAAATGAAGAAGGAAAGATTTTTATAGAATCTCAAGGCTGGTGTACTATGGCCGAAATTGGTAAAGAAGAAGGAATGGTTGAAAAATCATTAGATGCTGTTAAAGAACATTTAGATTGTGATTATGGAATTGTTTTAAATAGTCCTGCTTTTACAAAATATTATATTGAATATGGAGAAATTTCAACATACCCAGCTGGTTACAAAGAAAATGGAGGTATTTTTTGTCACAACAATCCATGGATAATGATAGGAGAAACAGTATTAGGTCGCGGTGATCAAGCTTATGACTATTATACAAAAATAGCTCCTAGTTTTTTAGAAGATATATCAGAACTGCATAAAGTTGAACCCTATGTATATTGTCAAATGATTGCTGGTAAAGAGGCTTTTAAGCCTGGAGAGGCTAAAAATTCTTGGCTTTCTGGAACAGCTTCTTGGAACTTTTTTGCAATTACTCAATATATATTAGGTATTAAAACTGATTATGATGGTTTAAACATTAATCCTTGTATTCCAAAAAAATGGGATGGTTTTAAAATGAAAAGAGATTTTAGAGGAGCTACCTATCATATAGAAGTTAAAAACCCTGATCATGTTAGTAAAGGAATAAAATTAATTAATGTAAATGGAAAAGCTATCGATTCTACTATCGTTCCTATCCTAGAAAAAGGAAAAGAACATACGATAGAAGTAATCATGGGATAAACTATTTAAAAACATTACAATATGAACACATTCATCATTCAAAAAAATAAAGCAATACATTCCATAATTGTTATGTGCTTTATACTAAGTTATTCGCTTACAAACGCACAACAATCAAGCAGTATTCATTCAAAAAATACTGAAGTAAAAATTGACAGTATAATTTCTTTACTAACGTTAGAAGAAAAGGTATCGCTATGCCACGCTCAATCAAAATTTAGTACTCCGGGGATTCCTAGATTAGGGATTCCTGAAATCTGGATGTCCGATGGACCACATGGTGTTAGAGGTGAAATTAATTGGGACAATTGGGGCTATGCAGAATGGACAAATGATTCCATAACAGCATTTCCAGCGTTAACTTGTCTTTCGGCAACCTTTAACCCTAGTCTTTCAAGTGACTATGGAATTAGTGTTGGTGAAGAAGCAAGATATAGAAAGAAAGATATCTTATTAGGTCCTGGTGTAAATATTTACCGCACACCTTTAAATGGTCGTAATTTTGAGTATATGGGTGAAGACCCTTTTCTTGCCTCAAAAATGGTAGTTCCTTATATAAAAGGAGTGCAACAAAATGGAGTTTCGGCTTGTGTAAAACATTATGTTCTTAATAACCAAGAAGAATGGCGTGGTCATATAAATGTTAAAGTAAGCGAAAGAGCTTTGCATGAAATCTATTTACCTGCCTTTAAAGCAGCCATTATAGAAGGCGGTGTTTGGTCTCTTATGGGGTCATACAATAAACACAACGGACAATATTGTAGTCATCATGATAAATTAATCAATAAAATTTTAAAAGGTGACTGGGGTTTTGATGGCGTTGTTATAACCGATTGGGGAAGTGCTCATAATACCAAAGAGGCAATTCTTAATGGATTAGATATTGAAATGGGTACAGGGACTGACGGTTTAACTACAAACCGAAAAAATGCCTATGACAATTATTATCTAGCGTACCCTTTTTTACAATTATTAAAAAGTGGTGAAATTGACGAGAAATATGTAGATGATAAAGTCCGCAGAATTTTAAGGTTGATGTATCGCACAACCATGAGTTCTAATAGACCCATGGGAAGAATGAATAATGTGGAACACCACGAAGTTGCAAGAAAAGTTGCTTCTGAAGGTATCGTATTATTGAAAAATGAAAACAACTTCTTTCCAATTAAAGATGATAAAAATATAACTATAGCTGTAATTGGTGAAAATGCCACACGTTCTATGACCATTGGTGGTGGTTCTTCAGAATTAAAAGCACAGTTTGAAATTTCACCATTGGAAGGCCTTAAAAAAATCTACAAAAACGCGACTATAATTCATGCAATGGGTTATGCCTCAGGACCTTCTGCTTATGCTCAAGTTTTACCCTCTACATTAGATGCTGGCAAACTTAAAACAGAAGCTATTGCTGCAGCACAAAAAGCGGATATTGTTTTATTCGTGGGTGGATTAAATAAAAATCATCATCAAGATTGTGAAGGTGGTGACCGGTTAAAATTCGGACTTCCTTTTGGTCAAGAAGATTTAATTGATGAACTTTTAAAGGTTAACAAAAACATGGGTGTTATTCTAGTTAGTGGTAACGCTGTAGAAATGCCTTGGTTAGACAATGTGAACGGATTAATGCAATCGTGGTATTTAGGAAGTATGGCTGGTGAAGCTATTGCCGATGTTGTTATAGGTAATGTAAACCCTTCTGGTAAATTACCTTTTTCTTTTCCTAAAAAATTAAAAGATAATGCAGCTCATTTTTATGGTGATATTTCTTATCCTGGCGACTCTATTAATCAAGAATACAAAGAGGGAATTTTAGTAGGCTACAGATGGCACGATACTAAAAAAATAAAACCATTATTTCCATTTGGATTCGGATTATCATATAGTTCTTTTGACTTAACCGACATTACCACTGACAAAAAATCATATACTCCTAAAAGTCAAATTAAAGTGACTTGCAAAGTGGCCAATACAGGGACTGAAGACGGTGCGGAAGTAGTACAAGTATATGTGGGTAAATCTAAATCTAAAGTCCAAAGAGCTTTCAAAGAATTGAAAGGGTTCAACAAAGTTAATCTCAACGCTGGTGAACAAAAAACTGTTGAGATTTTGATAAATACCGATGACCTTTCATTTTATAATGAATCAACTGCCAATTGGCAACTTGAAACTGGCAATTACTACATTTACGTGGGTAACGCCTCAGATAATATCACAAAAAAAATTAAATTCACAATTAACTAATATTCATCTCATGAAAATCAACTTTAAAATCACCACACTCCTACTCTTATTTATGGTTTCAGCAATTAGTTGCGAGAAAAAAGAAGAAGTAGAAAAACAAGTTAATGAAGAAACATTAACATTAAAAAGTGCATTTTCAGACGACTTTTTTGTTGGGTCTGCCGTAAATGATAATCACATTAACGGGAAAGACACCTTGGCTCTGCAATTAATTGGTAAAGAGTTTAATACGCTTACACCAGAAAACATTATGAAATGGATGAATATCCATCCTGAAGAAAACACGTTCAACTATAATATGTCTGATCAATATGTGGCTTTAGGTGAAAAAAACACCATGCATATCGTTGGTCATACTTTAGTATGGCATAGCCAGTTAGCTCCGTATATAAATACGATAAGTGACAGTGCCACAATGGCTGAGAACCTTAAGAGTCATATTAACACAATTGTTGGTAAATACAAAGGAAGAATACATAGTTGGGATGTGGTAAATGAAGCCTTAAATGAAGATGGCACCTTACGAGAATCTATTTTCTTAAAAGTAATGGGTAAAGATTATATTAATTATGCTTTTCAACTTGCTGCTCTGGCAGATCCAGCAGCCGAACTAAATTATAATGATTATAACCTTTGGAAACCTGAAAAAAGAGCAGGTGTGGTTCAACTTGTTAAAGATCTACAAGCAAAAGGAACAAAGATAGATGGCGTTGGCATGCAAGCACATTGGAGTTTAGAAGGACCTTCTTTAGAAGATATTGAAAACAGTATTATTGCCTATTCAGATTTAGGTGTTAAGGTGATGTTCACTGAATTAGATATAACCGTACTACCTAATCCATGGGATTTAAATGGAGCGGCAGTGGAACAGAGTTATGAGCAATTTGAAGGCGATCCTAAAATGAATCCTTATCCAAATACATTACCTGATTCAATACAAAACAAACTAGCTAAACGATATGAAGACATTTTCAATTTATTTTTAAAACATAAGGATAAAATAAGTAGGGTTACCTTTTGGGGGGTACATGATGGTCAATCTTGGCTCAATGACTGGCCTATAAAAGGAAGAACAAATCACCCACTTTTATTTGACCGAAAATTGAATCCCAAAAAAGCTTATCAACAAATAATAGAGCTTAAAAAACAAAACTAATTACCTCAACACATAAAATTATGAGTTCTATTTCACAAAAATTATCCATAAAAGAAAAAATAGGCTATAGCTTAGGTGACCTTGCTGCAAACTTGGTTTTTCAAACACTAATGACTTACCTTGCCTATTTTTATACCGATATTTATGGGCTTGACACAAACCATGCTTCAGCTATTATGCTGACTGTAGGTTTAATTGCCGCTTTCGGTTTTAATCCAATTATTGGTGCACTTGCAGATAGAACAACCTCTAAATGGGGGAAATTTAGACCTTGGATATTATGGACAGCCATACCGCTAGGAGTTGCTGCTCTTTTAGCATTTAGCACGCCCGATTTTGCATATAAAGGCAAGGTTATTTACGCTGCAGCAACGTATTCTCTTTTACTATTACTCTATGCTGCAAACAACTTACCCTACTCTGCTTTAAGTGGTGTTATTACCGGTGATATGGGAGAGCGAAACAGCCTATCATCATATCGATTCGTAGCCGTAATGTTTGCTCAATTTTTTGTGCAAGTATTTATGCTACCCATCATTGAAACAGCTGGTGGTGGAGACAAAGCTGTTGGTATTGAAATTGTAATGACTTGGCTAGCTATTATTGGTACTATTATGCTCATCATAACTTTTCTAACAACAAAGGAACGTGTAATACCAACTGCTGAGCAAAAATCAAGCTTAAAAGAGGATATTGGTGATTTAACGAAAAACAAACCATGGATTATCATGTTGATTTTAACAACATTGATTTTTATTACACTCGCTATGAAAGGTGGTTCATACGTTTATTATTTTAAAAATTATGTTGATGCCACTGAGCTAACCTCATTCATTAGTCCCATTTTAGATTTCTTATCTAATATCGGAATTAACTTCTTTGGTGAAGATCCTGTTTCTGCTGGTTTTGGTTTATTTAATGCTGGTGGCATTATTTTTATGATTGTTGGTATTGGTTTATCTAAAAGATTAGCAGATAAATACGGTAAAAGAGATGTTTTTAAAGTGTTCTTATTTATATCAACACTATTCATTATTTTCTTTTATTTTTTCTCCTCAAAATCAGTGGAGTTAATGTTTATCTCTCAAATATTCCATGGTTTTTTCTATGGAATTACAATTCCGTTACTATGGGCCATGATAGCAGATGTTGCTGATTATTCTGAATGGAAAACCAATAGAAGGGCTACAGCCATTATTTTCTCCGCCATGATGGTAGGTTTAAAAGGAGGACTTAGTATAGGAAGTGCCTTATTAACATGGATTTTAGGTCTTTATGGCTACGTTACAAAAGAAGTTGCTACTGCTGGCGAAGCTATTATACAACCAGATAGTGCCATACAAGGGACTAAAATGCTCGTAAGTATTTATCCAGCAATTCCTTTTTTAATGGGTGTAGGACTTTTGTTTTTCTATGAAATAAATAAAAAAATGGAAGTACAAATTGAAACAGATTTAAATGAACGAAGAAATTAAAATTTAAAATTATGCCAGAAGAAAGTATAGAACATATCGATTTTGATGCTTTAAACAAAAAAGCAATCTCTCAACCCCTAGTCTCTCATATTTACACTGCCGACCCATCGGCACATTATTTTAATGGGAAAATTTATATATACCCTTCACATGATGTTGATGCTGGAGAAGCATTTGATGATCTAGGAAGTCATTTCGCCATGGAAGATTACCACGTAATTTCTATGGATAGTATTGACAGTAAAGCTATAGACAATGGCATGGCCTTACATGTAAACGATGTGCCATGGGCAGAAAAACAAATGTGGGCTCCTGATGCTAATGAAAAAGATGGTACTTATTATTTATTTTTTCCAGCGAAAGCCTATGATGGCATATTTCGTATTGGTGTAGCTACAAGCCCATCACCAACAGGTCCATTTACAGCTCAACCTGAAGCTATTAAAGGGAGTTTTTCCATTGACCCTGCTGTTTTTAAAGATGATGACGGAAGTTATTATATGTATTTTGGAGGACTTTGGGGCGGACAATTACAGCGATGGAGAACTGGAACATTTAATGCTTCAGAACCTGATAGTCCCACTGCCTTTCTTCCTGATGATAATGAACCTGCATTATTACCCTATGTTGCTAAAATGACGGATGACTTATTGGAATTTGCAGAAAAACCTAAAACAATAGAAATTGTAGATGAAAAGGGTGCATTATTATTAGCAGGAGATAATGAGCGTCGCTTTTTTGAAGCCGCTTGGTTACATAAACATAACGGAAAGTATTATTTCTCTTATTCTACAGGTGATACACATTTTATATGTTATGGAATTAGTGACAATCCCTATGGTCCGTTTACCTATAAAGGAAGAATATTAAATCCTGTTGTCGGTTGGACATCTCATCATTCCGTTTGTGAGATTGAAGGAAAATCATATTTATTTTACCATGATTCTTCTTTATCTAAAGGGGTAACACACTTAAGATCAGTAAAAGTTGCTGAAATTACCTATTTAGAAGATGGAACAATTGTAACATTAGATCCGTATAAAGATTGATTAAAAACCTAAATTTAATTTTATGAGAAAAGTTATACCATTTCTAATCATCGCAATTGTATTGAGTAGTTGTAATACCAAAAGCAAAGAGAACACTACGACCGTACAGACAGAAATAGAACAAAATTATTACAATAATCCAATTTTGTCGGGTTGGTATCCTGACCCCAGCATTACACAAGATGATAACGGTAATTACTATCTTGTTACCTCTACCTTTTCTTTTTTTCCTGGCATTCCTATTTTTAAAAGTACAGACCTTGTAAATTGGGTGCAAATTGGTAATGTTTTAGATAGACCTGAACAATTAGAATTGGAAGGTTTGGGAGTCTCTAGAGGTATTTTTGCCCCAGATATCAGTTATGATAATGGTCTTTTTTATCTTACTTGTACCGTAGTTGATGGTAAGGGTAATTTTGTAGTAACCGCTAAAAATCCAGCAGGCCCATGGTCAAATCCCACTTATTTTCCAGAAGTTAATGGTATTGACCCTGCCCTATTTTTTGACGGAGACAAGTCTTATCTCATTTATAATAGTGATGCTCCTGATAACAAACCGTTATATCAAGGTCATCGTACTATTAGAATGGTTGAATTTGATAAAGAAAAATTAAAAGTAGTTGGTGAACATAGAATTCTTATAAATGGAGGTGTTGACATTTCTAAAAAACCAGTATGGATTGAAGGTCCAAGAATGTATAAGTTAAATGGTTATTACTATTTAATGGCAGCAGAAGGAGGAACTTCAGTTGACCACTCTGAGGTAATCCTTAGAAATAAAAACATAAATGACGAATTTATACCATACAAAGACAATCCAATACTGACGCAACGACAGTTAGATCCCAATCGAAAAGACCCGATAACATCCGCTGGACATGCTGATTTAATACAAACTAAAAATGGCGAATGGTATGGCGTATTTTTGGCTACAAGAGATTATGGAGACGATCATTACAACACGGGTAGAGAAACCTTTCTAGCTCCTGTAAAATGGGTTGATGATTGGCCAATCTTTGATTTAGATGGTGAAACCATTAAATATCAATATCCATTACCAAAAGGAGTAAAAATAAATAAAGAGGCATTTAAACTTAATGGTAACTTTACCTACACAGAAGGTTTTGAAACAAACAAATTAGGGTACCATTGGATGTTCTTAAGAACACCCAAAGATACTTGGTATAGTTTGGAAGAAAAGAAAGGTTTTTTAACCATAAACACAAGGCCACAAACACTATCTGGTTTAATTAACCCTAGTTTTATTGGGCATAGACAGCAACATTTAAAAGGTTCTGCTAGTGTAACGATGGACTTTTCAACTCAGTCTCCTAATGAAAGTGCCGGTTTAGTTGCCTTTCAGAATGAAGCTCATTTTTACTATTTATGCAAATCAGTTAAAAATGGTAATCCTATTGTTCAATTAATAAAAGGCGGTGAAAAAGAGCTGACCGTAATTGCTTCTGTTGATTTACCCGAAACAACTTCTACGATCCAATTAAAAATTGAAGCGAATGTAGATACTTATAACTTTTCTTATGCTATTGGTGACGACTGGAAAATTCTAGCAGAAAATAGTGACGGAAAGTACTTAAGCACCAAAGAAGCGGGTGGTTTTGTTGGTGTTACATTAGGAATGTACACCACTTCAAATGGAAAAGAAAGCACTAATAAAGCGTATTTTGATTCTTTTACCTATACAGGTAATGATGCTATTTATGAATAGTTATTACTTGTTTTAAAGTAATGCTTTTATAACAGTAACTCAGACTCGGTTTCGAAAGTCTGAGCTACTTGTTTAAATCAACGGCATATATAATTCCTGAGAGCATGTCAGGAACGAGTAATCGTTCATTATGCTCTTCTAAATAAAAATCGGCTGCCGATTTTAATCCGTCAATCAACACGGTGGCTTCTTCCGTTTTTCCATTTATTTTCCAAACCTTTCCTTCACTCCAGCTACTCACATAATAATTACCTGAACTGTCTTGCTCTATACCATCCGCACCTCTAAACACACCTTTTAAAGGTGCTAATTCACCTCCTTTGTTTACCAACACATTTCCAAGAAAAAATGATGTAACCATAATATTGTTATTATTATCCAGCCCTACGCCATTTGGATTCAACATCAGAGGAGATGTATCTTGCACTAAAGACACTTTTCCTTGTAAATCTACATGGTAAACTCGACCTAATTCTGGTACTAACTTAGCCTCATCACTATCTAAAGGCCATAGGTTGTTCTTTTCATCTCGCATATATTTGGTTGCTCCCATATCCACCACGTAAAAACCTTTAGCGTCCGCATCAACAGCAACATCATTTAAGTATAATACCTCTTTTGGAAAATCATCTTTTTTTACAAAAATACCCGTTTTTCCATCCTTGTCTACTTTCCAAACGCAATCTAGATCTGAAAAATAGAGGTGTCCTTCTATAAATACAATCCCCTTTGGTTCATCAAATCCTTTTGCAAATACACGTACTCCCTCTTTTGAAATTTCAACAATCTCACCATCTCCTTTCTCTTTGCCATTCATTACAGATACATAATAATTATCATTAAATCCTTTGGTTATACTTTCAGGTTTTATACCCACTTTAACTGGAAATTTAATATCAGACTCAACATTACATGCTACTAATAAAAACAATAGAAAGAAAATTGACAAAAATTCTAGGCTCCCTTTTAATTTTCTTAAGATTTGGATAACTACTTTTTTCATATTCATTTGAATAAAATTTAACAAAATTATTATAATACATAAACGGATAGACCACTTCAGCACTTTCATTTGGTATAAAATCATTAAAATAAGGAACTTTTAAAAAATCATAACAAAATAATTTATTTATTAAGTGTCCAGTATATTGCACCAAAAATGTGATTCAAAAAGTTTTTGTCTTTATACGTTTCAGGTTTATGACCTAAAGCAGTGTAAAATGACCTTCCTCCTTCATACTCTTGATACCATGAAATAGGATGTTTCTCTCCCATACCTTTTAACGGGATATCATCATAACCCGCAGTAAAATCATAAGAAGCTTCATCAACAGTCAAAAGAATATTTAGTTTATCTAAATTCATGTTTTCAAAGTTATACCATTCGTCACTACGAAGCCATTTCTTTGGTAGATGCCAAGTTGCAGGAAAATCATTATTCTCAACTTTTACTATTGCTGCTTGTAATTTTGGATGATTTACAAATTTAGCTCCAACAAGACCATCAAACCAAGAATTATTGTTTTCACCATCTGCTGTTCCGTGTATACCAACAAAGCCTCCGCCTCGTTTCATAAATGCTTTTAAAGCAACCATATGCTTTGTCTTTAACGAATCGGCATTAGCATTCATAAATATTACGACATCATGTTCTGGTAATTTCTCTATAAGATCATTTGGCCTTTGTGTCCAATTAAACGTAAACTGATGTTCTTCTGCCATTTCTTCAAAGGCATGAATAGCAACAGGGATGGTATTGTAATGCCAATCATCATGTTGGGTAAACAATAAAACACTAAACTGATCTTGAGCATTTGTTTTAATCATTGTAAAGAAAAATATAGTTAATAAAAGATACTTCATTGTAAAAGGTTTAATAATCAAAGGTTTATTTTAATAATTCATAATAAATATATTCCCAAGCTAAACTAACACTGAATAAAGGTGGAAAACTATAATCTTCAACTTCTGACAAGATATATTGAACTCCAGCTATTTCTTGATAGTTGAAAATATCCTTGAAATCTATTTTTCCACTTTCACCTAATTCTTTATAATCTTTCACATGCCAACTAATAAATCTATTAGGATAATTTTTAAAATAATCGACAGGATTCACTCCTCCCACTTGCATCCAATATACATCTGATTGAAAATAGACATACTCAGGATTGGTGTTTTGAAGAAAATAATCATAAATGGTTACGCCTTCTACCTTTAAAAATTCATCAGCATGATTATGATACACAAA
This sequence comes from Aureibaculum algae, assembly GCF_006065315.1. Taxonomy (GTDB): domain Bacteria; phylum Bacteroidota; class Bacteroidia; order Flavobacteriales; family Flavobacteriaceae; genus Aureibaculum; species Aureibaculum algae. Next base: position 1,007,763 of record NZ_CP040749.1, on the reverse strand, counting down.
CTTAAGTCCGTTCTCTTTACAAAGTTTTCCAACTTTATTATAATAATTAGAATACTCTTGAAGTTCTTTGACCGTCTTAATGTCTTTTAATTTACTATTTGAGGTAGATAGATATTCAACACCAGCTTTTTTATGGTCTTGTATCGTTTTATTCCACCACGTATTTATTACAGTATCATCATTTTTATCTTCAGGATCGAAAAAAGTCATAGAACCCAAAAATTTCATACCTGATTTTTCAACCATAGCCTTAAACTGTTTTGGGGTTTGACCGTAAAAACTACCATTTTTATATACAAAAGTTTCAACATAGCTATACCCCATTCTACCTAGTTGAATTAAGGTTTCTTCTGGGTTATCAAGCATGTTGTCATGTACAGAAACTAGCTGAATACCAATGTTTTTGTTTTTAGGATTATTTTTAATGTATCTGGTTTTCCATAAACTTTGATTCTCATTATCAAACCCTTCTAATATAACATCCGTATAATTTTGAAAGTTAAAATCGACCTTCATTGTGTTATTACCATTAAGGTCTTTGTCTTGCATCGTCATTTTTTTTCTGAAGTAAAGATTCCTTTTCCAGTAAAAAACACGCCTTGTGTATTATGACCTGCGGCAAAAATAGTATCGGTAAAACTATCATAACCAATAATTTCATGAAGCAAGGGATTGTATTGGTTACTACTATCTTTTTGTAAAACTTTAACTGTGAGAGAATGATTATTGAAATTGTTCAAACTACTCATTTTTATTTCTGGAAATTTTGCTACACTATCTGTATTGGGATTTACAGCACTTACCCACTGACCAGAATATTGTCTTAGTCTATCTTTTTGAGAAGATATGCTATAGTTTTCTTGAGCAAAACCGACAAAACATATAAAAACTACAACTAAAAATATATTTTTTTTCATCTTTACTTATTTATTATTAAGGTGAATAAATATGGGATTCTCCATTTCTTTTTTATAAGCCTCTAAAACAAATGGATTTTTTTCGATACGGGCATCTTTCCAATCATGCCATTGAAAACCAATTTTGTTAGACCAATATATCCAATCCCAATTGATGTAGCAAAATGCTTTTACCCCTGGGTTATTATATAACATCTCGAAATAAGGTTTAAACCATTTATCCCAAGAAGTTTTACCATCCAAAACTCCAACATATCGTGGTGTCGACTCGCCAATCATTACTGGTTTTTTATGCATATGAGCTCTATCAAAAAAGTTTTCTAAGCCAATATGATCAAATTCTTCTGGACTAAAAATATCAATCCCCCACCAATCGACATATTCATCTCCGGGATAATATGCCATTAACTTTTCAAGCCCTATAAAGTCAGCCGAACCACCACCAGAACACCAAACCGTAGCTGATTTTATATTCTTTTCTTTAAATGCTTTAGAAATAGTTATGAATACTTTTTTAAAACTTTCAGGAGAATATCCATTCCAATCACCCTCAAACTCATACCCTATTCTGGTAAAAGAGGGTCTGTCTAAATCCAAAAGTACGTTATAGAATACTTGTAATTGTTTGTCATATTTTCCATCAGCTACTTCTTTATCTAAACCTGCCCCAGTATCATTACCACCAGTAAATCCTAAACCAATTTGGGGTATAATCCCTTTGGGCAAACTATCTAAAACATGTTTTAAACCTATTCCCCAAGATTCAATCTTTTTTACTGGTGCAGTTATATTAACATATGTCATATATATTGCAGGCATCTTATTTTGCCCAACGGCATTTACATAATCATGAAACCCATTTTTATCCTGACCAGCACCGTGATAAATTCCTGTTTCTGGTTCGTATTTAGCATTATAATTAAAACGGGGGATTGCCTCTTGGCTAAATCCATTTTGCAAAAACAACAATAGAATAATTAAACTTACTTTACGCATAACTAATAAACTTTAAGTTTTATACTTTTTTAAAATATGGATTCTGACTTTTAATCACAGTACCACTAAAAATGATTAAAACAAATTGAATCTTTAATGGTTAAAAAAATATTCTATATTTTCTATCATTACATTAAATAGTTCTTACTTGGGCACTACAGTCACAATTACACGTTCATACCGCGATAATACCGGAGTTCCTTTATCAGAAACCTTTACAATAAAATGAAGTGTTTCTTTTTTATTTACCTTCGGAGCCGTTAGGTTTACTCCATGAACGTTTGAAGCCCCCATATTTATTTCGTTTTTATACGTACCTTCTTCTCCATAATAAATCCATAGAAAACTTAAATTATCTCCATCTGGATCTGTCGAATCAAAAGCATCTAGGTTAAAATTTTCGCCTGATTTAACGGTAAGTTGGCTTGGATGACTTAAGACAGGTACTGGAGGATGGTTGGCTTCACTATACGATTGTGTACACCAATCCATACGGGCAGCAAAATCATTTTGAAAATCATCTCTCCAACGCCATAGCGTCTCCTTATACCCTTTAAAAACAACAGTATCAGGTTTTATTGTTCTTCCATACTCCTTCTCTATATGAGGCGAAAAACTATCATTAGCATTTGTCCAAATTTTACGAGTTTCTGGAGCAATAGTTACGATGGAACCTCCTTCCTTTGTTTTAGAAAAATCAGGCAAATACAATTCATAACGACCTCCCCAACTTCCCCACTCAGGATGTTCTGACTCGTTTAGACCATTGGGTATTAGCGACAAAAACGCAGGTGTATCACCTTCTACCCCCCAAGCAACATCTGGATAAACAGCCCCAAGTGCACCATGGCCTTGTTGAATGTTTTGTGCTATCCACTTATTACTTATCGTTGTATTATCTATTCCCTTTATATAACTATTAATACCAGTCCAAGTAGCACTACCATAATCATCACCAGGGCTAACGATATAAAATAAGTCAGGAAAATTATTTCGCATCCATAAACCGCTATCATCTTGGTCAGAAATAGTATAAACTCTAAGTTTTGAAATTAACCTTTTGGCTTCTTTTTTACTTTTAGTCTTTTTAATTTTATAGAGTGACTGTGCCAATGTATTTGCTCCACCCCAAACTGATATCCATAAAGGACGGTCATCTTTTTCTTCCAAAACTTTTATAATCCAATCGGACCCCTCTGAATCCATATTTTCACCTACACCCTTCATCCCATATAGAGGCTTTCCTACTTTTACAAGTGACAATAAATTTTCCTCAGTAGGAAATTCAGACTCGTGTTTTAAAAGATTGGGCTGAACTTTACCATAAGCATTCACTATTTTTTTTATAGATTCTGGGTTTACTTGTGTTTGATGCCAGCAAGACGTAGTAGCAACTAATCCTTTAATATCTATCTGATTAGCATATAAAAATAAACGCACAAAAGATTGAGTATCATCTGGATCCGCTTCTATATCAGACAAAATAACAACCCTATTTTTATCAATTGATTGTGCATTAAAGGGTTGGATACATAGTAAAATAACAATTATTGAAATTATTGCTTTCATATTGGATATGATTTTAGTTGATTGATCAATTTATTTTAGGATTTCAAATGGTGACACCGGTAAATCATTATTTGAAACTAAATTCGCTTTTTGAGGATTATCGGCCCAAGCATATCTTATTGCTATTGGATTGCTGATATTTTCATTCCATACGATAACTTTATCACCACTTATTTTGGCTTTTGCTTTATGAAATGTTTTTCCATCTTTTGAAATTTCAAAATACCTTAAGGCCCTGCCATCTTTTGTTTTTAATCCCAAATCTGCATATCTAAAGGTGATTTTCACTTTTTTATTTTCAAACTGGGATTTCTCTGGAATTGGACAAAGCTTTACTTTGCTTTCGCCATAGGCCAATCTATACGCTTCTTGAGCTAGCCTTTTGCCTACATCTTCCTTATTCAACGGATGTATGTCATTCCATTCCCCTAGGTCAGTTATAACAGCCATTCCCGTATTTGGAAGTTTCAATGTTTGTAATTGAGCCTGTCTTAGTTTTGCCCAATTACTTTCCGTTGGCTGGTCCGTTTCAGCCATATAATTGGCCAATTGCACATAAATAAAAGGGAAATTACCTAACTGCCAATCCGCTCTCCAATTGTTAATCATTGCCGGAAACGTATCAAAATACAAATCAGGATGGCCAGCATTTGACTCTCCTTGGTACCAAATAGCTCCTTTAATATTGTAATTTAATAGAGGTGAAATCATCTTATTGTATAGCCCACTTGGTTTCCATCTAACGAACGTAGGACCTCGTAATGGTTTCATAATTACACCTAGCTTATATTTCCATTTTCCTTGTAAATCAATGGTATCCTTTCCTACTGCGAGAAAATAGGGCTTATCCAAAATAAAGCCTCCTTTTCCCTGCTCATTAATAACTCTAACGGTTATGGTATTGTCTCCAGATTTTAACAATTGATTACCTACTGCGTATTTTCTAGGTGGATATTGATACCCCGTAGTACCCACAAATTCACCATTAACATAAACATGATCTTGATCTACAATTCTACCTAACCATAGTTTAGCTTCTTTTCCAATCATATGTTGAGGAATTGTAATGTGCTTTCTGAACCAAACAGCTCCGTTTACATCACCCAATGTTGTATTTGACCAAAACCCCGGCACTACCATTTCTTCCCAACTAGAATCATCCGTTTTTCCAAGGAACCATTCGCTATCATTTTTAAATCCACTATCAGTGTTGTTTAATTGAGCATACCATTCTGCTTGTCGTGTCTTATCACTTTTCTCTATGGCTGCTATATAAGTTGAATCTTTAAATTTCTGAAGTTCATTAAACGACTCTGGAAATTTTTTAAGAGCATCTTCACTCATCCAAGATTCTACAGGCGAGCCCCCTAAAGCGGCATTTACTAACCCAATGGGAACACCATATTTTTCAAACAAATCTTTAGCGAAAAAATAAGCAACACCTGAAAAATTTAGCAAATTTTCTGGGTTTGCCTGCTTCCAGCTACCAGACTCTACATCTTGATATGCTTTTGTGAAACTATATTTATCGGGCACCAAAAATTGTCTAATATTTGAATTTTCTGAATTCTCTATAACCTTCGGATATTTATCTTTTAATCTATCCATGGTCAACTCCATATTAGATTGCCCTGAACATATCCAAACATCACCGAACAGGATATTATTTACTGAAATTTTATTAGTTCCTGTCAATTCCATTGAAAATGGACCTCCCGCTTTTTGAGGAAGAAGTACGAATTGCCAATTGCCAAAAGCATCTGCGTGCGTATTATATTTATCTTCTTTAAATGAGATTTCTATCTCCTCATTGGGTGAAGCCCAGCCCCAAATTTTAACATTGGTATCTCGTTGCAAAACAACACCATCACTAATCAATTTTGGGAGTTTAATTTGCCCCCAACAGAAAAATGTATTGAAAAGAATAGCAAATAAAATCAATACTACTTTATTATTCATAATTGTATAATTGTAATCGTTGTATTTTATAATTTTCCTTAAAAATTCTAAGGTGTCTCCCCTGATGGGTTTGATCTCCATTTAAATGCCTTAAAATTTTCCAATTCCCATTTTCAAAAATACCTTCGTCAACTTTTAAAATACCAACAGTCAAATTAGGGTTTTTCAAATTTTTAAAAGTGACATAAATACCATTGCCTGCTACATAAAATTCATCATCATCTGTTTGGATAATAATGGCACCAGCCATATCCCAGGTTTCGTTCTTAGCTTCGGCTTCCCACCCCAACTTATAACTGTGATTAAAAGTAAATTCATAATCACCTAATTTTATTACACTTCCTTCATTTTCCTTATCCAATAAAACACCTTCGATATTACCAAAACCTTGATTTTCCATTATAATAGGAATCAATTGTTGAATTAGTCCATACATTTTACCGATGGCTTCATTTTCAGGCTCTTCAACAGACTCAATTGAAAAAGGAGAAAAACCCATAGCCTCATAATGCCCAAAGGCAAAGGCGGCCTTTCCAGCTACTGTATTGTCAAACTTATGTTCTGGAATAAATAAGGGATCTCCTTGCCTCGTATACAAATCATTCCAATACTTAAAATCAGGATTATAAAAGTCAGGTGCCAAAAAATCAATTTCAGTTCCCGCTGCCTTCCATACATCCATTAAATGCGGTAATGGTCCTGCACTCGGATATTCCCCTGGTCTTCTACCCTTAGCATTCAAAGCTGCATTTACGAACATAGGTAATGGATAAACTTCCTTTCCTGCTTTTATGATTTCATTTGCGTATTTGGCAAAATACCAAGCCATAAAAATTTCGTCCGTTTGATTTCCTTTTCCGAATACTTCTTCCCAAGATCCTGACTTTTTATTTCCATTTTTATCCCAAATGGCACGGAACTCTGAAACAAGTCTCTTTTTATTCTTAACCAAGTATGACATTAACTCAATAGGAACTGGACTTTTAAATTCTTTAGTTGCCAATGGATGATAATCTCTTGCTGAAGGCAACATTCCAATCTCATTTTCAGGCTGAACCATGATCACTGTGTGCTCTTTACCATCAACTTCTTTTAAATGTTGCATCAATGCTATAAAAGCATTCTTATCAGCTTTTAAATTATCATTACTAAAAGGCGTCAGTATTTCTTGACTTTCAAGCTCTTTACTTTTGGCTCTAGGGTATTTTTTTTGATTTGTTTTAATCCATGCCGGTGCATGACTAGACATACTATTTTTCCATGATCCAAACCAAAGCAAAACTAACTTTAAATTATTTTTTCTTGTTTCATGTATTAGATCATCTAATACTTTAAAATCAAAATTGCCTTCCGTTGGCTCTATTAATTCCCAAAATACAGGTGCCAAAATAGTATTCAAGTTCATGGCCTTTAATTTTGGCCAAACTGGAACCATATTTTCAACGGTTGTAAATGTGGAATTACCTAACTCACCCCCCAATATTAAAAACGGTTTCCCCTCAACAATGAGTTGAGTCGTTACCCCTTGTTTCTTTAGGTGTGGAATCGCAACTTTGTTTTGTGTTTGAGCAGTGATTACCTGAATACTCAAAAATAATAAAACAACGATTTTTATGCTGAGTTTATTTACCATGTAACTTATACTATTCTAAATTAATCCCATTGGGGGCGTATACCAGGAGCAAAGGGGAATTTTAATGATTGATAATATTTTAATGATTTTGTAGGCTTTTCCATTCCATTTGGAAAAGGTAAATTAGCATATTGCTGAAAATAAAGCATGCAAGCATTTTTCCACCAATTGGCTTCTTTTAGTTGTATTTTTAACAGCATATTCACCTCCTGAAACCGTTGGTTATCCACGTATGGTTCCATCATTTTCCATGTAGCCTCCATTTGTGCAACTTCATTTACGCCTTTTTGATATGTTAAAGCCATATTATTCCATAAGGTGTCTCCATTTTTCAACTTATAATTCCATGGCACATGATGAAACCAAAGTAACAGCTCTTCAGGGCAGCTTTCTAGATTATTATAAATAGTTTTAAGCTCTTTTGAATATTGACTAACCGCATTACTACCGTCCGTAGACCTATTAAAACCAATACCTAAACTATCCGCTTTATGGTAATAAACAGGGTTCCATTCTGGTCTTGAAAGATTACTAACCCAAGGCCCAGGACCATAATGATGATTTGTATCCATGATATGGTGTAAACCAAGTGGTGTCATATAGTTGACTACGGTTTCTCTAGAGTTTATTAATAAATCGGTCATTGGTTCCACAAATTCATCTTTATTTGAAAATGTACTTCTTAACCATTCATCAGCTATCTCTTTTGCAGACAAGTGCGGATTCCATGCTAACCGACCAAAACCATACCAATTAGCCTGTGCAAATGGATGTCCAGTCCAGTTAAAATCGGAACCAATATTAGCCACGCCAGCCATAGCCGTAATCTTTTTAGTATGTAAAGAGCCGTCTATAACGTTGGCAACGGTTGTTCCTTTTCCTTTAACATAGGTGTCTGAAGACAAGACTTCTTGGTATAATTTAGGTAAAAAAACAAGATGTGTACTAAAGCCAAGATATTCTTGAGTAATTTGAAACTCCATCATCACATTCGTTTTAGGCATTGCACCAAACATAGGGTGAAATGGTTCACGAGGTTGAAAATCAATAGCTCCGTTTTTCACTTGAATAATTACATTATCCGGAAATTGACCATCAAAAGGCACAAACTCTGTATATGCCTGTTTTGCTCTATCATCAGTATCGTGCTCTGAATATACAAAGGCTCGCCACATTACAATTCCACCATAAGGTGCAACGGCTGTTGCTAACATTTTTGCACCATCAACATGATTTCTACCATAATTTTGAGGTCCAGGTTGACCTTCAGAATTTGCTTTAACCAAAAAGCCACCAAAATCTGGAATTTGCGAATAGATCTCTTTCGCTTTATCGTTCCACCATTGTTGAACTTCTTTATGTAAAGGATCAGCCGTAGACAACCCACCAATCTCAATGGGTGCAGAAAAACGTGCCGTTAAATAAACTTTAATACCATACGGTCTAAATACATTTGCTAAGGCTGTAACTTTTTCCATATATTGTGGAGTAAGTATTAATGCATTTGAATTTACATTCGTTAGAACAGTACCATTAATACCGATAGAAGCATTGGCTCGAGCATAATCAATATAACGCTGATCTATAAAATCAGGTAATTTGTGCCAATTCCAAATGGATTCCCCTGCATAGCCTCGCTCTACGGTTCTGTCCAAATTATCCCAATGGTTTAGTAATCTGATATCAATAGTTGGAGCATCAACAATATGTAAGTCATTAATTGATTTATGGGTCTGAATTAATCTTAAAAAATTAAACACACCATATAAGACACCTAGCTCATCATTTGAAGTAATGATGGTATACTTGCGATTCTTTTTAGTAATTGACTTAATGATAAAGCCATTTTTTTTTAATTGTGTAAAATCGTTTTTTAATTGCTCGGTAAATTGGCTATCAATATGCTCTTTAGTTGCAATAATTAAAGCATTCGTAGATGCAACAGCTTTTGAGATAGTATACTCATGATTTAACAAACCACTTAGGCCTCTAACTATTTCTTCTTTAGCTGCATTTAATGTTGCTGTATTACCAGTAAATGAAATTGAATTTAATGTGTTTTTATACGTATTCAGTAACGCTTTATTTTCAATTTTTTGATATTTGAGCCAAAGATCATACCCATTATCACTATAACTTTTTAAACTAAAAAAGACACAAAGAAATATCAATAAGCTTCTTACTGAATTTGTCATATTAATTATGTTTAAATGTCCGTTAGTTTTTTTCTTTCAAGCCTTCTAAAAATCCAAAGTAAGCAGGTTTTTTCTTTAAATTTTCATCAAAAACACATGGCCAATCGTTCATATTAAAAAAACCATTAATCCATGTATCTCTATCTGTAAAATCCCAAAAAGTAATTCCGTATTGTTGTTCTTCAGGAACAATTGTTCGATACATTTTGGCGAGGTTCTTATATTTTTCTGCTTGAGCTTCTTTCATCTCATCAGTGAGCTCATCATATAATTGAACACCACCTAATCTAGAATCGTCATGAGTATTAAAAATAATATCTACTTCTGATAAATGTATTTGCAAACCTGTAGCTGCGGCTTTTTTTAAGGCATTTGCTATTGTTTCATCAGGAATGTCCATTCGTATATGCATTTGAAATCCAATTCCAGAAATTGGAACACCCTGTGCCTTTAATTCTTCCACCATGCGAAGTGTTCCATTTAATTTAGCAGTGTCACGTTCAATATTAAAATCATTATAGAATAATACAGCATCAGGATCTGCTTCATGAGCATATGTGAAAGCCTTCGCTATATAATCTTTACCCATCGCTTTATACCAGATCGTTTCTCTATAAGCTCCACCTTTAGTTTCTAACCCTTCGTTTACCACATCCCATCCATGGACTTTACCCTTATATCTGCCCACATATTTATGAATATATTCTTTCATAAATTCAGCTAACCACAAACTGTCTTTCGCTGCCTTTTCAACAACCCATTTTGGCGTTGAGCTATGCCAAATTAAATTGTGCCCAAAAAGTCGTTGCTCGTTCTTTTCTGCATAATTTAAAATACTATCAATTCTAGACCAATGATAAGCTCCCTCTTTTGGAAGAATTTGCTGCATTTTCATATCACTAGTTGCAGTGATACTATTAAAATTGGCCTTTTCTAACACTTGCAGTTCTGAATCAGACAGTAAAGTTCTGATACGAACAGCGGTACCAATTGGAAAATTTGCAGCATCTTTCAAACCCACTTGTGACGGTTCAGATTCCTTGCAACCTGTTACGAGTAACAAAATAATGGACAACTTTAAAACTAAATTATATTCTTTTTTTAAAATCATCATTTTACTTATTTTGCTTTACATACTGCACATAGTCATCATTTTTCACCGAAATAATGTAATTATCACCTTTCACTTTAATTGTTTGGATGTCTTTTACATCTCCAGGCATAAAAAAGCCACTTTCAGAGGCTGGAATAGCTTCAAATGATCCTTTATTATTTCCTTTTAAATACATACCATAACTAGCATCGTTACGAGGTGTTTCTACTTCAGACATATGAAGATTACCCGCTAATAAAACATCTAATGCCCCATCTTTATCAAAATCGTCAATTAAAACTTTATTAACACTTGACACTTGAGCTTCTACGGGAAGTTGGTGAATCACAAATTTGTCTCCTTGATTTTCGAGATAAATACTAGCAAATGATTTTACTTGATAATGTAAAGAAGCATTTAATGCTTTCTCTGAATAGATGTCGACCAAAGTGGCTTCCGAAAATGTTTCATAATTTTCGAATTTCTTCTTTATTGATGGTATTTGCTGTGAAGAACAACCACGTCCTCTTACGGGATATTGTTTCCCTCCATTATAATAACTTAGTACAATATCACTTTTATTATTTTTATCAAAATCATTAACAAAAATATCAAAGGTTTCATTTTCATTAGCTTTGTATTTATAATTTAAGCCATTATTTCCTAGGATATAATCCATATCACCATCATTATCAAAATCGCCTTGATTGATACTCCACCACCAACCCGTGGTATCTACAGTAAGCCCAAGCTCTTCAGAGACATCACTAAATCCTGTTTTGGTATTTTTAAATACACGAATTGGCATCCATTCACCAACAACGATGATATCTAACATCTTATCATTATTATAATCTGTAATAACAGCACTAGTGGCCATACCCAAATCGGTAAATTCCTTTGGCATCATTTCAGTAAACACATCGAACTTTGCAATTCCATTTTTACTATTATTTTTCAGTAAATAACTACTTGCAGGTAACGGATAATTTCCAGGAGTTTGACGACCTAAAACCAACACATCTTCTTTACCATCAGCATCAAAATCTGCATGATATACTTTAGAACCACTTGTAATCATTTTGGGCAAGGTGCCTTCATTTGCTTTGGTGAAATTTCCTTTCCCATCATTTAAATACAATCTGTCTTGTAGATTTTTTGAATCAGTTTTATACTCATAGCCTCCACTGACTACATACAAATCATTATCACCATCTCCATCAGCATCAAAAATTGTGGCTCCAAGATCTTCACTATTCTCATCAAAATCAAGAGTCGATTCTTTAAATCCATTTTCATTTTGCAAGAAAATAGCTCCCTTTTTACCTTTAGAAGCACCAATGTAATAATCTTCTAAGTTGTCATTATTTAAATCGCCTACAGCTAGAGCAGGACCAAAAGTTGACATTTTATGTGGTAATAAGACTTGATTTTCAAAATCATCATTGATATTTTCTTCATGTTTATAAGAAGGAAATAGATTACTAGTATCTGTCATAAATAATTTATCACTCGTTGAGACTTCTACCTTTTCTTCGGAAGCATCACTATGCTTTAGAATTATTGTTTTGTTGATGGTTGGATTATTTACAACTTGTACTTTTCCATCTGTCCAAACCACTTTTAATTCATCAATTTTTTCTGCTTTACCAATTCCAAAATGTAATTCTGGAGCTACTGAAGATTGAAACCCTCTCGACAATGTAAGTTCTTGCAATTGTGTATTTTCTCCAGTTTTCAAATACACTCTGTTCCCAATTCCTAATTTATTTTTAGACTCATCTTCAAATTTTACAGTAATGTAGTTATTTGCCTTGGCATTATTATTCTTAAAAACCGAAGCTTTATCATCAATATTATTAGTTACTACCTCTAAATCTCCATCATTGTCTAAATCTGCATATACAACTCCATTCGAAAAACCTTTAAATTCAATACCCCAATCTTCATTCTTTCTTTCAAACTTCATATCTCCTGTATTTCTCAACATAAAGTTATCAATTTTTTCAGAAGGAATTTCCAAACTTAATTTCAACATGGTATCTTGTTCAACTTTCACCTTTTTTAACCGGTTGAAGTAATCATTATTATTAATTTCTCTTCTTGTTCCATTAGAAATGAATAAATCTTTGAAACCATCATTGTCAAAATCAGCAAATAAAGGCCCCCAGCTCCAGTCCGTAGAAGAAACTCCTGCTAGTCTTGATATATTTGAAAAGTAAGGCACACCATCGTTAAAAACACCTGAATTTACTTGAAGACAATTTTGCATATATTGATAATGAAAACCAGCATTTACTACATCCCAAAAAAGTTGCGGATTCATACTTGCCATATTCGCTTTCTGTCTTTTATTACTATTGGCATCCATATCATTTTGAAAAATATCAAGATTGCCATCATTATTAAAATCAGCTATGTCAGACCCCATACCATAAAATGCAGTATGAGCAGTAGCCTCTTTTAACACTTCTTTAAAAGTACCATCTTGTTGATTGAGGTACATAAAATCTGGTGAATTAAAATCTTGCGAAACGTATAGATCTGGCCAACCATCATTATTTAAATCGCCTACCGTAGCACTTAAACTAAGACCAAAAGCTTTTAAACCAGCTGCCTCTGTTACATCAGTGAAGGTTTCGCCGTCATTTCTGAATAAATGATTGGACTCAATGTCATGCACATTATTCATCTTATATGCATAAACAAATGTTGGCGAAGTAAATAAAGTTGGAGGGTAATTGGCTACATATAAATCTAAATCTCCATCCCTATCATAATCTAAGAAAGTTGCCTGCACACCATTTCCTATATCATCCAAGTGATATGCTTCTGCCATCTCCGTAAAAGTTCCGTCTTGATTATTTATAAATAATTGATTGTTTTTAGGAGCAAATTTACCTCCTACAGAACAGTAAAGATCCAAGAATCCGTCGCCATTAATATCTCCCATGGTTACCCCTGTATACCATCGTTCATCTCCTGCTACACCAGCCTTTTCTGTTATGTCTTCAAATTTTAAATCTCCTTTGTTTAAATACAATTTATTTGAGACTTGATTACCTGTAAAATAAATATCTATTAAACCATCATTATTGATGTCTCCTGCGGCTACACCACCTCCCATATACAAATAGGAATAGGAAAAATAATTTAAAGAATCATTTTCTGTCAAATTGTTGGCAAAGTTTATTCCAGTATCCGATTCACTTAAACTGGTAAACATTTTTTCTTGACTTGTTTTCTTTGACTCTGTGCAATTTAATAATAGTAGCAAACCAAAGAAACCTACGAATATTTTAATTTTATTAATCATTCTAACAATTATAAATATTATACTTTTTTTTGAATAAATTTTGCATTAAAGATAAATAATGTTGCCTTATTATGAACTAAAAAAGGGTCCTTTTTTACTGTTTTTATTGGTAATTTAGATTGAATATATTTAGTTAAGAGAATGAATATCACTTTGAATACAAAGCCAATTTCTCATCTAAAAAATATTAACATTATAAAGTAACACTAGAATTTTTAATACCGTAAAATAAAAACAGCGTATTAAATATTAATACGCTGTTTTCAAACTAACTCAAATAATATTTTTTTTTAAATATTAATAACCAGGGTTTTGATCTTCAGCATTGATGTTTTCATTTGAGCTAATCTCCGCATCTGGTATTGGCATTAATTCATGCTTACCTGCTTGAAAATTGGTTCCTACTAATTCAGTAGATGCATTACCCCATCTGATAATATCATTAAAACGAACTTGTTCACCTGCTAACTCTACCTTACGTTCATGAACAATTGCATCAAAAACTTGGTCTTTAGTTAAGGTTGTTGCTAACCCCGTTAAACCAGCTCTTAGTCTTACTCTATTAATATAACCCACTGCATCTGATTGCGTTCCCACTTCATTTTCACACTCAGCCATCATTAATAACACATCTGCATATCTTAAGTATTTAAAGTTTATACCTGAAGTTTGATCTTCAGCAGCATCTTTATAATAATTTTGATACTTTTTCCAACCCGCTCTTCGAACATCTGTTCCAACAGTTAAATTTGATGTAGTAATTGTCAACTCTCCAGCTTTATAAGAATCACCAACAGAGTAAAAAGTATCACCAAATCTAGTATCATTTGCCTCATATTCATCTAACAAATCATCTGAAGGATACACGTTAAACCAATCTAAACAACCGTATTCTTGACCTCTAAAAGTAGCTTCATTTGGACCAGCTCCAGAAACATCAGAATTCCATTGTGCAGAGAACCCTAAATCATCATCATATTCAATTTCAAAAATAGACTCAACGCCATGCTCTGTTTCTTCCTTAAAATTATCAAAAAAGTTTGCCTCTAAGGCATAACCTGACAATTTATTAAATTCAGCTAATGCTAAAGCATGCTCACCTCTATATAAATACACTTTACCTAATAATGCTGTAGCAGCTCCTTTATTAGCTCTACCATTATCTTCATCTCCTTTGTCAAGCAATGTGTTTTGGGCATCTTTTAAATCGTCTATTATTTGCTGATACACTAAATCTGCTGAACTTTTCGGAAAGCCTACTGGAGCCTCTGGAATTACCGTAATCAAAGGAACATCACCATATCTAACGACTAACCAAAAATAATACAGTCCTCTTAAGAATTTAGCTTCACCAATAAATTTCGCTTTGGTAGTGGCACTCATCAAACCTTCTGGTATGACATCTATCGCTTCTTTATTTTCTATTACAAAATTTGCTTTATTCACTCCCCTGAAACAACTATCCCAAAAGGCCTTATTCAGCCCGTGACTAGAATCAAAAGAAAAATCTAGATATTGTTTTTTATCTGCTTCCAATTGTGGATTACCCGCATTTTCATGTGACATATTATCGGAAGAAAAAAACATTCCTCTAGAATACATACCATGCGTTTGAAAGTTTGCATATACAGCATTTACCGCAGATTGAACCTGTGCCTCATTCTTAAAGAAGGTGTCAGGTGACAATTGATTTGGATTTGTTAACTCCAAATCTTTTTCACTACATGCATTTACAAGCAATAGCATAGTGAAAATTGTAAAGATTAATTTATATTTTTTCATAATTTATATTTTTATTTATTAAAATGTAACTTGTAAACCCAACAAAAATGTTTTAGGTTGAGGATAATTACCTCTATCAATTCCTGTTTCGAATGCCGAATTCGTTAGCACTGTAGAATTTCCAATTTCTGGATCCAAACCTGAATAGTCAGATAATGTAATTAAATTTTGTCCACTTACATAAATTCTAAATGAAGAGAATAATTTTTCTCCAAATACGTTTTCTGGTAAAGTATAGCCTAAAGATATATTTTTTAACCTTGTATACGAACCATCTTCTACAAATCGATCAGAAATAGCAACGTTTTGCGGAGCTCCACCTGCCCTAGGCACACTATTAGAAGCGTTACTTGGCGTCCATCTGTCTAAAACAGCAGTACCTGCTCCAAACAATCTCGGCATTCCTTCTAAATCATAAATATTTGTGTTATAGACATCATTACCTGCAACTCCTGCAATAAATAAATTAAGATCCCAATTTTTATAATCACCACTTAAATTTAAACCATATGTTACATCAGGGTAAGGATTACCGATAACAACTCTATCATCAGAAGTTATATCTCCATCACCACTATGATCTACAAATCGAATATCTCCAGGCTGAACCGTTGTTTGGCCAGGGTTAGCCGTAAATACAGCATCAACCTCAGCTTGCGTTTGATAAATACCATCCGTTTCTAAACCATAGAAGTAAAATAAAGATTCACCTACCGATATTCTTGAAATATCAGATCCTTCAAAAAGTGCACCAGTAATCTCAGTTAATTGACCTAAAGATTTTACTTCATTTTTACTAGTCCCTAAGTTTAGGTTGGCTGACCATGAGAAATCATCTCCGTAATGATTGTAGCCTAAATTTAATTCAAAACCATTGGTCTCCACTGATCCCACATTTTCTGTAATTGACCCCGCATGGAATCCTAAAGATACAGGCGTTGTTCTGCTCATTAACAAGTCATCACTCGTATTTTTATAGTACTCAATAGAACCTGTAACTTTTTCATTAAAAAGACCAAAATCTAAACCGATATTAACCATGGTAGTTTCCTCCCACTTTAAGTCTGGATTGGCTAAACCTGCTGCGGTAGTACCTACTGCTGCTACACCTCCAATTGGGTAGGTAAAATCACTGGTTAGTGTTGGACTATATAAATAATTTGAAATATTGTCATTACCTACAAGCCCCCAACTTCCTCTAATTTTCAAATTACTGAATTTACTATCTCCCATAAAACTTTCCTTGGCAATATTCCAACCTAAAGCTAATGAAGGAAAAGTACCCCAACGATTATTTTCACCAAAACGTGATGAAGCATCTCTACGAATAGAAGCAGCAAAAATATATTTGCCATCATAATTGTAATTAACCCTTCCTAAATAACCAATTCTATTGGTTTCAAAAGATTCACTCTTCAAAGCAGAACCTTGATCTGAAACTTGATCTACCTCATCACTAATAAGATTTTGACTAGCAGCATTTATGTAAGACACATTGTTTTCATATTTTTCAGCCACCAATAATACATCAAAATTATGCACATCTGCAATCGTTTTTTCGTAGTTTAAACTATTGGTAAATGTGACCGTCTGTCCTACACCTGTATTTTTTGTTATTGATGCAAAAAGTTGTGAGCCAGTAAAAGCCCCTGCTACACTATCATCATTATATGATGGTACAAATCTATTATTATTATACGAGTAGTAGTCTAAACCAACTTGAGATTTAAATTTTAATCCTTCAATAATTTCAAATTCTGCAAATAAGCTACCTGTAATCGCAGTTGTCTTATTTAGGTTATTACCTAATTCCATAATTCTTACTGGGTTTACAGCATCCTGACCATCTAAAGTATTATCTGGACCTTGAAATCCACCTAAATTATCAGCATTATATACACTTAAATAAGGTGCCATTTTTATCGCATGCTCAATTATCGAACGACCTCCATCTGAAAGTTCTGGGTTTTGGCTGTTAAAAGATACGGCCATAGTTTCGCCAAATTTAAATTTACCAGATGTAAATCCACTATTCGCTCTAAAAGAATACCTTTTAAATCCAGTTCCAACAACTGCTCCCTCTTGATCTAAAATACCCGCTGAAAATCTATAATTAGAATTTTCGTTACCGCCTGAAGCACTTAAATCATAATTTTGTAATACTCCACTTTGAAAAATTTCATCTTGCCAATTTGTCTCGGCATTTAAAGAACTATTAGGAGAAGAAGGTGTAAAGTTAAATGCATCATTTGCATATTGTAAATACTGTTGTGTGTTCAACACATCATATCTTTGCGTTATATTTTGAAAACCTGCATAAGTATTAAAGGAAATTTTGGCTTTACCTGATTTTCCTTTTTTAGTGGTTACCATAACCACACCATTAGAACCTTGTGATCCATAAATTGCTGTTGTGGAAGCATCCTTTAAAACGTTTACTGATTCAATATCATTGGTACTTATACCAGCTAAACTACCTGTAATAACACCATCAATAACGTATAATGGATTATTATTACCCACCGTACCTAAACCTCTAATTCTCACTATTGGAGCTGTACCAGGAGAACCACTGTTTATTACAGTTACACCAGATGCTCTACCTTGTAAGGCTTGCTCTGCAGTTGCAACTGGAAGTGCAGCTAGTTCATCTGAATCAATTGAAGAAATTGCTCCAGTAACCTCTGCTCTGCTTTGTGTTCCATAACCAACTACTACAACCTCGTCTAAAGCTTCGGCTGAAACTAATAAAGTTACATTAATAGTTGATTGTGCACCAACAGTAATTGTTTGTGTACTCATTCCTATAAAACTGAATGATAATTGATCTGTTGCACTTACGTTTTCGATTTGATATTTACCATCAAAATCAGTAGTTACACCATTACTTGTTCCAACTACGAGAATTGTAACTCCCGGTAGTGTCATCCCGTCACTATCTATTACCGTTCCACTTACGGTTTTAGTTTGTGAAAGAACACTTTGTGTGCAAATCATCACCAAAGCGATCATTGCGATTTTAAGCTTCATCATATTTAATATATTTAAGTTAGTAAAATTTTATGCTATTTTTTTTAATCTAATTAGTACAATTTTAAATTAAATCAAAGTAAGAATTAACCTGTACCATCCTGTTCTCTAAAATGATTATCTACGATTGTGATCAGATTAATTCAGATTTCAAATATAGAAAGTTGTACCATATCAATTATAATACAAATCCTGCATCGCATAATACATTTGTTGCAAAATGCTCTGAACATGGTTAAACTAGCGTATTAAACATATTGAATGCATCATTTGTATTATTCAAAAAAAAGTCTCAAAATTATGTCAATTGATATAATTTCAATTGTTTTTTTACGGATATCACATTTACAATGATTCAAAACAAGTGATAATTACTCCAACTTTTAGGTTTATTTTATTGGTAATTATCGAATATTCTAATAGGTTTAAACAAATTGTAGATATACCAAATTGGTTAGTCCGAAGTTAATTGTATAACTTCTACTATTGTTTAACCTTAACCTCGGTAGGTAAAATTCCGAAGTGAGCCTTAAAACATTTTGTGAAGTAAGAAGGAGATGCAAAGCCCACTTGATAACAAATTTCACTTATGGTAGCACTTCCACATTCCAGTAATTGATTTGCCCTTTGCAATCTTATATTTCTAATAAATTCATTAACCGTTTGACCCGTTAGCATTTTCACCTTTCTATATAATTGACTGCGACTAAGGTTTAATTGTGATGCTAGAATTTCAACACTGAGATTTGAATCACTAATATTATCATTAATGTAAGTCAAAATTTTCTGTATGAACTCTTTATCAATAGAGGTCGCATTTTTATTCTCTTCAGCTCCACTAATTTCACTAAAATACTTATTGAAGATTAGTTTTCGACTCTGTATTAGTTGTGCAAGTCTTAATTTTACTAACCTCATGTCAAAAGGTTTTTTCATATAGGCATCGGCCCCTATTTCAACACTCTCTATTCTATCATCTAATTTAGACTTGGCCGTAAGCACTAAAATTGGTATATGACTGGTTCTAATATCAGTCTTAATTTTTTTACAAAATTCAAGCCCATCCATTTCTGGCATAATAATATCACTGATAATAATATCTGGTAAATTTTCATTAGCCAATTTTAAGCCTTCAACACCATTATTAGCTGCAATGATTTTATAGAATTCTTCTAATTCCCCTTTTAAATAATCTCTCAACTCAACATTATCTTCAACTATTAAAAGCGTATCTGACCTTGAACCCTTTTCTATTAGACCAATTTTGTTTTGCTCATTTGATAAATTTTCTATTAAAGGTTGTTTATTTCTTACAAAATTTTCTGACTCACTAACGCTTGCCAATTCACTTTTATCTAAATGTTCTTTACCGAAAGGCAATAACACTTTAAATTTTGTTCCAATACCTATTTCACTTTCCACATCAACAGCACCTCTATGTAATCTAACAAAACTTTGAACAACCTCTAAACCTATGCCTGTTCCTCCATAATACGCTTTATTTAAATTATCAACCTGATAAAACCGCTCAAATATTTTAGTTAATTGTTCAGGTTCTAGACCCGGGCCTGTATCAGATATACTTATGGCTACATATTCTTTTATCAGTAAATTATCGTTCAATTTCTCTAATTTAGAATTCGAATCTTTCATTGATATTTCGATAGTAATAGCACCTCCTTCTGGAGTAACTTTAAATGCATTGGACAAAATATTGAAAATTATCTTTTCAAGCATATTTTTATCTGCCCACAAATCTAATTCGGAAACATCGGCATCTACATTCAAATAAATATTCCTCCGAGTGGCCTCTTCGTCAAAGTAACTAACAATATCTTCGCAAAATGGAATTAGATTAATTTTATTCGCTTTAATTTTTAATTTATGTTGCTCCAATTTTCTAAAGTCCATTAACTCATTGGTTAACCTTGATAATCTTTTTGCATTTTTTTCAATAATTTGAAGTTTTCCTTTGACATCATCAGGAAAATTCACAACTTTATTGTTAATTAAATTTGTTAACGGGCTTAGAATAAGTGTTAATGGTGTTCTAAACTCATGAGATATATTGGTAAAAAATTGAAATTTCTTATCATTTAACTCCTCTTCTTGAAACCTTTTACTTCTCTCATTAGCGATTACTTGTTTTTCTCTAATTCTGTTCTGTGTGATATTATAGAGTAAATATAAAATCAATAAAAGAAGAGCGAAATAGGTCAAAAATGCCCAATTCGTTTTCCACCATGGAGGTAGAATTTTAATAGATAAACTTAAGGGCACTTCATTCCATACGCCATCATTATTAGCCGCTTTTAATTTAAAAACATATTCTCCATGATTTAAATGTGTGTACGTTGCACTACGTAAATTACCCACATAATTCCAAGAACTTTCTAAGCCTTCCAAATAATAAGCGTATTGATTTTTTTCAGGTCTTGTATAATTAATAGCAGCAAATTCTATTGTAAATACCGATTGTGAATTATCTAACGTAATACTTTTAGTTTCTGCAATTACTTTTTTTAATGGTGAGTTTTTTTGATAAGGAAGTACGGATTCATTAAATAATTTAAAACCCACTAAATATAATGAAGGCACGCTATTATTAATTTTAATGTCTTTAGGATTAAAATAATCAATACCCTTAAAATTACCGAAGTAAAGAATACCCTCTTTATCTCTTAATGCAGCATTAAAATTAAAGTCATTGGAAAGTAGACCATCATTGACTGTATAATTTATAAAAGTATTATTCTTTCTATCTAATTTTGAGATGCCTTCATTACCTGTTAACCATAAATCTCCTTCTTTACTTTGAATAATTCCTGCGACATTCTCCTCTTGTAAACCCGACAACCTATTGTACCACTCTAGCTCATCAGTATTAAGATTGTATTTACACAAACCAGCCCCTCTTGTACCAATCCATAAAATATTATCAGTACCTAAGTGTAATGATAAAATATGATTCGCACTGGCATAATTACCATATTTTTCAGATAACCTTTTTTCCATAGAAACTATTGAAAACTGGCCACTGGGTATTTTTTTTATCTTAAACAACCCCTTCGTAGTACCCAACCAAATGTTACTTTCTGGATCAACTAACACCTTTCTAACGTCACTCGTAGTAATGCCATTTTCAACAAAAGGTTTTGAATTATAATGCGTAATTTCTTTACTAACTGGATCAAAAGAGTGAAGCCCTTTAAAAAAAGTACCTATCCAAATAGTACCATCTGGATCTTCACTAATACTTAGTATGGTATTTGAAGTTAATTTCCCTTTTGTATTTTCTATATTGTAATTAATAAATTTTTTATGTCCTTTCTTCAAGAGAAAAATACCACTATCCCAACTTCCAGCCCAAATATTCTCTTTACTATCAATAAAAATAGTTTCAATATAATCACTCGTCAATCCAGAATAAGGAAAATTTTCTTCTTTATTAATATGTGTATATTTGTCCGTTTTCAGATTATAAATATCTATACCACCACCATCCATACCAATCCATAACCTATCTGATTTATCTTTTACAATTCCCATAACGGAATTTGCTTTTAAAGAATTTGGATTACGTGATAAACTCTCTATATTTCTAAACTTATCATATAAATTATCGCTTACTGCCAGACCACTATTATAATACCCCATCCAAATTCTCTTATTTGAATCTAAAAATAACGACCAGATAGAATTCGAATGAATACTTTTTTCATCTTGCTTATTCAGTAAATAATTCTTAATTACTTTACCCGAAGTCTCTAAATGAAATAGTCCATCATTCTCTGTACCGATCATCAAGCTATGGTCGTCTAATTGAATCATCGTCATAATCATTTTATCAGAAATCGCAAAATGATTATATTCAGTTAGTTCGTTACCAGGACCATTCCCAATCTTAAATTTAAAAATACCGTCAGACAAAGTACCTACCCATAAATTATTATCGGTATCTACCAACATCGCTTCTATAAAATTAGCTATTGGTGTTCTCTCGTTTTTATCAACATAAACCACATTAACTAATGAATTTGATTCCACATCAACTTCCTTTAATCCCAAATTTGTACCGACAAATACTCTTCCTGATCCTGCTAGCTGAATACTATTTATATTTATGAAAACAGATTGGTTGTTTATAGTAGAATTGGACACTTTTTCAGACTTAAAACTTTCTAAATTCAACTTAAAAAGCCCTTGTTTATAGGTACCCACAAAAAGGTTACCCAAACTATCTTGCTCTATACTACGAATGGAAGCATTGGTTTGTTTTTCATTGCCCAAAGAAATCTTTTTAAACTGATCTAAATCTTGATTGTACAAATTCAGTCCTTCTTCAGTGCCAATCCATATTCTATTTTTAGAATCTAACTTTGCACAATTAACGAGACTATTACTTATAGAGCTAGCATCATTTAATTTATGTTTGTACGAAATATGATCAATACCATCATACCTTATTAATCCTGTTCCATTGGTACCCATCCAAATAATACCATACTGATCTTGAATAATTGTAGAAATGGCAACATTAGATATTCCATTTTTTATATTGACAAAACTGTAGTCCAAATTTGGCAATTGTGCAGACAAATTACTTGTAAAAAAACAACAAAAAACAAGAAATAGTAGCATCAGTTTTTTCAAACTCACTCTATTTACCACACTGTTATCGTCCTTTAACATAAATCTGTAATTGTTCTTTATACGTATTGAAAATTTTTATTTTATTAAAATAAGCGGATTCTAAAATAAAAAAAATACTTAATATTTCATTACTATTATCAAGTACCTTTTAGTAAACCTATGAATTGTTTGTAAGAATTAGCACACCTATCTTGGTAAAAAGCATGAACTTTCTCTATATCGTTATCCCCTAACAACAAGCTACTTAACAGAAAATTTATAAGCTGTTCTTGAGCTATAAGTTTCACCAACATCCAGCACAACTGACGGAAAATTCACCTGATTTGGAGAATCCGGATAATGTTGTGTTTCTAAACAAAATCCTGTTCTTTTACCATGCGTGCCATTAAGATGATTCCCTGTATAAAATTGAACTCCAGGTTCGTCGGAAAAAACCTCAAGCACTCTTCCGCTTTCTTCATGATATGCTTCTGCAATTAGCCTTACATCGTCATTTTGATTTTTCAACACCCAGCAATGATCATACCCAAAACCAAACTTTATTTGTTGATTATCGGCATCAATATCAGCACCAATTATTTTAAATGATCTAAAGTCAAAAGGTGTATTTTCAACTGAAACAAGCTCACCAGTTGGAATAAGGTTTTTATTTACGGGTACTATTTTATCTGCTCGTATTTGTAATTTATGGTCTAAAATGTCATTCTTAAAATTACCAGATAAATTAAAATAAGAATGGTTTGTTAGGTTGATTATTGTCTTTTTATCTGTATTCGCCTCATATAAAATATCTAAAGCATTGTCAGAATTTAAGGTAAACGTTACTGTTGTATTTAAATTTCCTGGAAACCCTTCTTCCATATCTACACTAAGATAGTTTAAGACTAAAGAAACAGAATTTTCATCTGATTTTGTAGTTGCCTTCCAAATTACATTATCAAAGCCTTTATCTCCACCATGCAAACTATTTGGAGCATTGTTTAAAGCTAAGGTATATTCTTTACCATCTAAGGTAAATTTACCATTTGCAATGCGGTTTCCAAAACGTCCAATAGTGGCACCTAAAAAAGAATCACCATTTATATATTGAGATAACGAATCGTATCCTAAAACAACGTTTTCTATTGTACCTTTTTTATTAGGAACTTTTATGGATTTTACAATTCCTCCATAATTTATAATTTCAACCTCAACACCATTTTTATTCTTTAATGTAAAACAGTCTACAGAAATTCCACTAGGAGTTGTTCCATACTTACTTTTACTAATAGTCATAGCATGATTTTTTAGAGCGTCATCCTTTAAATTTAAACTGCTTTTTGTATCCTTTTTACATTGAAATAAAAAACAAACGGAAATTGCAATTAATAAATTACCAATAAATTTGTTCTGACGTATCATTATACAAAAAAGTTAACCAATGAAATTTGATTCACCGGCTAACTCATTAAAAAAATGTTCTTAATTACCTTTCGCGTAATCGGCTAAAAATTGAGCCAATCCACTATCTGTAAGTGGGTGTTTCAATAATCCCGTAATTGATGATAAAGGCCCAGTCATTACATCTGAACCTATTTTTGCACAGTTAATTACGTGCATTGTATTTCTAATAGATGCGGCTAATATTTGAGTTTTGAAACCATAGTTATCATAAACAAGCCTAATTTCTTTTATTAAATTTAATCCATCTGTTGATATATCATCTAGACGACCTAAAAATGGAGACACATAAGTAGCTCCTGCTTTGGCTGCTAACAATGCTTGCCCAACAGAGAACACCAAGGTTACATTCGTTTTAATTCCTTTATCTGAAAAATATTTACACGCTTTAACACCCGCTGCAATCATTGGTAATTTCACAACAATTTGAGGATTTAAGGCCGCTAACTCTTCACCTTGTTTAACCATTCCTTCATAATCTGTTGCAATAACCTCTGCAGATACATCGCCCTCAACTGCTTCACAGATATCACGGTAATGTTGTAAAATATTTTCAGCTCCAGTAATTCCTTCTTTTGCCATTAATGATGGGTTTGTAGTAACTCCATCTAATACTCCTAAATCTTGAGCTTCTTTAATCTGGTCAAGATTTGCTGTGTCTATAAAAAATTTCATATAATTTATTTTTATAAGGTTTTTAAATATTCTAATACTTCATTACTTACTTTCTCTCCTGTAAATCCAAATTTTTCGTCAAGCACATTTGCCGGTGCTGAATATCCAAAATGATCTAACCCGAAGACACTGCCATTAGCACCAACTAATCCTTGAAGATTGACTGGTAAACCTGCAGTTAAACCAAACAACGGCTTATCATTAGGAATTACACTATTTTGATAATCTTTAGATTGTAATCTGAACAATCCTTCTGAAATTATTGAAGCAATATTCACTTTTAATCCATTTTTAGACTCTAAAATTTCAGCTGCAGCAACTAAAGTGGCAACTTCTGATCCGTTTGCTATTAAAACAACATCTGGATTTTCAACTTTTTTCACTAAAT
Organism: Aureibaculum algae; assembly: GCF_006065315.1. GTDB lineage: Bacteria > Bacteroidota > Bacteroidia > Flavobacteriales > Flavobacteriaceae > Aureibaculum > Aureibaculum algae. The sequence goes on along the minus strand of NZ_CP040749.1, from coordinate 982,117 downwards.
AACCTCCTTTTTCTGACGCTAAAGCTTCAGTATATCTTGAAGAACCAATTGCTTCTACATCTTTAATACCTTGTCTTGAAAGTATTAAACCTGAAGGCGTGCTTTTATTCTCTAAAGCCATTTTCCAAGACACACTTGTTTCTGCTGAATCAGCAGGTCTTAATGCTAAGAAACTTGGATTACCACTATGATTTTTTAATTTTTCTAACAATCGCAATTGAGCTTCTTGCTCAACTGGCTGATGTGTAGGTCCATCTTCTCCTACACGGAAAGCATCATGCGTCCAAACATATTTTACAGGTAACTCTTGAATACAACTTAATCGAATAGCTGGTTTCATATAATCTGAAAACACAAAGAATGTTGCAACTACCGGAATAATTCCACCATGCAACGCAATACCATTTGCAATACAAGCCATTGTTAACTCCGCAACACCTGCCTGTAGAAACGAACCACTAAAATCTCCTTTTTGTAATGCATGTGTTTTCTTTAAGAAACCATCTGTTTTATCACTATTTGATAAATCTGCAGAAGACACAATCATATTTTCTACATTTTCAGCTAAATACGCTAACACATTAGAAGAAGCTGCTCTTGTTGCCAATCCTGCTTTTTGTTCAATGGATTCAAAATCTAATTCTGGTAATTCTCCAGATAAAAAGAAATCTAATTTTTTAGCTAATGCTTCATTTTCACTTTTCCATGTCGCAATTTCTGATTTCTTTTTCGCTGCTTCAGCAGTTTTTCGTTCTATCAAGTTTTTATAAAATTGCTCTACATCGGCAAAAATATCAAATGGACTTTCAGTATTTGCTCCTAAATTTACCATTGTTTTTGCATAATCTGCTCCCGTATTTCCTATCGGTTGGCCGTGCAATTCACAATAGCCTTCAAACATACTTCCATCAGCAGCAACACAACCCTTACCCATTATGGTTTTACCAATAATTAAAGTTGGTCTTTCTGTCTCATTGTTAGCATTTGTTAATGCTTCTCTAATTTCATCATGATTATGCCCATCTATAGTCAACACATTCCAGCCCCAAGCTTTATACTTCATTTCAGTATCTTCACTCGTAACTTCATCTGTAGAACTTGACAACTGAATATCATTAGAGTCATAAAACATAATAAAATTACTCAACCCTAAATGTCCTGCAATTCTACCTGCTCCTTGTGAAATTTCTTCTTGAACTCCACCATCAGAAATAAAACCATACGTTTTATAATTCATCCAATCTCCAAATCGAGCTTCTAAGAATTTGGTTGCAATAGCAGCTCCAACCCCCATAGTATGACCTTGACCCAGTGGCCCAGATGTATTCTCTATTCCTCTTTTCACATCAACTTCTGGATGACCAGGAGTTATTGAACCCCATTGTCTAAAATTGGCAACATCATCTTTCTTATAATTACCTAAAAGATAATACTGAGCATACATTAATGTTGATAAATGGCCAGCATCCATAAAAAAACGATCTCTAAACGGCCATGTCATATCTGTAGGATCATAATTAAAAAATTCTGAATATAAGATATGCATAAAGTCTGCTCCTCCCATTGGACCTCCTGGGTGTCCTGAATTTGCCTTTTCTACCATTGCTACTGCTAATGCACGTATATTATCAGCTGCTTGTTGATCAATTTGTTTGTTCATGTTTTTAATCTTAAATTAACATCGTTTAGTTCGTTATCTTTATTTTTTTTGTTATTACCTGAGTCGATGATGCATCTGCTATTCCACTAAAAGAAGGCTGTTTCCCTCCAATTGAGACGGTAATCATTCCTTTTCTAATTTCTGCTTCGCCATTTTCTTTTATATAGGCATATTTCTCAGAAGAAATATTAAATTTTACAATTTTTGTTTCTCCAGCTTTTAATTGAATCCGCTTAAAACCAACCAGTGATCTTATTGGAGTTTTTTCATTGCTCTCATCTAACGACACATATAATTGCACTACTTCATCTCCATTTAACGCTCCTGCATTAGTAACTTCCACTGATACTGGTATTTGTTCCCCAGGTTTTACGCCACTTGGCACTGCGAAATTTCGATATGTAAAGTTAGTATAACTTAATCCATGACCAAAAGGAAATAGAGGTTTTCCTTTAAAAAATTTATAAGTTCTATTTTCCATGTCATACGATTTAAAATCTGGCAGATCATCAACAGACTTATAAAAGGTAACTGGCAGTCTTCCTGCAGGGTTATAATCTCCAAATAATACATCAGCAATGGCGTTACCACCAAACTCTCCAGGATACCATGCTTCTAATATTGCTGGAATATTTTCACCTGCCCAATTTATCGCCAACGCACTTCCGTTCATTAAAACTAAAATGGTTGGTTTACCTAGAGCTTGAATTTCTTTCATTAATTTAATTTGCGACTTTGGCAACGTAATTTCGGACCTATCTCCTTTATCGAAACCCTCTAGAACTACTGGCATTTCTTCACCTTCAATTTCAGGAGACAGTCCTAAACAGAGTACAATAACTTCCGCCTTTTTAGCTACTTCAATTGCAGGCTCTAATAAATTTTTATCCGTTTTAGCCCAAAGTAAGTGCACTTGCGAATCTGTATGATGATTCGTATATTCAATTTTAACAGTATATGCCTTCCCTTTTTTCAATTCAGCATCAAAATACCCCGTTTTAGGTTCGTGCTCATTAGTAAAATCAACTCGCAATGAATCATTAAAGTAAACTTTACCTCCAGTTCTCGCCTTAAGACCAATTCTGTATTTTCCTGTTTCTTCGGGGATTAATTCCCCTGTCCATCTGACTGAAAAATCATCGCTCTTCATTTCTTCTATCGGCTTTTTTAATAACCAACTAAAATCTACTTGAACATCATTTCTACTGAATGAGGGCTTTCCTTCAAAATTTTGATTTTGATAATACTCACCGTTTAAACCACTAAATTCTCCATTTTTAAGATTAGCTGATGGAATTGCAGTCAACAATGGCCAACCCTCAGCAATTTCACTACCTTGAGAGTAATAAACTGTTGCATTTGGCAACTTTTTTGTAATTGCTTTTAAGGGAGTTATTTTATTATGTGGAGTTCCGTGATAATTACCCAAAAGAACTTGTTCAAAATCTGCATTTGGGCCAATAACAGCAATGGACTTTATATTTTTATTAAGAGGTAACATATTGTTTTCATTTTTCAACAATACCATTGCCTCTCTTGCTGCTTTTTCAGACAATTGATAATGCTCTGGACTGCAAACTACACTGTAAGGTATTTTTGCCCATTTTACATTTTCATCTCCATCAAACATCCCTAATTTAAAGCGGGCCATAAATAATCTAGATAATGCTAAATCAATTTTATCTTCTTTAATTATATCCTTTAACACAGCTTCCGTTAAGTTTGGATCAAAAACACTACCGCAATTCAAATCCGTCCCTCTATCAACAGCCAATGCAGCAGCTTCCTCCGGAGTATCAACAAGCTCATGCTTGTTTGGCTCCCAAAAATCATTAATTGCCCAACAATCAGAAACTACATATCCATCAAACTTCCATTCATTGCGTAATATATCTGTTAACAATAAATTACTACCACAACAAGCCTCATCATTATAGCGATTATATGCACACATTACAGAGTGTACTTTAGCATCATTAACCGCCGCCTCAAATGCAGGTAAATAGGTTTGACGTAAATCACGATTAGAGGTGTGATAATTATCCTCGTGTCTTGACTTTTCAGGACCACTATGTACTGCAAAATGTTTCGCTGTTGCTATAACTTTTAAATATTTTGGATCATCTCCCTGTAAAGCTTTTATAAAATTAACAGCCATTTTACTCGTTAAAAAAGGATCTTCACCATAGGTTTCCTGACCTCTACCCCATCTAGGATCTCTAAATATATTGATGTTAGGTGACCAAAATGTTAGTCCTTGATAAATACCCCTTCTACTACTATTTGCAAAACTATGATGCTTTGCTCTTGCTTCATCAGATATTGCTGAACCTACCTTAAACATCAAGTCCGGATTCCAAGTAGCACCCATCCCAATTGCTTGGGGAAAAACAGTAGCTTCACCGGCTCTAGCAACACCGTGAAGGCATTCGTTCCACCAATTATAGGTAGGTATTCCCAAACGAGTAATTGCAGGAGCATCATATCTCATTTGAGACACCTTTTCTTTTAGAGTCATTTGTGAAATCAAGTCAGCTACACGCTCTTCGTTAGAAAGTGATGTGTTTTGATATTTAAATTGACTTTGACTATATGAATTCCAAATACCAATAATGAGCATTAAAACTAATGTAATACTCGGTTTTTTAAATTGTAAAGTGAGTTTCATAAATGAGGTGATAAAATAAATAGTTCGTTTTTTTTTAAATCGCTCCAAAGCCCTTCTATTTCATTTTTAATTATCCCTTGGAGTCAGCTACAAATTTACACCTAGGTTCTTCTAATACTTATCACAAATCAATCAACCTATAAGACAAATGATGCGTCTCTTAAATTTTACGATTCTATTGACATTTCATTGAACACAAAGGTGCAAATTTCATGAATAAATTAGAAATGTAAAAAAAAATGATTAAAAACCTTTTGTTGAAGAAATTTGATTAAGGAAAGTGATTTTTATTAGGACTAAAAACCTCTAATTGGCATAAGTCAACTTAAAATCTCTCTTGATTTTGAGAATTATGGTACTCTTTTTGAAGACGATTTTATATTGAACAGACAGTTCAATCTTCATCTAACCACCATTTAAAATTATCCTTAATGAAGTTAAATATATTTTCAGCAAAAGTTCAAAGAAACGATAAGTTGAAGTGATTTATGAGAATAGATCATTTTATTCTTAACAAATCAATATTTATATATACTCGATTTGTATTTTACAATCCAAATAAATAGCATATATTTGGATTACAAAGTGTACTAAAAGTAAGTCATATAAACCCGTCAAAAAAGCATTTTTACCGAATTAATTGGACTCTATTTTTGAATTAGAACGTTTAGCTCTTAAACTGGCATGTTATTTCTTTAAAAGTATTCATTACCAAACCAACATCTACAGCGTAAGAAATATATTGCACTCCAATATCTTTCCACATTTTTGCTTTTTCTGGTGACTCAGTAAAAGTACCAACAAACTTCCCATACTTTTTAGCTATCTCAACAGCACCTTTCATTGCATCTACTACTTTAGGATCATTAACCTGACCAGGAACGCCACAAGATTGAGACAAATCATAGGGTCCCAAAAAGATCACATCAATCCCATCCACTTGTGCAATTTCCTCTAAGTTGTTAATACCTTCCATCCCTTCAATATGAATAATGGTAGTAATGTCATCATTTGCTTTTCCAAAATGATCTGGAGCACTAATGTTAGTATATTCTGCAGCCCTTACATAACGACACATTCCTCTTTCTCCTTTCGGATAAAATTTAGTAGCCTTAACCACCTTTTCAGCATCAGCTTTTTTACAAATCTGAGGTATTTGAATGCACTTAGCACCAACATCTAAGGTTCTAAGAATTAATGTCTCAGAATTTTCTGTAACCCTCACAACAGGAGTAATTCCTCTAGCTTCAGCAGCCCTAATCATATTTTGAGTAGATTCAATACTAAATGGTCCGTGTTCCATATCTATAATTACAAAGTCAAAACCACTTAAAGCAGCGATTTCTACAATTGCAGGATCTTGTATTTTACAAAAAGGACCATATAACGTTTTACCCTCCCTTAAACTATTTTGTAATAAATTTTTACTCATAATTATAATGCTGAAGTTACACGTTTTTTAACCAAATAATCTTCTAAGGCGAGGTGAGAACAATCATGACCAAGACCACTATTTTTAAATCCACCATGCGGTAAATAAATAGCATATTTTACACCATTAATTTGAATTTCACCAAACTCTAACTCTTCGGTAAATCTTTCAATTCTCTTGTTATCATTAGTAAAAATATAAGATGCCAATCCAAATTCTGTATCATTAGCTAATTCTAAAACTTCATCATCAGTTTCAAAAGGCATAACACCTGCAACCGGACCAAATATTTCTTCTCTGAATAGTTTCATATCTGGTGTTGTGCCAGAGACTATTGAAGGCTGCATCCAGTTTCCACCTTCTGGTAAACCTTCTGGAATTTTACCTCCAAATTCTAAGGTAGCTCCTTTGCTAACCGCATCATCTATTAATTTAAACATTCTATCTCTACCACTTCTAGAAGCCATTGGCCCCATAAAAATGTCTTCGTTTTCTTTTATACCAAAGCCTATTTTTAATTCTGAAGCTCTCTTTATATATTCTTTTAAAAATTTATCATAAATATTTTTATGAACAAAAATTCGGTTTGCAGCTACGCAAATCTGACCAGTATTACCAAATTTTAATCCAATTGCAAGGCCCAAAGCTATTTCTAAGTCTGCATCTTCAAAAACAATAAATGGTGCATTACCCCCTAATTCCATTCCTAATTTTTTGATAGACGTTGTACTATCTGCAATAATTTTTTGACCTGTTTGCGTAGAACCAATCATGGTTATTACTGCTGGTATTTTACTAGTAGTCATCGGTGTAGCTACCTCGCTACTAGAACCTGCCAAAATATTGACTACGCCTGCAGGAAAATTAATATTGTGCAAAATTTCACCCACCATATATGTCGATAATGGCGATAAACTAGATGGTTTAATGATTAAAGAGCATCCAGATGCTAATGCTGGACCAATTTTATAACCTACGTTTAACAATGGAAAATTCCAAGCTAAATAAGCAATAGCAACACCTGCTGGCTTGGCAATCATTTTATGTGTGTGCGTACTCTCGTAATCAGGTATTTGTTCTTCCCTCATATTTTTCATTGCGTTCGGATACCATTCCAACGCTTCTGTAAGTCTTTGGATATCTTCTAATGACCCCGCGTAGGTTTTACCCATTTCATGAACCATAGCATTTCTTAACTCATCCTCTTTTTCTAAAATTGCATCACGCAATTTATGCATCCATTCTGTTCTTTCAATTAAAGAAAGTTTTGACCAATATTTAAACCCTTTTTGAGAAGATAATAATGCTTTTTCCGCATCCGATTTTCCTGCCTTAGCAACTTGAGCAATTACTTCGCCCGTTGCAGGACAAACAACATCTTCTCTCTTTCCACTTTCTGCATCAACTAACTGACCATCTATATATAATTTTTTATATCCGAAATTTTGCGTTTTCATTATTTCTCGTCTTAAATACTATTATTAATTTTAATGCTAGATCTTGAATATTCTCTTAAAACATCTTCATCAACTTCAATTCCAAGACCTGGCCTATCAGGAACTTCCATCATACCATCTACCATTTCAATTTTAGGATGGGTTAATCGTTCTCTTAAGCCATTTTCTGTTTGATCATATTCAATTAAAAAATCTGGTTGGTACATTCTTCCTGGAATATTTTCCAAATTAGAAATAAAATGAAGGGCCACATGAATACCAATTGCGGTTCCCCAAGTATGCGGAATTAAATCAACACCATAAGAACTTGCTAATGCTGCTATTCTTTTAGCTTCAGTAAGACCTCCACTAGCACAAATGTCTGGCTGAATAATATCAACTGAATTATTTCTCAGTAATTGATGGAAACCAAATCGCAAATATTCACATTCTCCTCCTGAAATAGGGATTGATGTTTTAGTTCTTAATTCACTATACTGTTTATAATATTCTGGTGATATTGGCTCTTCAAACCAACTAATATCAAAAGGTTCAATTTTCTTGCATAACGCGATTGCCTCTCTTAAGGTATACGCGTGATTTGAATCTACCATTAACTGAATATCATCACCAATAATTTCTCTTATTTTTTTTACATTTTCATAGTCCGCTTTGATCCCTAATCCCACTTTCATTTTAATGGCCTTAAATCCTTGTTTCACATATCTAGTTGCTTCTTCTGTAAAATCTTTAGCAGGATTTTTATGATCAGTAAAATATAAACCCGTTGCATAAGGTCTTATTTTTTTTCTATGAGCTCCACCTAACAAAGTTGAAACTGGCAATCCTAAAATCTTCCCCTTCAAATCCCAAATAGCAATATCGATAGCACTCATTGAAGCTACAAGAATTCCTCTTCTGGCAAAATCCAAAGTCTTTCTATACATATTATGCCAAATCACTTCATTTTCTAAAGGATTTTGACCTATAACAAAAGGCTCCAAAAATTTAATCCCTTCTTCAAGCACATTTGCCGGACCATAACCTTCTCCCCATCCAAATTCTCCATTTGACGTGGTTATTTTCACTACACAAATACATCTTTCTGAGTACTCCCATTGCGAAAAGAAAAAACTTTTTGATAGTTTATCTTTAAGTATGAAAGTTTCTATTTTTTCAATTGTCATAATTATAATCTTTATTAGTGTAGCTTTTATTAAGCAAACAATTAACCTTTAATTTTGAGAAATAAAATTAACCATTTCTTACCCGTTAATGTTCACAATTTTATCTTAAACTAATCATATTTTACCCCTTTTATCAAATTTAAAAATCAATAAATTAAGGTATTAGACTAAAGGTTTTATCAAAATGAGGCATACTATCCTGTCTCCATTCTATGCCCGTTTTCTCATCGTGAAACCATTTAGGTTGAATGTGCGTTTTACTCCATTCTTCTGTCTTTAAAACAAGTTCCTTCAATATTTCAGGATGACTTCTGCTTAAGTCATTTTTTTCACTTAGGTCTTCATCAATATTAAATAATTGCCAAGGTTTCTGGTCAACTTTTAATGCTTTCCATTGGTTATACCTTGCTCCCACATCAGTATACCCTTCTCGATGACGTAAAACATAAATATTTTCATCTTTATGTGCATTTTTTCCAGTTAAAAAATCACTCCAAATATCTTTTCCATCTAGTTTTTTTCCTTCAGGAATTTTAGCATTTGCAAGCCCTGCAAAAGTTGGATAAAAATCTAAAGCGGATACTGGATGATCAAAACGTTTTCCGGCTGGTACTTTATTTGGCCAATGAAAAAACATAGGCACTCTATAACCACCTTCTTGAGTACTGCCCTTACCCTTACTTAAAGGATAATTGGTAGCCCCTTGGGTTGTCTTACCTCCATTATCACTTAAGAAAACGATTAATGTATTATCAAACTGTCCCGTTGCTTTTAAGGCTTCTTCAATTTCGCTTACCCCGCGATCAACAGCATAAACCATGGCAGCATATGATCTGCGTTTTTTATCTTTAATGGCTGCAAATTTCTCTAAATCTTCTTTCTTTGCTTCAAGGGGAACGTGTGGTGCATTATAAGAAAGATACAAGAAAAATGGTTTTTCTTTTTTTGATGCATCCTTCACAAACCTTATCGCTTCATGTGATAGTGCATCTGTTAAATATTCGGTATCACGAACCTCTTCACCATTGTGTTCTAATGGCACTAAATATTCAAAAATAACTTTTACACCTTCCTTTTTTTGTTTTTCATAAGTAGTTAAATACTCCTCTGGAAAATATTTATGTCCGCCACCAAGGAATCCATAAAAATCATCAAAACCACGATTATTAGGGTGATATTGAGGAGTTGAACCGAGATGCCATTTACCAACAACTCCAGTTTCATAACCAGAATCTTGTAATACTTTGCTTATAAACGTCTCATTCAAATCAATACCTTTTCCAATCGTTTCACTATTTGGTGGTAAATTAAACTGAGCTCCAATTTTATGTGAATATCGACCCGTCATTAAACTTGTTCTACTAGGGCCACAAAATGGATGAGCGACATAAGCTGAAGAAAAAATGGTTCCATCTTTAGCTAATTTATCTAATGCAGGAGTCTTAATGTCTTTTGCCCCATTAAAACCAACATCTGAATATCCAAGATCATCACAAAGAATAACTAAAATATTAGGCCTTTCTACAATTTCATCTGCCTTATTAACTTTCGCTATTTCTTTTGATTTTGGCTGTGAACAACTACAAATAAATGTAGTAATTCCAATTGCAATTAATATCAATTTTCTCATAATCATATGTTTGTTATTATTTTCCTTATTACTTTTTGGTAAGAAATAAAAACAGTGCCAGAATAAAAAACGCAATACTAGTGCTGTTCATTTCTATTGTATATTAAGGGTTTACAATAGCCATATTACCTTTCCAGCCTTTATTAAATTGTTCTAATAATTTCGCAACAAGTTCTGGGTTTTGACCTGCTATATTCTTTGTTTCAGTTGGATCTTTTTGATGATCATAAAGCTCAAAAAATACTGGATCTGCAGCAGGGTCTCTATAATCTCTCCAGACCATAAATCGATATCGCTCTGTTCGCATAGTATACCCCATTAAATAATTTTCAAATAAGGGCCTATCCCATTTATCACCTAGTTGTTGTTTTATTTTCCCTTCAACCTCTTCAATTAAAGGTCCAAAATATGTTTCTCGCATACCTTTAGACAATGGATTTGCTGCCCATTCTCGTAATGCTGGGGTTGGAAATTGCGTAAAAGCTGCTGGTTTCCATTCTTTATCTGGATTACTTAATAACGGCACAAAACTTTGACCTTCTAAATGCTCAGGTAAAGTGAGTCCGGCTAATTCTGTTAGTGTTGGATAAATATCTACAAGTTCCACTAGTGCATTCGATTTTGTTCCCCGTACCGATTCTTGCATATCTGGTGTCCAAATGATCAAGGGTACACGTGTTGCAATTTCATAATTAGTCGCCTTACCCCAAATACCCATATCGCCTAAATGCCATCCGTGATCACTCCAAACAATGATAATTGTATTATCTCGAACCCCCGCTTCATCTAAAGCATTAATCATTTTACCTATTTGAGCATCAACATAACTTACACTTGCTAAGTAGGCATGTTTTAAAGTTCTTGCCAACGTATCACTTATCGGTCCTTTTTTAGGAATACCATACCGTGCCCTTAGTTCAAATGACGGATGAAGCCCCATTGCAGCACCTCCTTCAGGGCCAGTAGTTTGGGTTGCCAATTTAATATCTTCAGGGTTATACAGATCCCAATATTTTTTAGGAGCTAACCAATCTAAATGTGGTTTTTTCATCCCCATTCCTAAGAAGAATGGTTTATTAGGATTTTTCTCTAACATATCCTTTAGGGTTACTATGGCTAACTCTGCATTATAACCATCGTCGTAAAAGGTATCGGGAACATCTGCTTTTTCATAAGCTGGTCCTTTTCCCAAACCATTTCTAGGTGCATTCTTACCATACTTTTCTATTACCTCAGCAGTACTTTTTCTGAAAAGCTCTTGATTCTCAGTAAGAGCATACCCTCCAGGTGTATTACTTTTTTCAATTGTCATTTTATCATATGCAGGTTCTCTACTCCATGATAATTTAGCATCACCAAACTTCTCGTTATGATAAATTTTTCCAGTACTACTTGTTTCGTAACCATTGTCCCAAAAATATTGCGGTAAGGTTAAAATATCGGGGTTAAGATCTCTAAAATAAGTAAAATTCTCTATCACTTTAATAGTTTCAGGCCTTGCCCCTGTCATTAAACTTGCTCTTGAAGGACTACATATAGGTTCTTGACAATATGCATTGTTAAACAACAATCCTTGGCTAGCTAATTTATCTAAATTTGGTGTTATGGCTATCTCAGAACCATATGCTCCAATTTCGGGCCTTAAATCATCAATAGCAAGAAACAAAATGTTGGGTTTTTTATTTGGTTCTTCCTCCGCAACTTCTTTAGTTTTACAACTAACAATTAACACAAGTAGAAAAAGGATATTTACGATTCTCATATTATATAGTTTAATTATTTAATATTAACATTACTGCCTTTTAAAATTCACTTCATCAAGAATATGTTCGTTGGAAGTTCCATCTTTAATTAAAATAATGGCTCTAGACGCCTTCTTGTATTTTTCTAAAGTATAATTAATAATAAAAGCACTTAAGGGATTTACATTATGAAGATCAATATCTTTAATAATATTATTAGCTTCATCCATTAAACGAACTACAGCATCTCCTTCATAAAAAACACCATAACTCCCCTTTAATTTATTGGTTTTAGTATCAAAATTTATTTTTTGTGTGATAACACCAGTTTCATTTACATCAATAACAGGTAATGAAGAAACTTTTGCAGCTCCATGAATCTCTTTATAATCAAAACTTTTACCAGGCTGGAGCGTATACAAAGGTGTTTTCACTTCAGTTTCAAGATAACCTGTTTCCATACCACTCATAAATATGGATACATTTAAGCCATGGTCATATTCTAAGGAAGGATTATAAGGTTCTAAAATTTTAGCAAAGACTGTGTTATTAATTTTATTCACATAACAAACCCATGATTTTGATGAGATTATATGAAATCCACTCATTAAATAATAATCATAATGCATTTCAAAAACTCCGGGGGTAACTTCACCTGTCCAATTGGTGCCATTATTATAAAAACGCTTTACATCTTCCGGGTTATTTTTATCAATAGGCATTCTGTTACGATTTACATACCTCCATCTTGAATCAGCCGTACCCATAATTTCGTACTGCTTACCATTGGGAAGTTTATAATTTTTATTGAAAGGAACGTAGGCTAAAAAATTTTCACCGTCTTCTAATTCTGGATTACTACGAAAAACATGTTGACTTGAAGTCATAATTCCTCTTTTTATTATTTTATCTCCCGCGTTTTTTAGTGTGTGGTTGATATAAACCAAACTGCTATTCGGTTTAATGTAAAGACTTCTACTATATTGCAATTGTTCATCAATTGCAGTTGGTTGATTAAATAATTTCGTTTTGTCATTATAAGTTGGAACAGGTAAATTTTGTATACCAGAAGTTACTTTTATACTTTTATAACCTTCTGCATTTGTTGTTATTACGGCGTCATAAGGACTATCACCAATAATTGCAGGCGGTGGCCAACGTTGTGTTTTATCTCCATTACTATCGATAGCACAATTTTCTATCGGTAACGGTACTAATCTATAACCTCCAAAGTTTCGCCATTCATTTTTCTTTACTAAATCTGTTGGTTTAAAAGACTTACCAAACATTTTAGGATTTAACCATAAAGATGGAACGTCTCCTAAATTATATTCAAGAATTCTTCCCGCTGCTTTAGGCACAACCGCTATACTTATGTATTTATTTTTGGCTACAAAAACACTATCCCATTGCCAATTATTATAATTTTTCTCAACTGAAACAGTAGATTGTTGAGCTACACAACAATTAATAATTGTTAAACTAAAAATAGTAAATAGAATATTCTTCATTTTAAAAATCTCTTTAAGCACCCAAATGTATATGAGATTTAGTCGATTTGATGTATAAATTTTACCTTAAAAGAGTACTATTTTAACCTTAACAAATAAAGCTAAACCTTTGACTTTACTTGTAACTTCGCTTGAATTTCTTCAATTGTTAAATTTTTCGTTTCGGGTAGGTACTTAAATAGTATCGCCAAGCCTATAAATACTAGCCCTCCGTAAAACAAAAATATAGTACTTGCACCCATATTAGCGAGTTGCCACGGAAAGAAAAATTGAGTTAATGCACTGATAGTACTAGAAAGCAAAGCAAAAAATGGTATGGCTATACCTCTCAGAGTAATTGGAAAAATTTCAGACAAAAGTACCCACATTATCGGTCCTACAGAAAAATGAAATGCGGCAATAAAGCTTAAAATCCCTATTAAAATTAATGTGGCATTTAAAACGGCAGACTTCTGTAAAAATACACTCGAATTATCTCGTGCTGAAATCTCGCCCATTACACTTTTAACAGCTTCTTTAAATTCAATATCTGTGGCAAATTGTTTGCCTACCAACTTAGTTAATTTATTTACATCCTGAATATCATGCATCTCAGCAATCGCTTCATTTGTTACTTCATATTTTGCAGTACCAAATCCGTATGCACAAACTCCCAAACTTAAAATTACCCAAACCAATCCCCAAATCATCATAGGACGTCTGCCCATTTTATCTATCAACACTAATGATAAAATAGTAAAAATCACACTCACTAATCCTATCCAAATGGCCTGCTCAAATGCTGCATTTTGACCTAAACCTAATTGCTCCATCACGGTTGGTGCATAAGTTAATACGGCATTGATACCTGTAGATTGCTGAACTATAGCCATAGTAAAAGCCACGATAGCCACAATACGCATTTTTTTACCGAAGATTTCTTTTAATTGGGTTCCAACTGACCTATCTTGATTACTATTTTCAACACTTTCCTTCATTTCAGCAACATGTGCTTCAATTTCACTATTTGGAATAACTTTAGCTAGGGTTAATTTAGCTTCATTGTATTTCCCTTTGTAAACTAACCAAGCGGGGCTTCGAGGCACCAGATACAATAATCCAAACCATATTAGAGCTGGAATAATTTCAATACCTAACATCCATCGCCAAGTATGTTCTCGTAGACCCCATGTTGTCACCCATTCTGCATTAGAATTGGTAGTCTGTAACAGCCAATAATTTATAAAATAAGCAGCTGTTAAACCAATCACGATATTTATTTGCGTCATAGACACTAACTTTCCTCGCCATTCTGCTGGTGCTATTTCACCAATATACATCGCTGCTAATGTAATAGAACTGAAAGCCAATCCTCCAAGAAAACGTGCAGCAAATAGGGTTGCGAAAGAAGGTGCAAAGGCAGAACCCAATGCTGAAATTAAATACATGGCAGCAATAATTTTTAACGTTGCCTTTCTCCCATATTTGTTACTAGACCAAGCTGCAAGTGGTAATGCGACTAATACACCAATACCTGGTCCAAAACCTAAAGCTCCTACCTGCCAAGGGTTTAAATTAAATTCAGCTGTAATGAATTTGAATGCTCCCGAAATTAATGCGGCATCAAGACCAAACACAAAACCTCCCATAGCAACGATGGTGGAGTACGTAAAGGCATTTCTTTTGAATGAACTCATAGTGATTGCTGTTTAGTTACTTTATTTTTTAGATTGATTAAATTCCAATTTTAATCTTTTTATTTACTGTTGAAATCGTCTTGGATACAGTTTCTCCGTTCGTCCAAGTCACTTTCACCTTAATGGACTTGCAATTACTTAGACCAAAATTCACAAAATTATTATGACTTAGGGAATATGAAGCTCCAGTGCTACCAACTCGTTGAATTTGACGATTTCCACATGACTCTATTTCAACCAAAGCACCTAAAGCAGATGTCTTTTGCGTTTTAGAAATACCAACCTCAACAGTTATATAATTATTTTCTTTTGCCTCAGATAATTCATTTTTAAACAAATGCCATTTTCCGCGTTCATTTCCTAATACAACGTCTACCTTTCCATCTTGGTTATAATCAAATGTTTCAACTGCCATACCGATGGCTCCCAATTCTGGGGAAATAATATTATGTTTTTCAAGTTTTTTAAACCCGGAAGCCTTTGAGTTTAAATATATGATGGATTCGTTAGGGTGAATTAAATCACCTCGCTTAACCACAAGTAAATCTTGATATCCATTATTATCTAAATCTGAAACACTTACTGCTGTTGTATGTTCTTTATTTGACAAACCAAATGCCTTAGTAACATCTTTAAACTCTTTTCCTCTATTTTCAAGCAATATATCTTCTAATCCTTCTGAATGCTTTACTTCACGATAACTTTCTACACCATGAATAATGCCAGTGGCTGGTGCCCATAGAAAACCACCTATTCGCCATTTTCTATTACCCACATAACCAATATACCAACCTTTTTTTTCTTTATAATCAGGATGGTCAGGAAAACCAAGTGCATCACTATTTACCAATCTGATATTTTTACCTGAATGAGTTTCACCTTTAAATTCATAATCATAAGCGGCTTCTCCAATAAAAAAAGTGTCGTTAGTTGGCCACTGCGATTGAAAATTCTCCATATTCAGCACATCGCCAACTTCTAAATCTTCAAATTGAAATTCACCACGTTTGGTAAAGAGACCAAAAGTTTTCGTTTCACTATCATAAAAGGTTTCTCCTATTTCAAAATCATTACCACGTGTAATATATAAATCAAAATCACCATCATTGTCAAAATCGATTTCAGCGATTCCTGTTACATTTTCGATATCAATAGGAAATACTTTTTTTGATACATCTTGATATGTTAAATCACCATTGCCCTTAAAAGCTTTTAACACTCCATTACCATATAAAATTATATCGAAGACATTATCACCATTGAAATCAGTAACTAAGGTTTTTTGCCCATCAGCCTTTATGGCAGGTAATTTTGCATGTAAAATTAATTGTCTTTTACCATCATTTTCATAGATATAATTTTCGCTTTCACCTTTCTTTGTCGCATCAGGAAAAGCAAAATTTAGCAAGTCTAAATCACCGTCATTATCACCATCAATAAATGCAACAACTCTACCTCGCATCATAGCCAAAGGTTCTTTAAAATCTTCTAATTCAATAAACTCGCGATCTTTAGTAACTCGAAATATTTTTGAATTTCTAGCATTACTACCTGAGCCTCCACCACGAGACATGATAATTTCCAAATTACCATCTTTATCAAAATCACCTACAGAAACACCATGTAAATCTCCCATGATAATGTCATAAGGTTTTGAAAATTCACCACTATTATTCCACTGCACTTGAATTGCATAGCCATGATCATTTATAAGTATATCGACATGACCATCTTGATCTAAATCTGCTATTACGGGTGAGTCCCATTTACGCAAGTCTTTTTCTTGCCTTGGAAATTCTTTAAAAACTTCTTTGAAAATATTTTTATTTTCATGTTGACAATAACTATATTTCACTGATAGTGAAGCTATTAAAATAGCTAGAAATATTACATTTTTTTTTAACTGCATATAACTTTAATTTAATTTATTGCTTTTAAGAGGGGCATAAATACCGTAATACTTTATAAATAATGATTTTTTGCTATTAATCATTTATCAGAAACTTCTAATAAAAGCACTCCATTTGATTTGATGTCAAAAGTATTATTGAGAGTTAGTCCATTCATCATATTGATAATATTTGCTTTTTTACCATTTTTAAATTCTAAATTTAACGTTGCATTATTTTTACCAATATTTAAAATATTAATGATATATCTACCATCATCATTTTTTACAACTCTCCATGTACAACCTTTGTACGATGTTCCATTATCTTCTTTTAAAACTATTTCTGGCAAACTTTCATTAATAGTTTTTAATGCAATGCTTTTTAAATCCTGAGCTGAAACATTGCCATCCATTACTATTAATGTTCCTTTATTATTTGACAACACTTTTTCTCTCTTTATTCCATATTCATTTAAAGACAAGCTTTCTTTACTATCTACGATGATTGTTCCGCCTTTATTTAAATAGCCCTGAAGTGCTTCAAATTCTCTAGCTGTAACATACTCTGTTTTGTATACTAATATGGCTTCCCAAATAGAATTATCTTGCTTATTAATAATTTTCTCAGTGGCATACCCAACTGGGAACCCTTCAAAAAAGAGTGATTCATACAACTCAAACTGTTGGGTCATTTGATTCTTTTTATTAATTGCAGAAGTTTCTGAATGAAAAATTCTTAATGGTCTCCGTTGTTCTCTGAGAGCCATTATTTCATCTGAGAAGCTATTCATGTCCATGTAAACCTGAGCTACTTCATTAACCATTTGAGGTTGCATGTTAGCAGAACCAGCATAAGAACCTGCTAATGCAGGATCAAAGAAATTTAATTCACCTTCTAATCTATCTTCTGGAGAACCATCTGAATCACGAGCCCAAAACCAAGAAATTCCCACATCCATTCCCTGAAGTGTTGATAACCAAAATACATTTCTAACATAATCTGGCGAAGTATTAAGGTCTTTCCACGCCGAAGCTGATAAATAATGTGTCTCAGAATTTACATTTATCTTATTTGGAGCAACTGATTCCAAAAAATCAAATGGCAAACTCATTTCATCCCACCAATACGCATATTTCTCTTCCCATTTTTCAGGTTTTTTGGATCTAAAACTTCTTCCTCCCATAGTTTTGGCATCGTTTCCTATCATAGAAGTAACTTCCGTTAAGGCCTCTAAATCAATACCATGAGAACGATAGTCATCTCTAAACATTTTTGGCATTACTTTTATGTGGGTGTCAGCATCTGGGTTTGTCTCTCGCAACTGTGCTTGCAGATAAGTAAACCACTCTGTGCTTCTATCCATATTATATCTGCACCAGTCATACCAAATGGGTTGTCCTCTTAGTACTTTATCCATTGGTATTTCAATTTCGATAGCATTAAAATCACTATAAGAGCTTTTCCAATTTTCATTTAACAGCCCTATATTTTCATTATACTTTTCTGATAACCAATTTCTAAATTTATTCAAGGTATAAGAAGAAATAGAATTCATTTCTTTAAAATTCTGAGTCCAATGACCTTTTTCTGAAAACCAATGTGGCTCATTTGATAAGATATACCCTAATTGAGTTACTTTTTTCCCTTTGGTAAGTTGGCCAGTTTTCTTCATTACTTTACTCCATACATCTCTCATTAAAGGATTGTCAATATCAAAACCTGTAAACAGAGAACGCCCTTTAGTTACTTCGGGTTCTTTATCATGAATCCATTGCGGCATGCCCATATTCCAAAGAATTAAAAAACCCACATTAGTATCAGGAATTTCTGTGATTAGTTCTAATTTATCAGGATTAAACGTTCCGTCTTCATTTAATATAAATGGGTTTACAGCTCTATCCATATTCACTTCATATAACCTTTGGCCCCCATGAAAAATGCCCCCCAAATGATCATTATAAATGCTAGAATCTGTTAATTTCGCCCCAACAGTTTTAGAAAAATAATCAAATAGAAAAACGGGTTTCCCATTACTTTTTAATGCGTTATTAGCGACCTCAATATTTCCCCAATTTATTTTATTCACTGGTCTTCTCTTAACACTTCCATCAATAACTTTTTCAAGATTGTAAATTGCATTATTTAACATTTCTGTCACTTTCTGCCTTTCTAAATCGGGAAGTTCTTCAGCAAATTTTTCTTTATCCTTTGCATAATAGCTATCATAGCCAAATAGTTTTTCCACCTTGT
This sequence comes from Aureibaculum algae, assembly GCF_006065315.1. GTDB lineage: Bacteria > Bacteroidota > Bacteroidia > Flavobacteriales > Flavobacteriaceae > Aureibaculum > Aureibaculum algae. Next base: position 963,033 of record NZ_CP040749.1, on the reverse strand, counting down.
CTTTATTTGCTTCATCCCAATTGGCAAATTTTAAAAACTCTTTAGAAAACCATAAAGTAGATTCTTCCCTTGTCACATCAATGGATTTTGACCTCGCTATTTCCATTAACTTTTCAATTTTTTTGATATTCTTTATGGCCTCAGCATTTATTTGGTTTTCTTGAGCACATGCTACAAACATGAAAATTGAGGAAATAATAAAATATAATTTCACAATTGTTAAATAGTTGTCTTGTTTCATTTTTTATTTTTTATCTGAATCTTTTACCAAATAATTGGCATAAAAACAGTCATTTCTGCCTGCCCTCTATTACTCCAAGCGAAATATGGAACTAGCTGTGTTTTATGAGATTTCCATGATGGTTTTTTAACTGTTTGATACATATCATCTTTCTTATCTTCTCTAATTAAAAGTTCTGTATTAATTACAGTTACGCCTTCCAAAAATTCATTTCTATGCACTGCTTCGAATTGATCATTTCCATTAAAATACACATCTAAAATTGATGTATCTTTAGGTAAATCTGGAGTTTCTATACAATATACAATTGGACCTCTTTTTACAGCTACTTGGTTTCTTACTTCTTCTATTCTATTATGACCTTCAATTAAAGTCACTTCCATTGGCATATCTAAGGTAATAGTATCACCTTCCTTCCACGCTCTACTTATTGTTGCAAAAGTTGCTGGTTTCACCTCAACATTTACTTCTTGTCCATTTATTTTTAATGTGCTACCAACAGCCCATTTTGGAATTCTAACTTTAATTTCAAAAGCGGAATCTTTACATTCATCAATTGTAATTTTCACTAGACCTTTCCAAGGGTATTCCGTATCCTGTGTTAGTTTTATTGTAGAACCATCTAATAGTTTAGAATCTAAATTATTACTTCCAAAGAGCACCACTGCTACTCCATTTTCAGATAAATTATACGCCCACCCTGAACTTTTACATATTGTTCTTACTAAGTTTGGTGGACAACAAAAACATTCTAAATAGGGTTGTCTTACAGGACTTTCTGTTACATCTGCATGTGCATCATAATCTCTTGTATTATTGACCATTCGCAAAGGGTTCGAATAGAAATAATCTTTCCCTTCTAAACTAATACCTGACAAACCACTGTTATACAATACCAATTCAACTATATCTGCATATCTAGATTCTCCGTAAATACCCATCATTCTACTACTAAACATAGCATTGCAAAGATTAGCACAGGTTTCGTTATACGCTGTCATATTTGGCATCATATACGCATCAATAAAACCTTCTTCAATCATATCTAAACTAGTTGATGCACCATAATGTGCTTGACCAACAGCTCCAGTTACATACATTTTTTTACCAGTGACATTTTCCCATAACTTATCTAGTGCATCTATTAAAGCTTTCTCTCCCGTTTCAGCATAAACATCGGCTGCACCTGCATAATAATATAATGCCAACACCGCATGCCCTACAGCCTCCTTAGATTCTCTTAATGGCGTTCTTTCTTGCACCATATCACCAATTGGATAACCTTCGGTAGTATCATCATGTTTTATTTCAAAAGTTCCTCTTCTATTAATGAATTTTTCAGCAAGCTTTAAATATCTTTTATCTCTTGTAGTTCTGTACAACTCTACCAAGCCCATTATTTGAGTTTGATTAAATCCAAATCGCTGATAATGCTTAGTATCTGGCATAAAATAAGTGAACAGTAAATCAGCCATTTTAATGGCAATATCTAAGAAATTGCGTTGCCCTGTAATACGATAGTGAATAGAACCTGCAATAAACAAATGTCCGAAGTTGTACATTTCATGGTATTTTCTATTCTCAAATCGGTCTACACCTTTTGTAATTTGAACATACGTATGTATGTACCCATCTTCCTCTTGAGCTTTACCAATAATTTCAATATATTCATCAAGTTCTTTTAATAACGAAGCATTTTTAGTCAAACCATATATATACATTTTGGCTTCCATAAATTTATAGAAATCACCATCATGCCAAAAAAAACCTTTATGTTCGCCTTCTTTTTCTCCCGCAGCGATTTTAAAGTTGTTTAACCCATGGCCAATGTCACCACACAATAAGTTTCCCATGTATGGAAGCATTTTTTCTTTAGCATTCTTAACCTTTTCTGACCAAAAACCTGAAGTCCATTTACAATCGCCAAAATTGATACTTTTTAATTTTACAAACGGGCTTTCTGAATTGTTTGTAATTGATTTATTATGAAGTTTTGAAAATGTGCTCATTACTGTATATTCTTATTATTTAACTTTTTTTATGGCTAAATCATCCATAAATAATTTTGCAGCTTTCGTTTTAGGAAGGTCACTTTTCCTAATTTCTAAAGTCAAGAAATCATCAAATTCAGATGCCTTTGCTCTTGAAATCTTTTGCTCTATGGTTACCCATTGTCTTCGAGGTAAGTCTTTAAGTCCGTCGAATACTACTTCAATTTCAGGGTTACCTAAAAGTACATGAATTTTATTTGCGACACGACCTTGATCTAACCATAGTTTCATAGATAATATAAAATCTCCTGCAGGAATATTTAAAGCACCTTTAGGTGAAGTTACTTTTACCTTATCAACCTTTAAACTATCATTTTTCCCATATCCAAAAAATTGTAGTGCCTCTACGCCACTTGCATAATGCCCTTCAGTAATTTTTAAATATGTTGAAGATCCTTCATCAAAAAGCCAAAATTTTTGATAATCATTAGCGTCAGCATCTTCAGGAACCATTGTTAAAGGTTTTTGATTTTCTTCAAATAAAATCGGCCCTTCAAAACCGTAAAAAGCCCGATCTTTTTCCAGTAAATTATCAGAAGGTTTTTGCCAAACTCTCATGTATTCCACTTCGAAAGTAGCTGGTAATTCTTCTTTATGTGGTACTCCTATCCACTTAAAGATTTCTGAATCTATCCAAATTTCCATAGGATTGTTCAATACCCAATCTGTACCTAATTCGTCTTGCGTAAAGCCGTAAACAAATTTACCATCTCTAAATATTTTCAAATAATCTTCTCCCCATTCAACACCATAAATATGAAAATCATCTGAGGTAACATAGGGTAATGTTTCATCATAACCGAATGCTTTTGTAGGTCTAGTTGAAGGTGGACTCCAATCGTGAATCGCAGTTCTATTCATATTGTTAGTTATTGAGCCTTCTTTAGCAATTTTTGGCACTCCCATTTGTTCGTACATATCTAGCTCTTGCTCAAATCCAATAGCCCAAAATGCTGCTGTCATGGCTGCTTTTGGTGCTTTCGATTTTATTTCCATATAACCATTCAAGAACCTTTTTTTACTTACTATTGCTGCAGTTGTTACTGGTAATGGCTTACCCTCATAAACTCCATAAGCATCTTTATTAGCTCCATCTGCATAACTTTCTTTTGCAAAATTATAATCAGGCTCCCACTGTGTTCTTAATTTTAAATTTCCATTTTCAACCACTACGTTGTGAGGAACATATTGAGAAGGTGCTCTTCCTTTCCAAATATAATAATCTCCATTCTGACCCTCAACAAACCATTTTGTAGTATCTATTTTAGTTCCTTCAAATTCATCACTAATTTCTTCGTTTAGCACCCAACCTTCCTTATTATCTGGGTCAGAAAAAGGACTAATGGTCGTTTCTTGATTTGTTGGATTCGTTTGTTCTGATTCATTTTCAGTTAACCCATCTTTTTTATTTTCTTCACAACCAATTGTTATAAGCCCTGTAAGGCCTAATATTAAAACAAGATTAAATGTTCTTTTAAATATCATCTTTATGTAATTTTTGATTATTAGATTAGTACTATCATTCTTTTAAAGATTGATAATTACTATTATTTTTTAATAGGCTCCGACGTTTCCTTTTTTACCAATTCTGGTGTTCTATAGCGATCCATCCTATCTAAATCGTTTTTTTCAAATTTCCGTTTTAACATCCACATAGGTCGTTCTAGCGTTAGCTCCCATTTAAAAAGTTTCTTATACATCTCTTTTACGCGTTCAGGATACTTATCAGCCAAATCTTCTAATTCTGGAATATCTTTACTCATGTCGTAAAGCTCAGCAGGTCTATCAGGAAAACGGATAAACTTCCAATCTCCTTCTCTGTAAACACCTCGATTTTCTTTTTTCCAATACAGTGTTTCATGAGGTCGAGTGCTGTTGTCACCTGTAAGGTAAGGTAGAAGATCAACTCCGTCCACTTCTTTCAAATCTGCAATATTGCCTCCGCCAGCAGCATAAAATGTTGGTAATAAATCTAAAGTACTTACGGGATAAGAATATTTTATATTACTTTTTATTTGATTTGGCCAACTGATTAAAAAAGGCACTCTTAACCCTCCTTCTAATTGATTTGATTTTGTTCCACTTAATGGTAGGTTAATAGATGCATTTTTATCCGTTGGACCACCATTATCGTTTGAAAATACAATTATAGTGTTATCCTCTAAACCTAGTTCTTTTAACTTATCTAACACTTTACCACAAGCACGGTCTAACGCTAATGTCATAGCAGCTACCTCCTTACGTTTGCCAGTTAAGTTGGGGAATTTCTTTAAATCTTCTTCAGTAGCTTCCATAGGAGTATGCACCGCATTAAATGCTAGATAAATAAAAAATGGTTTATCTTTATTTCTTTCCATGAAGGAAATTGCTTTGTCTGCAAAAACATCTGTTGCATACGCTTTTGGTTCTTCAAAATTTCCAAAACCATTTTCCATCCTTTTATCTAAATGCCCTTTTGGCACTTCTTTATAAGCAAAGTAGCTTCTATCACCTCCTCTAAATCCGTAAAACTCATCAAAACCTCTTTTTAAGGGATGAAAACGATCTGCATCACCTAAATGCCATTTTCCGTACATGGCATTAGTGTATCCTAATTTCTTTAAATAATCAGCCATGGTAACTTGATCTAATGGCAAGCCCATATCATCTCCCAAAAATTTGGAATTCTCGCTCATATAACCAGGCACATTAATTTCTTCGTAACCAAAACGTTGTTGGTATTTACCTGTCATAAGCCCAGCTCTAGAAGGGCCGCAAACAGAAGCTGACACATAACCTTGAGTAAATGTTACGCCACTTTTTGCTAGTTTATCCAAATTTGGTGTCTTCATAATTGTACTCCCTTGAAAACCAAAATCAGCATAACCTGCATCATCGGAGAATAAGAAAATTATATTCGGTTTTTCTTGAGCATTTATACCAGAATACATAAGAACAAAAACTAAAAAGGCTACTATATTTTTCATTTTTTTTGATAATTTAAGTGTCTAATCAATATTAGTTGCTTTAATTAAAAGCATGTGATATTTATTATGTTCAAATTAAACGAAATTTGGCGTTTACCTAATAATAAAATTTACCCTGTCTTTAGCTTATTTTACCTTAATACATTTTAATTTAAAAAAGGAAGCTTTCAATGATTACCTATTAAGTCTTTCAACATTAACAAATAAAGGACCCATTGCTAATCTTTTGACTTTTACAAACGCTTGAAAATTACCAAAGCCACTCGGGATCTTTACTTCTTTAAAAATTACATTTTTTTGCCCTTTCTTTATTTGAATAGCTACGTGAATATCTCCGTATTTAATATGAGCTACCCCATCTTCTTTAATCTCAGGAAGGTTTAATGTTATTTTATATAAACCAGCTTCCGTTTTAACCCTCCAATAGCCTAATTCATTTTTAGATATAACCCTTGCCCCACCCCAATCAAACCTAGAAAGGTTAACAATAGGCTGTGCCTTAGTTCCTAAGTATATTCTTTGTATCCCTTTTGCGTCTCTTTCTTCGGTTACCTCATCGAACCAATTTTCATATTTTTCGAGCAATTCTTCAACAATTTTAGGGTGCTTACTTGCTAAATCAATTCTTTCACTTGGGTCATTTTCTATATCATACAATTCTAAATTTGAAAGAGTATTTTCCAATTCTTCATCTGTCGGCTGATATAATATTCCATGTGGAAAATCGTGCGGACTCACAAGCTTATATTTTTGACCTCTTACAGCAAAGTGCATATATTTAAATGGAGTTGGACCATAATGCATTTGCACAATAAACTCACGATTTACAAGTAAACTAGTATCATTATTACTCCATAGTGGCAATAAAGATTTTCCGTCTATTTTTACTTCTTTGGGTATTTCAATTTTTACTGCATCTAATACAGTGGGTAAAATATCTATCATTGTTCCCATAATATTGGTTTTTTTATCGATAGACAATTTACCTGGCCATTTCACATAAAACGGCACCCTTATTCCAGCATCATAAACACTTGTTTTAGTGCCTCGCAAATTAGCTACCCACCGCCCTGGGTATACATCATTTTTTGTTCTTCTTTGTCTTGGTCCATTATCAGATAGAAAGATCACTATGGTATTTTCTTCAATCCCTAATTCTTTTAATTTATCTAAAACTCGTCCAACATTAGTATCAATATTGTCAATCATACCATAGGTTAATGCGTTGTCTTCATGCAAACCCATTTTTCTGAAGGGTTCTGCTTTTTTATCGGGAACTTGGAGCGGAAAATGCGGTAAGTTGGTTGCTAAATATGTAAAAAAAGGTCTATCGTCGTTTTTATCTATAAAATCTAACGCGGCATCTGTAAAAATATCATCACAATAACCATTGTATTTTGTTGAGACATTATTGTGTTCTAATACTGGGTCGAAATAAGTATTTCCAACGGGACCAGCAGCTTGGCCTATTCCACCACCTTTGTGTACTAATGCTTCCTGAAAGCCTTGATCTGTTGGACGCATTGGATGATTGTCACCCACATGCCATTTACCAAAAATACCGGTTCTGTATCCATTATCACTCAAAATTTCCGCAATGGTAACTTCTGAAGCATTCATAAAATGATCTACCTGTGTAACTGCCGTTACACCGGTTCGATAAGGGTATCTTCCTGTTAACAAGGCTGCCCTTGAAGCGGAACAATTTGGATATGACATAAAATTAGTCATTTCGATTCCTTGTTCGCCAATAGATTCAATATGAGGTGTCTTCAAATATGGATTACCATGAGAACCAATATCACCATAACCTTGATCATCAGTCATCATAATAATAATGTTTGGTCTAATTTCTTTTTTTATTGAAGATTGTTGTCCAAACGAATTGAACATAAAAGTAAATAATAAAGCAACTATAACTAATTGATTTTTTGAAAATATCATGCTAATGTAATTTTTTATCATGTTTAAATAATTTCGCCCTAAGCTTCTACTTACCAGTTCGTATATGAACCATCATTTCTTTTAAGCCGTGGCGTTTCTACTGGCACAAAACCTTCTTTAATTGCCAATTCTTCATTAAACTCAATGCCAAGACCAGGTTTATCTGATACCTTATACCTTGAACCTTCTAATTTTGGTTGCAAAGGATAGTAATTGGAATCGTCTAAACCAGGGTTATCTACAGGTGTATTCATTTCTTCTAACCATGTGAAATTTGGACTAGCAGCTGCTAAATGTATTGTTGCTGCGGTACAAATTGGTCCTATTGGATTATGAGGTAATAGGTCTATATAATGTATTTCAGCCATTGAGGCAACCTTCATTGCTTCTGTAATTCCACCAACATTACAAACATCTACTCTCGCAAATTGCGTAATATTTTTTTCAATATAGGGCATAAATTGCCATTTACTGGCAAATTCTTCACCTATGGCGAATGGAACATCAACCATTTTCCTCAAACATTCATAAGCTTCGGGGGACTCATCTCTTATAGGTTCTTCTATAAAATCAAGTGTGCCAACTGGCATACTTTTAATGAACGAAACTGTTTCGGGTACGGTTAAACGATGATGATAGTCTATTCCGATTGTCGGTGCAAATCCAATCTCTTTTCTCAAAGCAATTATCCATTCGGCAATTATAGCAATAGATTTTCTAGGTTCAAAAATGGAAGCTTTTTTTCCTTCTTCATATTCTGCAGGTGCCAATCGTAACATTGGCCACCCTTCCGTAAGTAATGTTTTAGACTTTTCTATTAATTCTTCCTTACTGCTAAATCGTAATGAAGCAAAACACTCAACATAATCACGTTGTTTTCCGCCAAGCAATTCATAAACAGGAACTCCAAGTGCCTTTCCCTTAATATCATATAATGCAATATCTATTGCAGAAATGGCTGCAGTTAGCACACGACCTCCTTCAAAATATTGTCCCCGATATAAATCTTGCCAAATAGCCCCAATTTGTCTTGGGTCTTTACCAATTAATAAAGGGCGATAGTTCTCAATTACACCAATTACGGCAAGTTCTCTACCCGTTATTCCTGAAGCTCCCCATCCATAAATACCCGCGTCCGTTTCAACTTTTATGTTTAACTGGCTTCTACCTGCAATATTTACAGGAAATGTTTTAATTGCTGTTATTTTCATAATTCTATATTTTCAATACTACTGTCATCCTTTAATTCTATTCTTTTCACCTTACCAACTACTAATAAAAATGACAAAAATCCGATTATTGTTAATGCTCCAATAAAAAACAATGCAGGACTAAAGTCACCGTCTTTTACTAAAACACCTATTACAGTTGGAACAATTACAGCAGATAAACCGCCAATTAAATTAAATACACCGCCTACTAGCCCTATTATACGCTTTGGTGCCATTAAAGACACAAACACCCATGTAATAGATGCAAGGCCGTTTCCAAAAAAAGCTATGGTTAAGAATAAGATTATAAAAAACGTACTGTCCGTAAAGTTGGCTCCGATTATTAATGTTGATAAGGATAGACCAATCAATACAGGGGCCTTTCTCGAAAACTCAGCTGTTCTCCCTTTTTTTATCAAATAATCAGAAGAAAATCCAGCTAAAAGTACACCACAGAAAGCAGCTAAGAATGGAATTGAGGCCAGAAAACCAGATTTTATAAAATCAAGTCCACGATATTCTACTAAATAAGTTGGAAACCATGTTAAAAAAAAGATAGACATGGATCCCATACAAAATTGACCTATGTAAATACCCCAAAGTTTTTTATGCTTAAATGCCTCAAAAAAATCATCCCAGTTGAATTTCTCCTTTTTTTTAGTTTTGTTTTTATTAGGAGCAAAACCACCCCCATCTTTTATTAATTTTAATTCAGATTTATTAACCGTTTTATGTTGATCTGGATCTCTATAAAATAGATACCAAACAAATGCCCAAACAATTCCAATAACACCAGAAACAATTAATAAACCTCTCCAACCCACTTTATCTTGAATTAGTGTTAAAACAGGGAATAAAAATGCCAGACCAATAAATTGACCTGAGGTGTATATTGCAATAGCCGAGGCCCGTTCAGTTTCGGGAAACCACTTCGTTACTATAGCATTATTTGCAGGATATGATGGTGCTTCAAAAACCCCTATACTTGCTCTTAAACCCAATAAGATTTTAAAAGAGCCTACAAATCCTTGAAATAAAGTTGCTATAGACCAAAAAAATAACATTAAGGCATAAAGCAATCTTAACCTCACTTTATCTACAATAATACCTCCTGGAATTTGTAATGCTGCATAAGCAATGCCAAAGGCTGAAAAAACAAGCCCCATTTGTACAGTACTTAGCTCCATCGATTCACTTATTGCTGAAGCTGCTACTGAGATATTAGTTCTGTCAAGGTAATTGATAACTACTGTACCAAAAATTAGTGCTAGTATATTATACCGCTTTTTAGTTGGTTTTAAATTAGCTTTTGAATTCATTCCAAGGATTCTTATCTTTTAAATTAAAATTTATTAAGGTATTTATTTTACACAAAAAAACCGAGGGCGAAAAACCCTCGGTTCATAACTAACTCAAATAACAACTTGTATGAGAAACTGCATTCTCTAGTTCAAATTATTTTTTTAGTATCCAAAGTTTTGTTCTAATGCTGGAGCTTTTTCTATTTCTGCTTGAGGAATAGGTAAATAATATCTATAGTCATACCAAGGTCTTGTAATTACGGTTCCTTCAGTAAAAGATAGTGACCCATCTGCAGCTTTTTTCCATGTTAAACCTTTAATGTCATAACCACCAATATGGTCTTGGTTCATCCATCTTCTTTCATCAAAAAAGTTATGACCTTCAAAACAAAGTTCTATACGTCTTTCTCTTTTAATCGCTTCTAACAAATCTGTACCACTAGAAGTAATATCAGGTTGTAAAGCTCTATTAGAAACCTTATTCACATACATACGAGCCATATCTTCATCACCTAAATTATATACTGCTTCTGCATAATTCAAATAAATTTCAGATAATCTGTATAAAATATATGGACGATCAGCGGAAAGATCTGTTAATGCTGATAAGCTCTCATCTTGAAATTTCCTAATATTATATCCGGTTTTAGAAGTGTGTAGCGTGTTACCCAATCCTTCTGGTGAATCTAAGCCATTAGGGGTTGCTACACTTGGGTTATCCGCCAATGCATAATCTACAGGACGACCTCTAAAGTTAGCTCCTTGATAATTAAGATCAGCATAGTATCTCATTTCTCTGTTATCATTTGGCTTTGAAGCATCAAATGTTGGACCGTCAGTTGTTGTTCCGTCAGCCATATTAAACTCTAAAGCAAAATTATGAGATGGTGAAACCAGTCCCCATCCCCCATATCCACTAGGAGATTGTGCTTGATCTGGCAACGTATTAATATCATTTGCCATTTCTGCATATAAATTACCATAAGATCTTGCAAACAAAATATCTTCATTTTCTGATAAAAATAAGTTTTGATATTCTGTCGCATTTGACACAGCAATTAAATCTCGTGCACCTACTAAATCTATAACCGCTTTTGCTGCATCAGCCGCATCTTGCCATTTAGATCCTTTATTATAATCGTACAAAGGACCATTTGGAACTGTGCTTGGATCATGTAATTGACTGGCAGCATATAATAAAGTACGCGATTTTACCGCTAATGCAGCTAGCTTTGTAGCTCTTCCAAACCAAGCATCTGGCTGTGTTTCAGGTAAAACAGCTGCTGCCGCATCTAATTCTCTAACAATAAAGTCAACACATTCTTCATAAGAGTTTCTTGGTAAATTAAATTCATCTTCCAATCCCAATGCATTTTCCATAATTGGAACGCCTCCATAATACTTTATTAATTTAGAATAAATATTGGCTCTTAAAAATTGCATTTCTGCTTTAAGGACATTTACTTTATCTGGATCTTCTTGCATAGCAGGACTATCATCAATTTTACCTAAAAACTCACTTATTAATCTAACATAATCCCATGAGTTTGCCCATCTATTATTGAATGCTAAACCAGAGTTACTAGGTGACCATCCACCTCTCATTTTATAAACGTTATCTAAATCTTTAAAATTAAATTTACCTTCCCATGAGGCTCCTTCAATATTAACTCTAAATGTCCACCATTGAAAACGGTTTATGGACCAACTCTCTGTACTATTATACGCTGTAAAAACAACTCTTTCAGCTTGATCAGGGTCACTGTAAATTAAATCCTCAGCAAAAGCATCTTTTGCTTCTGTATCTAGTACATCTTCACAACTAACTATTGAAAAGATAGCGAACAGTACGATTGCATATTTTATTAATATATGTTTCATCTCTTTATATTTTTTTGTGTTTTTTAAACATTAATTATTCTTAAAAATTGAAATTCAATCCAAACGTATACGTTTTTAAAGAAGGGTAAGTACTACCTCTAAAGCTATTGTATCCAGCCGCCTCAGGATCTAAACCTAAATCATAAACATCAGAAAACATTGTTACTAAATTATAACCTCTAAAATATACTTTAATATCTCCGAACTTAATTTTGTCTTTAGTAAATGTATAACCTAACTCTATTTCCTTTAATCTTACATATGATGCATCACGCAACCATAAATCAGCTCCTTGGAAATTCCCTGGATCACTATTTCGGTTAGCACTATAAGAATCACCTACTGCAAATGCTCTTGGGTATCTGGCATCTGTATTTTCAGGAGTCCATCTTTGGTCATAAATGAAATCAGGTAAAGCTCCCTGTCCTTCGAAAAACACCCACATTTTAGCTTTGGCTTGTCCTTGAAATAAGAAATTGAAATTCCAGCTCTTATAATTTAAACCTCCAAAAATACCGTATTGTATTTCAGGAACATTAGAAGAATATGAGCGAACTCTATCTTCTGCATTAATTTTACCATCTTCATTAGTATCTATATAATAAGGTTCACCAGGAACAGTACCTGCTAGGGTTGCAGGTGCAGCATCTATTTCTGCCTGATCTTTAAAAACGCCGTTGGTTGGATAAATTATATAAGAATCCATTGAATGACCTTCTCGTTTTAAAGCATCTGACACATCAGCCGCTTCATCCAAATATTTTACTTCGTTTTTTGCTTTTGTAAAATTAAATCCTAAATTATAGCTAAGGTTATCGTTTATTACATCGTTCCAGCCTAATTCAAGTTCCCAACCATAATTATCCACTTTTCCTAAATTTTCTTGTGGTAAGGTCAATCCAGTAAAATCAGGTACCGAGGCATTTCTTGTAATTAGAATGTCTTCTCTTTTTTGGTAGAAATAGTTTATATCACCTGATAGTTTATCATCAAACAAAGTGAAATTTAAACCTAAGTTTTTCATATCAGCTGACTCCCAAGTTACATCTGGATTAGCTGCCTGTACTCCAATACTAGAAAAACCATTATAATATTGACCTCCAAAATTATAATAATTGGGTTGTGCACCGAGTGCACCTGCATAATCATATCTTGTTAAATATTGGAATCCACCGATTCGGTCATTACCCATTTTTGCCCAAGATGCTCTTAATTTTAATGCATTTATCCAATCTACATCATCCATAAAAGATTCTTTATCTATAGACCATGCTACTTGTATAGCTGGAAAGGTACCAAACCTTTTATTTGGGCCAAAAGTACTAGAACCATCATAACGTAAGGTGAGATCCATATAATATTTTTTCTTATAATCATAAGATAATGACCCAAAATAGTTCACTCTCCCCCACTCAAAAGCCTCTCCGTAAGATGTTTGACCTTCAGCATCACCCGCAAATAATTCAGAGTGATCTGAATCTGGGAAACCTCTTTTTTCAACCCAAAAACTACGTTGTTCTGAAGTTGTTTGTTCATAACCTACAAAACCACCAATTGAATGATCGTCAAATGTTTTATTATAATGTAAAGTAGCATTTAACATCAATTCATCATATTTCCAAAAGCTCTCACGTAAAATACGTTCATTACCTCTTTGAGAAAACCCTGGTTGTTCTACATATTCATCTGTACTTTCTTGATAATTATAAACGGACCAAGGTGTATACCAAGATTTTGTGTCATTATTCATTCTTCTATACCCTCCAAATGTTTTAAGCTCCAGCCCTTCAACCAATTTATCTAACTTAAAGTCTAAAGAAACTTTTCCTCTTAAATCATTACTAATAGTCTCAACAAAACCAGACTCATCACTAGACATAACGATTGGATTAGCACCATTTTCGCCACCCCAACCAGGTAAACCATTATCATAAATACCAACTTCAGTTGGGAAATTTGTATAGATGTGTTTAAATATATAGCCATCATCAACACCCGGTTCTTTAGTATTACCAAACCTACCTGATAAATCAACTCCTAATTTTATATCGTCACTAATTTTAATATCTATATTAGATCTTACTTGATTTTGTTTAAATTTTAAATCACCAGAATCATACATACCCGTTTGTCTTACCATATCTCCACTCACGAAATATTTTACATATTCACTACCTCCAGAAATTGAAAGTGAAGTTCTTGATTCAGGCGAGTTATTTGCAAAAGTCTCATCTTGCCAATTTGTATCTGTACCATTCCCTGAAGCAAAAGCATCAATTTGTTGTTGAGAATAAGGAAGTGCAGTTCCTGCTCTTTCTGCAATTTCATTATTGTAAATTGCAAATTGCTCAGAGTTCATTAATGTTGGCGTTGCAGAAAAGGAAGAGAGATTGTAAGACGTTGATAAACTTATTTTTGGTTTACCTGTTGTACCTCTTTTTGTTGTAATTAAAATTACACCATTTGCAGCACGTGCACCATAAATAGCAGCAGCACCATCTTTTAGTACTGTTAAACTTTGAATATCTTGTGGTGCTAATTGAGAAAAACTACCCGCTGCAATTCCATCAATTAGTATTAATGGGGAGTTATTACCCAACGTAGATTTACCTCTAATTAAGAGCGTTAAATCTGCAGCATTAGTTGAACCTGGTAATCCACCTCTGTCAGAAATAATTAAACCAGAAACTTTACCTGCTAAAGATTTTGCTAAATCTTTACTACCCGCTTGTTCTAATTTTTCAGAACTTACTGTACTAACAGATCCTGTTACATCACCTTTCTTTCTAGTGGTATAACCAATAACAACTACTTCATCAAGTTGCGAATCTGAAATTAAGGTAACATTAATAGTTGTTTGACTTCCCACTACTATTTCTTGCGTTTTGTAACCAACAAAAGAAAAAACCAAAACGGCTTCTCCATTTTCTGCTTCGATAGCATAATTCCCATCAAAATCCGTTGTTGTACCTACGGTAGTACCTTTTATAGATACAGTTGCCCCAGGTAATGGTCCGTCCGCATCAGAAATTACCCCAGTAATCTGCGTCTGCTGTCCAAGGAATGTGAATTCCGCTGTGTCGTCATCAAAATTATTGATTGAATTTGTATTCAAAGCAATAACTTGTGTAAGGCCAAATGTAAAAGTAAGCACTGTAAAAAGTACTTTCTTTAGAGACCGTTTAAATGCTAAACTATCCAATAAGGAATAACTTATTTGTCCGTCTAGGTTTCTAATTTTTTTCATAAAATTGAGTTAAGTTAGAATGAGTAAATTAAATTTTCGATTAAATCTGTAGTACTTATAAGTCTTTTATATTTTCTTTATTAAATACATTATTAGCCTATTAGCACTTTAGTGAATACAAAGTAAGACAAATGTTTTGTGGAGAAAATAATGGCATTTACCTAAAAATTACATTATTTTACCCCATGAGGCTTTTAGAAAATAAAAACTATTGAAGAGCTAAATTGTTTTGCGATATCCCTTTGGAGTACAATTCATAATTTGTTTAAACTGTTTATGAAAATTTGTTACAGAATTATACCCGACAAGATAACACGCCTCAGAAATTGGTATATTATTTTGCACAAGTAATCGAGAAGCATGACGTATACGTACTTCGTTTAAAAACTGAGTAAATGATTTGTTTGTCATTTTTTTAAAAAAACGACAAAAAGAGTTTGTAGTCATGCATGCCACATCGGCAATGTCATTTAAAGTAATATGACTCGAATAATTATCAGATATAAACTTTAAAACAAGATCCAGCTTGTCAGAATTTTCAGATGTATATTGTCGCATATCAGAAGAAGACAACACAACTTTACTGTTTGTTATTGATAGCTGATGTAAAATATCTAATAGCTTTATACTTTGCTCTGTAATTGATAAATCAGCAAGTTTTATTAGTTGATCATGCAGTTTTTTACTGACGCTATTATCGAAACATATTCCATATTTCGACTCCTCTAACATTTTATTAATTTTTGAAAAATTAGGATTATTAAAAGTGCCTTCGCCAATAAAATCTTTATTAAACTTTGTTATAATCGTTTTCACTCTGTTCGTTCTTTCACCACTGTAATATGAAGCATCATTTCTCCATAAATGAGGTAAATAGGGACCAACCAACACTAAATCTCCTGCTGAAAAATTGGAAACACTATCTCCAACAAATCGAATTCCATTACTTTTAGATATATATAAAAGCTCGTATTGCGAATGGTAATGCCATGCAGCTTCTAAGCAAGCAACTTCCTTTTTAAGGATGTTCAATCGCTTATGAACGAGTGTTTCAGTATTTTTAATTACGAGTTTCATTGTAAACAAATATAACAAAATTACATATCAATATACTATAATTAACATATGGCAATCTTAGAAAGAGGTAATATTAAATAATTATATGGTAATATCTGCCTAGCTTAATATTACCAACTTTCGATAATTTTGTAATACTATTAGTATTATCTGAATAATAAATATGACAGCTAAAAAAGTTTACATTAATCAAGAATATCTGATTTTCAATTTTATATTATTTATTTTTGTACAAATGGTTTTAATGCTATCCATTTAGAGGAGGAATTAGCATTTTTTGTACTTTTATATTGCAGTTTATTATAGACTTGAGTACTATTAAAAGTAAAACAATTTAACAAGATAGAAATATGTCATCACAATTAAAAACACATCCGCATCGTCGTTATAATATTTTAACTGGAGAATGGGTGTTAGTTTCTCCACACAGAACCAAAAGACCATGGCAAGGCAAAACAGAATCTTCTTCTAAAAAACAGGCGATAATTTATGACCCTGAATGCTATCTGTGTCCTACCAATACCAGAATTGGTGGTGAAGATAATCCAGATTATAAAAGCACCTTTGTTTTTAAAAATGATTTTGGAGCTCTTCTAGAAGACACTCCTCTATTCGAATATAAAGAAGGGTTACTTCTTGCGGAAGGCGAAAAAGGAATTTCTAAAGTAATCTGTTTTTCCCCGAATCATTCACTAACTATTCCAGATATGGAAATAGCTGATTTGGTTAACGTAGTTGAAACTTGGCAAAACGAGTTTACCGAACTAGGGAATACCAAAGACATAAACTATGTGCAAATATTTGAAAATAAAGGTGCCATTATGGGATGTAGCAATCCGCATCCGCATGGGCAAGTATGGGCACAACATTCGATACCCACTGAGGTTGAAAAAAAGACAAATTCACAAAAGAACTATTTAGAAAAAACGGGTTCGGGATTATTAGAAGATTATATAGAGCAAGAATTAAATGAAGATATTAGAGTGATATCGCAAAATAAAAGTTTTGTAACTCTAATTCCTTTTTGGGCCGTTTGGCCTTACGAAGCTATGATTGTACCTAAACGGAAAATGGCAAATATATTAGGGTTAACTGATAAAGAAAAAGTTGATTTTGCAGAGCAATTAAAAACACTTACGCAGAAATACGATGCTCTTTTTGACACGTCTTTTCCATATTCTTCTGGAATACATCAAGCACCGACAGACGGATCCAATTATAAAGAATGGCATTGGCATATGAGCTTTTATCCTCCATTATTAAGATCTGCTACGGTAAAAAAATTCATGGTTGGTTATGAAATGTTTGCCATGGCTCAACGTGACATTACGGCTGAATCAGCGGCTGAAAAATTAAAGTCATTATGAAGGGATTCATTTTCAAAATTTTGCATTTAATTATACATATAGAACCAAATAGTAAACACTTAAACTTCATTCAAGGATATGAAAGAAATAGAATTTAATGCAAGCAATTGGGATTTAATTATAGATTCTCCTGGAAGAATAAATATTATTGGAGAACACACAGACTATAATCATGGCTTTGTTTTACCCACAGCTATTGATAAAAAAATTCAATTTAAATTTAATAAAAACGGAAGTTTAAACACGTGTAACATTCATAGTAATAACTTCAATACGGGCTTTAGCTTTGAATTAGATTCAGTAGCAAAAAGTGAAAAACAATGGGAAAATTATGTCTTGGGTGTTATTTACGAAATACAACAACTTTCTGATCAATTACAAGGGTTCGACTGCGTATTAGATAGTGATATTCCAGTTGGTTCAGGAATAAGTTCATCAGCAGCTTTAGAATGTGGGTTGGCTTTTGGCTTGAATGAATTGTTTGATTTGAAGTTATCAAAACTAACCATTGTAGAATTGTCTCAACGTGCAGAGCATAATTATGTAGGAACCAAATGTGGTATAATGGATCAATTTGCATCTGTTATGAGCAAGAAAGACCATGTGATTCTTCTCGATTGTCAATCTTTAGATTTTGAATATGTCCCTATTAAAATAGAACCCTTTAAAATCTTGCTATTAAATACAAATGTGTCACATAATTTGGCTTCTGGAGAATATAATGTTAGAAGAAGTCAATGTGAAGAAGGTGTAAAAATTATTAAGAAAAGATATCCAGACGTTCATTCTTTACGTGATGTTTCTAGCACTATGCTAAACGAGTTTAAAAACGAACTTTCTGAGGTTATTTTCAAAAGATGTACCTATGTAGTTGAAGAAAAAGAACGTGTCTTAAACACTGTAGCAGCATTAAAAAAATCACTTTTACATAAGCTCGGTGAAAATATGTATAAAACGCATGAAGGCTTACAGAATTTATATGAAGTGAGTTGTCCTGAATTAGATTTCCTAGTTGATTTTTCTAGAAATTATGACGAAGTTATTGGAGCCCGAATGATGGGTGGTGGTTTTGGTGGATGCACGATAAATATTATTCATCAAGATGCTGTAGCCTCTTTTATCAAAGAAGCTTCAAAAGCTTATTTTGACAAATACAAAATTAAACTCACGGCTTTTGAAGCCATGCCTAGTGAAGGAACTAGTATTAAGACTGCGTGAACAAATTGTTTATGACCTTAACCCAATCTCTTTAGTGTGTCTAGTCCTGAAATATCATTACAAGTTAATACTATATTTAAGCCGATAATTAACACATCACATTGAAATGAAATAAATAGTTCTTCATAATTGAATTACTTTATAATAAAGAAAGCCATTTTTAAGGTTGAAAGTAATGGTGCTGTTGCTCATTAATTCATAACTTTGTTTAGCCTCTTCTGAAAATTACTACAGTACAAATTACGTGTTAAACCTATTTGTAATCTGAATAGATATAATATAGAGAGCGATAATAAAACATAAACAATCCTAATAAAAAAAAAGTCAAATGCTAAAAGCGATTAAGATATTATTTGTTTGTTTAATCATGATGACTTCTTGTAAAGAAGCGAATAAAACTCAAGCTGTAAATGAAACGAAAGAGCTTGAGAGCATTCAACCAAATATCATCTACATCATGGCAGATGATTTAACCACACAAGCCATTAGTGCTTACGGTGGAATTTATAAAGACATTGCTCCTACACCAAATATAGATAGACTTGCCGACGAAGGTATGTTATTTCAAGACGTCTTATGCACAAATGCTATTTGCGGCCCATCACGTGCCTCAATTTTAACAGGTAATTACAGCAATAAAAATGGCTATTATAAAAATGAAAGTGGTGGTAAATTTGATAAAAGTCAATGGACGTTTCCACAAGAATTTCAAAAAAACGGATACCAAACAAGCTTATTTGGCAAGTGGCATTTAGGAACTGAACCACAAGGGTTTGATGATTATAAATATCATAATTCAGCGGGTCAGCAAGGTAATTATTGGGATCCTATTTATAATGAAAATGGTAAAGACATCAAAGAAAAAGGTTATGCAACCAACTTAAGCACTGACTTTGCCATAAACTGGCTCGAATCAGGGAGAAAAAAAGAAGCTCCTTTTATGATGCTTTTACAATACAAAGCACCACACCGATCTTGGCAACCAGAATCTAAATACGAACAACTATGGGAAGATATTGAAATGCCCTACCCAGCTACCTTTGATGACGATTATAAAGGGCGTGAGAAAACGGCTGGTGATACTGAAATGACCATGGATTATTTCTCACGAAGAGATATGAAATACGTTGAACCTAAAAATTTAACAGGTAAAGAAAAACTTGCTTGGGCCTTTTATGGGGCAAAAAAAGAAGAAATAGTTCAACCGAAAGGAATGTCGGCACATGAAGGTAAAAAATGGCGTTACCAGACCTATATTAAAGATTATTTGGCCTGTGTAAAATCCGTTGATGATAATGTTGGACGAATATTAGACTATTTAGACGAAAATAATTTAACAGAAAATACAATTATTGTTTTGACTTCAGATCAAGGTTTTTACCTAGGTGACCATGGCTTTTTTGACAAGCGTTTTATTTATGAAGAATCATTGCGAATGCCATTTATAGTTAAATATCCTAAAAAAGTTAAATCAAAAACTATAAATGAAGATATTATAACAAATATTGATTTTGCTCCAACATTATTAGATTTAGCAAATATTAATACCGAACAAAAAATGCAAGGTAAAAGTTTCAAATCTATTTTGATGGGTAATACACCGAAAGATTGGCAACAGGCTATGTATTATCATTATTATGAATTTCCGTATTGGCATCATGTTCAACCACATTACGGTATAAGAACTCAAAATTATACTTTAGCACATTTTTATTACAATATAGATCTTTGGGAATTGTACGATTTAGAAAAAGACCCTCAACAAATGAATAACATTATAAATGACGAGGCCTACTCAAATACTATTTCCGATTTAAAAATACAACTAACAGGTTTAATGAAAAAGTATGAAAACAATAAGTCATTGGACGAATTTAGAGTAATAACTGATAAAGATTTTGGTTCAATCGTTGATCAAAAAGATAATGAAATGTCAGTAAAAGATATTTTAAATAAAGAATAAAAGACCATTCTTAAAATCACAAGGGAGTTACCTCATAAAATATAGGGAGTCTTTTCAATGAAATTTAAACTCTAAAGGAGTGGCTTAGGCAGTCCTAACTGAAACCCTCCTACCCATGGATTGAACAATAACACAATGACAAAACACATAGTTTATGCTATTATATAGGATTACCTTCGGTCATCCTGACAAAGCTTCTCCCAACGGTTCTGGATTGAAAATAAAAAATCCAAACTCGTAAATTCAAGCGAGCTTGATTTACCATTTGGATTTTTTATTTATTCGTGACCTCGACAGGATTCAAACCTGTAACCCTCAGAGCCGAAATCTGATATTCTATTCAGTTGAACTACGAGGCCGTTATTATTGTTCTATTCTATTTTAACTTAATAAACTCTTTACAACATTAGAAATTGCTTTACCATCTGCTTTACCTGCTAACTCTTTTGAAACCATTCCCATTACCTTGCCCATATCTTTCATTGAAGTAGCTCCTACTTTTTCAACAATGCCAGCAACAACCTTTTGAAGTTCTTCTTCGCTCATTTGTTCTGGTAAAAATTTCTCAATTACAGCAACTTGTGCCAATTCAGGATCTGCTAAATCTGCTCTTCCTTGTTCTTGATAAAGTGTGGCACTATCTTTTCGTTGCTTCACTAATTTTTGCACTAATTTCAACTCTTCATCTTCTGTCAACTCTTGCTTAGCTCCTGATTCCGTTTGAGCTATTAATATCGCGGATTTTATAGCTCTTAAAGATTCTAAGGCAACAGTATCTTTTGCCTTCATAGCCTCTTTAAGCTTTCCCATTACTTTATCTTGTAAACTCATTTTTTTAATTTATATCTGCAAAGATAGAAAACAGCGATTAATATTACATCGAATTAAAACTTTAATTTGTACCTAACACAGAAAGATTTAACCAAATGACGAAAATAAAAAACCCAAAACAATGATAAACATCGTTTTGGGTTTTACAAACAAAACTAAATACTAATCAATCCACATTATCATGCAAATATGAATTATTAGAACGTAACTGAATATCATCATTCTCATCTGAACTTAATGATATTCTAGATTTACTTTCTGTAGGCTCTGATGATGGTTCTACATCATCTAAATCTACGCCCATCCTCTTATAGGCTGGTTTACTTTGATATTCATCATTATTACTTGGTCTATTGGTAAACCTGTAATTAAAATTTTTCATTTTTCTTCTTCTATCATCTGCTCTTTTCTGTAATTCTTCAATGGTAAGACTTAAGGGAGATTCTTCTTCATCTGAGCTCAACATCTTTTTTTCAACATCTTTCTTTTCAACTCTTATATTAAAAGCTAATTCTTGATCCTTAACTTCTTCCGAAATTGGTTTTCTATTTTGCTTCACTTCATCTTCCATAAAGTTTTCCAACCCATGCTTTATTTTACCATCAAAAGTGATGGTTGGCTCAATAAATTCAGGATCTATAACTTCTATATCTCTAATACTTGAAGCTGACAATGCATGTTTTACAACTTCTTCAGTTTCTAACGGCTCCACTTTCTTTTTTGGAGTCAATGGTAAATCAAAAGAAAGCATTCCTTGTGTTTCTTGAACCACTTCTTTAACCTCTTCCATTGAAGTAACCTGATTTATTACAAAATCATCTAACGTATCATCACCATTAACTTCTTCATAAACAACATCTATTTCATTAATAGTTCGTGGGGTTTGAGTTTGATTTGTAATCTTTGGCTTAACCTCAACTTCTTCTTTCTCTATCTCTAATGTATGCTTTACAATAGGCTGTGATGGATTTGGTTTCGCAATAGGCTCATTAAGGCCTTTAGCAGGCTCTAAATCATGAACAATTTTTGGAGCCTCAGTATGCGAAATTTCCATCTGTTGCTCCTTATTAAAACCCGTTGCAATAATTGTTACTGCTATTGACTCTCCTAATTCAATATCTTCACCAACACCCATTATAATATCAACATTACTCTTCGCTTCACTCTGAATATAATCGTTAATCTCACCAATTTCATCAATTGTAATTTCTGTAGTTCCAGATACAATTAATAATAAAACGTTTTTAGCTCCAGTAATTTTATTGTCATTTAATAATGGTGAATCTAACGCTTTTGTAATAGCCTCTTGAGCTCTATTTTGACCTGTTGCTATGGCAGAACCCATAATGGCAGTACCACTATTAGAAAGCACTGTTTTAGCATCTTTTAAATCTATATTTTGTGTGTAATGATGTGTAATTACCTCTGCAATACCCATTGCTGCAGTAGACAATACTTCATCCGCTTTAGAGAACCCCGCTTTAAAGCCTAAATTACCATATACTTCTCTTAATTTATTGTTATTAATAACAACCAATGAATCAATGTGTTTGCTCAATTTTTCAATCCCTCTTTGAGCCTGTTCATTTCGCATTTTTCCTTCAAAAGAAAAAGGTATCGTTACTATCCCAACAGTAAGTAAATCCATTTCTTTTGCAACCTTAGCAATAATAGGAGCTGCTCCAGTACCAGTTCCCCCACCCATACCAACAGTTATAAAAACCATTTTTGCACGAGTGCTAAGCATTGCCTTAATCTCTTCTATACTTTCAATAGCTGCTTCTTCACCAACTTCTGGATTAGCCCCAGCTCCTAAACCTTCCGTTAAAGAAACACCTAATTGTATTTTATTAGTAACAGGACTGTTATGCAACGCTTGTTCGTCTGTGTTACAAACCACAAAATCTATACCAGCAACACCTTTTTTAAACATGTGATTAACGGCGTTACTACCACCACCACCAACACCAATTACCTTAATTACACTAGATTGATTTTTGGGTAAATCAAAAGCAAGATTTTCAAATTCAGTACTCATAGTTTTATTTTTTTGGGGATATTATAATTCTTCTTTTTTTATTAAAATGTAAAAAACATTTTATCAGCTCTATTCTGCGTTGTCTAAAAACTCTCTAAACTTATCAGCCCACTTTTCAAAAATTGATTTGCGGTCAACTTTTTCAACAGGGATTGATTTTTTACTATTCGTTTGCGGCTCTACAACTTCTTTATTCTTTGTTTTACTGATCTCACTTTTTTTAGCTTCTAATCCTTTCATCAATAAACCAACTGCCGTTGCAAATGCAGGGCTTGACAAATCAACTTCGGTACTACCTGCTAAATGCTCATTAGGATATCCAATTCTTGTATCCATTCCAGTAATATATTCTACTAATTGCTTTATATGTTTTAATTCGGCCCCACCACCTGTTAAGACAATACCTGCAATCAATTTCTTTTTGGTCTCTTCATGACCGTAATTTTTCACTTCTAAATAAACCTGCTCAATAATTTCTACCACGCGGGCATGGATAATTTTCGACAAGTTTTTTAATGTTATTTCTTTTGGCTCCCTTCCACGTAATCCAGGAATTGAAACAATTTCATTTTCTTTATTTTCACCTGGCCATGCCGATCCAAACTTCGTTTTTAACAATTCAGCTTGTTTCTCTATAATTGAACACCCTTCTTTTATGTCTTCAGTAATTACACCTCCACCAAAAGGAATTACAGCCGTATGTCTAATAATTCCATCTTTAAAGATTGCTAAATCAGTAGTACCACCACCTATATCAATTAATGCTACTCCTGCTTCTTTCTCTTCTTGACTCAATACCGCTTCTGACGATGCTAACGGTTCCAATGTAATATTAGAAAGCTCTAAACCTGCACTTTTAATACATCTACCAACATTTCTAATCGATGAAACTTGACCAACAACTACATGAAAGTTGGCTTCTAATCTGGCTCCATACATACCAATTGGAGCTTTTATTTCTGCCTGACCGTCCACTTTATAGTCTTGTGGCAATACATGAATAATTTCTTCACCAGGAAGCATTACCAATTTATGTACTTGATTGATTAATTTTTCAATATCAGATTCGTCAATAACCTCTTCTGAATTTGATCTTGTTATATAATCACTATGATGTAAACTACGAATATGTTGACCCGCAATACCTACAACAACATCCTTTATTTTATGATTTGAAACACTTTCAGCTTCCTCAACTGCTTGTTGGATAGACTGAATGGTTTGTGTAATATTATTAACTACACCACGATGTACGCCCATACTTTTGGCCTTACCCATACCAAGTATTTCTAACTTTCCATATTCATTCGTCTTTCCTATTATGGCAACAATTTTTGTTGTTCCAATATCTAGTCCTACGGCTATATTATCTTCTTCCATAATTTATTTTTTTGTACACACAACTTGATTAATGTACTCAAGATTAATAGTTTTATAGTTTTCTAAGGTTTTATCTTTGATTACCTTTTGATAGAATACCTTTAATTTTTTTATTTTCTCATCCAATTGGGTCATTGTTCCCAATTCAACTTGCTGATTTCCAACTCTCGTCTTTAATACAAATTCTTTTTTAGGCTGCTGAACAATACCTACAACTTGCTTTCTAAGGAAGTCATCATTATCAATTATTGTAGCCAACTCAAAAAGTTCATCAGAAATCTGACCTTCTTTAACACCTTCTATAATTGGAACCCTAGCAGAATAACTTTTAGACAATGGCATTTTTTTGCCATTACTATCCATATAGTAAGCGAATCCATTCTCATTTATTCTTGCAATTGGTCTTTTTTGCTTAATGGTAGCTCCTAACTCACCATCTACGTTAATAAAAACTTCCGCATTTTCAACCATTTCATTAGAAAGCAGCGTCTCTTCCAATTTGTTCAAAAATAATTCTTCTTTTGGCTGACTTTGTAGTCTTCCATAATTTTGTATTAACAATTTATTAACCGTTTCGTAGGTTATGAATAAATTATCTCCATTTTCAAAAGTAACATTCACCTTTTCTACTCGTTTTGCTTTATTTCTTGATGATGAAAACCCATATAGAAACACCACAAAAACCAGCAATAGCAGACCTTTCAGAAATGGTATGTATTTTTTCATTATTTTCAGTTTTGCGTTTCAATTTTAAAGTTCTGATACACTTCCTCTACCAATACTCCTATATCTCCAGCTCCTATCATTACAATAATCTTAGCATCTGACGCTTTTATTTTTTTTATAACTTCTTCTTTTGTAGAAATTTGCTTCTTTTGAGTGTCAATTTTACCTAATAGCCATTCAGAGGTTACTCCTTCAATTGGCTTTTCTCTTGCCGGATAAATATCCAAAAGAATTAATTCATCAAATTTTGATAAACTTGTTGCAAAATCATCAATAAAGTCTCTTGTTCTGGTGAATAAATGAGGCTGAAAAACAGCGAGTATTTTATCTGATGGAAACAATTCTCTAACAGCATCTGCCACCGCATTTATTTCTGTTGGATGATGAGCATAATCATCAATCAACACTAAATTATCCGTTTTAATTTTATAATTAAACCTACGCTTTATCCCTTTAAAAGACCTTAATGCCTCAGCAATGGTAGCCAACGGAACTCCGTAACTATCAGCCATTGCCAAAGCAACCACAGTATTTAGCACATTATGTCTTCCTGGGATATTTATCTCAATATTTTTATACAATTCTGTTGGTGTCTGCACATCAAAGATGTAAGTCCCATTCTCTATTTTTATATTTTTAGCGTCATAATCTGCACCTTCCTCTATTCCATAAGTAATTCCTTCAATGGGCAAACCTTTGCGGATAAACAATTTATCGGAAACTAGATTTGCAAAATCGTTAAACGATTGAGTCAACGCTGCCTCTTCACCATAAATATCTAAATGATCAGCATCCATTGATGTAATACAGGCAAAATTGGGCGACAACTGCAAGAATGAACGATCAAACTCATCGGCTTCAACCACACTTATCTTATCACCACCTAAAATCAGATTTGAATTGTAATTCACAGCAATACCACCTAAAAAGGAAGTTGCATTTAACTTTGCTTCGTGTAAAATATGACCTAAAATAGTTGATGTCGTTGTTTTACCATGCGTACCCGCTACACCAAAACAAAAGGTATTTTTAGTAATGGCTCCTAAAATTTCAGAACGTTTATAAATTGTATAGCCATGATCCTTAAAATAGTTAAACTCTGCATGATCTTTAGGGATAGCAGGTGTATACACTATTAATGTATCTTTTTTATCAAAAACCTGCTCAGGAATAGCTTTGATATCATCTTCAAAGTGAATAGAAATACCTAATTCATTTAGTCCTTTAGTAACAGGAGATGGAGTTTTATCATAACCACTTACAAAGAAATTATTGGCATTAAAAAAACGAGCCAAAGCACTCATACCAATTCCGCCGATACCGATGAAATAAATGTTATGTATATTCTTTAAATCCATTACATGCTAACTATTAATTAATTTTTCTACTTCGTTTGCAATGTGCTCCGTTGCTTTTGGCAAGGCTAACTTCTTAATATTCTCACTTAATTCTTGTTGTTTATGACTATCATGCAATAAACTTTCAAATACACTTACAAAACCATCCAACTCACTTTGTTTTAACAAAATAGCTGCATTCCTTTCTACAACCGCTAACGCATTTTTTGTTTGATGGTCTTCCGACACATTCGGTGAGGGTATAAAAATTACTGGTTTACCTACGATACATAATTCTGAAATAGAACTTGCTCCTGCCCTACTTATAATTATATCCGCTGCAGTGTATGCATAATCCATTCTATTGATAAACTCAAGCACTTCTACGCCTTCTAAACTTTGGTACTTTTTGTATTCTTGGTAATATAATTTTCCTGATTGCCATAATACTTGTACGTGCTGTTTTACTAACCATTCTATGTTTTTTTCAATTAACTGATTTATCGCTCTTGCTCCCAAACTGCCTCCTAAAATCAACAGTGTTTTTTGATTCTTATTGATTTTAAAATATTCTTGTGCTTCCACTCTACTGGTTGAAACTTCAATCAAATCTTGCCTTACAGGATTACCTGTTTTTACAATTTTATCTTTTGGAAAAAAGCGTTCTAACCCATCATAAGCCACACATATCGTGTTTACCTTTTTACCCAACAACTTATTGGTAATACCTGGATACGAATTTTGTTCTTGAACCAAGGTTGGCACCCCTTTACTTTGAGCCATTTTCAACGTGGGTCCTGATGCAAAACCACCAGTTCCAATAACCACATCAGGTTTAAATTTTCTAATAATTTTTCTTGCATTCCATAAGCTACTTATTAGCTTAAATGGAAAAGCCATATTTTTTAAGGTTAACTTTCGCTGTAAACCTGTAATCCACAATCCTTTTATTTCATAACCCGCCTGTGGTACTTTTTCCATCTCCATTCTATCTTTTGCACCAACAAATAGAAATTTAGCATTTACGTTGCGTTTTTTTAACTCATTGGCAATCGCTATTGCAGGATAAATGTGCCCACCTGTACCGCCTCCACTTATCAATATGTTAACCGATTGCTTCATGTAGTACACTTAAAGGGTTATCATCATTTATCTTCTTATTGGTTGCCATTTTCGCCTCTCTATCAGCACTTACACTTAACACAACGCCTAATGCAAAACAGGTCATCCATATTGAAGTTCCACCGGTACTTATTAACGGCAATGGTTGCCCCGTTACAGGAAATAAACCTACAGCAACAGCCATATTTATTAATGCTTGAAACACAATAGGAATACCAACACCGAGCACTAATAATGTACCGAAAATAGTATCCGTTTTTGTAGCCACAATCACAATTCTAAACAATAATAAAAGATAAAGAATCATTAACATAAACCCACCTGCAGAGCCAAACTCTTCTACAATTATTGCATAAATAAAATCTGAAGATGATTGAGGTAAAAAATTCTTTTGAACACTTTTTCCTGGCCCTTTTCCTTGAATTTCACCAGATGCAATTGCCAATTTTGCTTTTTCAGCCTGATAATTAGCATCCTCATTAGGACTAGAGAAATTTTCTATCCTTGCAGTCCAAGTTTTGATTCTACTATTTTTAAAAGTCTCAGGAAATGCCTTTGCCGAAAGAATAAATATGGTAAATATTAAAATACCCGAACCTAAAATAGCTCCTATAAATTTGATGGGATAACCTCCTAAAAAAGCCACTAATAAAACCATTGCAAAAATGATTGCAGTGGTTGAAAAGTTAGCGGGCAATATTAATGCCAACACAATACCTACAGGAATCCATAATTGGAATAGACTGTCTTTAAAAAAGATTTTCTTCTCTCTATTTCTAGCCAAATACCTAGCTGTAAACATCATTACCACAACACTTGCCAACGTTGAAGTTTGAAAACCAATACCAACAAATGGAATATTTATCCACCTACTCGCATTTACACCACTAATTGTTTTCCCTTGAAATAAAGTATAAATTAACAACACTAAAACCACCGGAATTAACAGCACCGAAAGGCCACTAAAATATCTATACGGAATTTTATGTGTTGCATAAATGATTACAAAACCAAGGACCAATAGCATAGCGTGTTTAAGCAAATACCCTAGGGTGGTGCCGGTTCCGACTACACCTACTAGATTAGTACTGGCACTATACACAGGGAGAAAGGAAAAAATTGCCAATACTGTAATAATAGCCCAAATGGTTCTGTCTCCACTTATATTTCTTAATACTTTTGTCATCTACAATTGTCTAACCGCATCTTTAAATTGTCTACCTCTATCTTCATAATTTTCAAATAAATCAAAACTTGCACAAGCAGGTGCTAACAACACTGTATCACCTTTTTCAGAAACTTTATAAGCCACCTTTACAGCTTCTTCTGCACCAGCAGTTTCTATCATAAAATCAACTACATTACCAAAAGTTTCTATAATTTTTGAATTGTCTAATCCCAAGCAGATTATGGCTTTTACTTTTTCTCTTACCAAAGGCAATAATGACGTATAGTCATTACCCTTATCCGTACCACCCACAATCCAAACTATAGGAGTTCTAACACTCTCCAACGCATAATAAGCAGCATTTACGTTGGTAGCTTTTGAATCGTTAATATATTGGACACCATTAATCTTTAAGACCGGTTCTAACCTGTGCTCAACACTATCAAAGTCTTCTAAACTCTCTCTAAGCGTATTGTTACGCACACCTAGTAATTTTGCTATCATGGCCGATGCCATAGCATTTTTTGTATTGTGTTTACCTTGTAATGCTAATGCTGCTATACTCATTGTAAATAGGTTTGAATTAGTGTTAATTATAATATTATCGTCTTCTATGTACGCTCCCTTATCAAATGATTTCTCTAATGAAAAAGGTAGTAACTGTGCTTTTACTTTATTGTTTTTAAGCCAATTTTCAATGGCTTCATCATCGGCGTCATAGATCAAAAAATCTTCCGCTGTCTGATTCTTGGTAATTCTAAATTTAGAATTGATATAATTTTCATATTTGTAATCATATCGATCTAAATGATCTGGTGAAATGTTGGTGATCACTGCAATATGCGGTGCAAAATCAACGATTCCATCTAACTGAAAACTACTCAACTCCAATACATACTTATCATAAGTTTCATTTGCCACTTGCAATGCAAAACTATCGCCAATATTACCTGCCATACCTACATTTAACCCTTCTGCTGTTAAGATATGGTTGGTTAGCATGGTCGTTGTTGTTTTACCATTACTACCCGTAATACCCACCAGCATAGCATCCGTATATTTGGAGGCGAATTCAATTTCTGATACTATAGGAATATTCCTTTTCAATAACTCTTGTATAAGAGCTACCTTATCTGGAATTCCAGGACTCTTCATCACTACATCAGCATCAAATATTTTACCTTCGGTATGCTTTCCTTCTTCAAAAACAATATCATTGTGTAAAAGAACTTTTTTATACTTATCAGCTATTGTTCCTTTGTCAGAAACAAAAACTGAATACTCTTTTTTTTTAGCAAGCATTGCTGTCCCCACACCACTTTCACCACTACCAAGCACTACTATCTTTTTCATCTTATCTTATTTTCAATGTGATTATTGACAATACAGCTAACATGATTCCCACAATCCAAAAACGGACAACAATTTTACTCTCGTGATATCCCTTTTTCTGATAATGATGATGCAAAGGCGACATTAAGAATATTCTTCTTCCTTCTCCATATTTCTTTCTAGTATATTTAAAATAACTTACCTGAATAATCACTGATAAATTCTCAGCTAAAAAGATACCCGCCAGAATAGGAATTAATAATTCCTTTCGCACAGAAATTGCAATTACTGCAATTATACCCCCAACCGTTAAACTACCCGTATCTCCCATAAATACTTGTGCAGGATAGGTATTGTACCATAAAAACCCGATAAGTCCACCTACGAAAGCACTAATAAAAATGGTCATTTCACCTGAATAGGGTATATACATCACATTCAGATAACTAGCGAAAATAATGTTACCAGAAACCCAAGCAAAAACCCCCAAGGCCAATACAATTATGGAGGAAGTACCTGCTGCTAAACCATCAACACCATCAGTTAGATTTGCTCCATTTGAGACCGCTGTTATAATTAATATTACCATCAGCACAAAAGGAATCCAAGCATATTTTTCATACCCATCTCCCATCCAACTTACTAGTTTTGAATAGTCAAATTCATTATTTTTTACTCCCGGAATAGTTGTTTTCAACGACTTCGTTTCCTTACCAAATAAGGCTGAAGGATTTGCAGTTTGAAACTCCTGTGTTTGTACAATTGCCGGACCGTTTATTTTTTCTTTGATGACAACCTGTGGAGAAAAATAAAGCATCAGCCCTACAAAAACACCTAAACCAACTTGTCCTAAAACCTTAAACTTTCCTTTTAAACCGTCTTTATTCTTTTTAAATACTTTTATATAATCGTCAATAAAACCAATGAGTCCCATCCAAACGGTAGAAACCACTAAAATGATGATGTATACATTATCTAATTTCGCAAATAACAAAACAGGTAACAATGTTGCCAATATCACTATTATACCACCCATGGTTGGCGTACCCGCTTTTTGAACTTGACCATCTAGTCCTAAATCTCTTACAGTTTCACCAACTTGAAGACGTCTTAACTTATCGATAATCCTTCTACCAAAAATGGTAGATATCAATAAAGAAAACACAAATGCCATGGCTGAACGGAAGGAGATAAATTGAAATAATCCCGCACCAGAAAGCTGGTAATGTTTATCTAAATAGTCAAATAAGTAATATAACATCTATATGCTGTTGTTTTTATTTTTGTAATTCCTTTAATGTTTCTGTGATGATTTCATAATCATCAAAATGAGCTCTTACCCCATTCACTTCTTGATAAGCTTCATGACCTTTACCCGCTATCAATAAAATATCTCCTTTTTCAGCCATGGCACTTGCCGTTTTAATAGCCTGTTTTCTATCTACAATAGATATGTATTTTTTAAAATTTTGAGGTTCTACACCAGCTTCCATTTCCTCAATAATCGTTTGTGGATTTTCACTTCTAGGATTATCAGAAGTAAAAATGGCTTGGTTGGATAATTGCGTAGCTATATGTGCCATTTTTGGCCGCTTTGTCTTATCTCTATCACCACCGCAACCTACTACAGTAATTACCTTTTCATTATTAGTTCTAATAGCACCTATGGTTTCCAATACATTTTTTAAAGCATCTGGCGTATGGGCATAATCAACAATTGCCGTTATTCCACTTTCAGAAATCAAGTATTGAAACCTTCCACTTACACTCTCTAATTCGCTGAGCAACCTTAAATTCTCTATAGACTCTAACCCCATTAAATCTGCAGTAGCATAAATTGCCAAAAGATTATAAGCATTAAAAGTACCGATGAGCTTAGACCAAACTTCATGTGTATTTATAGTCAAGAGCAATCCACCTAGTTGGTTCTCTAAAATCTTCGCTTTATAATCTGCAACCGTTTTTAAAGCATAACTATATTTCTTTGCCTCACAGTTTTGAAGCATTACATTACCATTCTTATCATCAATATTTACCAAAGCGAAAGCCGTTTTTGGTAATTCATCAAAAAATGATTTTTTTATATCTCTATATTCCGCAAACGTTTTATGATAATCTAAATGATCATGTGATAAATTGGTAAAAATACCACCTGTAAAATGCAATCCTTTTGTTCGTTTTTGATGAATTCCATGCGAACTTACCTCCATAAAACAATGCGTAACACCATTTTCAACCATCGCTCGTAAATATGTATTGATGGTTAATGAATCTGGAGTTGTATGTGTTGCCGGAAACTCTTGATCATCAACCAATACTTTTACAGTTGATAACAATCCCACTTTAAACCCTGCCTTTTTAAACAAATTATAAAGCAATGTTGCAACGGTTGTTTTTCCATTAGTACCAGTAACGCCTACCAATTTTAATTCTCTAGAAGGATTTTCATAAAAATTATCAGCCATGATCGCCAAGGCTTCTTGCGAATCTTTCACCACAATAAAAACAACATTATCTTGTGAATTTTCAGGTAAATCTTCACACACAACAACAGTAGCTCCCTGAGAAATTACTGAAGAAATGTATTGATGAGCATCAACTACTGTTCCTTTAATGGCTATAAAAACATCGTTTGCTGTCACTTTTCGAGAATCAAAAACAAGGGTGTTTATGTCAATATCGGTACTCCCATATACCGCTTCAACAGCTACTCTATACAATATGTCTTTTAACTTTTTCACGAAAGTGTTAATTCTATTATTTTAGTTTTATCAAATTTTTGACCTGCTTTCAAGGACTGATTCAATACTTTTCCTGTACCCTTAAAAACCACTGTTAATCCTAAATTCTCCAATAAGGCTACAGCATCCATCCCATTCATATTTTTAAGATTAGGCATGGTTTCATATTTTTTATTCGCCTTAACATTATAGCTATCAAAATTCTCAACTATCATCTCAGGGCTCTGTTTATAACCACTCACCTCATCCATTACAGGTGTTTTTGTATATATTTGATGAGCGATTTGCTCAAACACAGGTGCCGCAACTACATTACCGTAGTATCCGATTTTCTTATTAGGCTTGTGAATTACCACAATGCATGAATACTCAGGATTATCAGCTGGAAAATAACCTGCAAAAGAGGCTATATACTGTGTATTATCTGTCCAATATTCAGTTTGACACGTACCTGTTTTACCCGCCAATTCATAATTCTTATTGTAAATATTTGTAGCAGTACCTTTTTTAACAACATTTTTCATTAGCACTTTCATCTTGTCAATGGTGGCTTGAGATGCTATTTTCGGGTTAATAACTACCTTATCATATGTTTTAACAACATTATTTTGATTTCTTATTTCCTTTATAAATCGTGGCTTTACCATCTCACCATTATTTGCTACGGCATTATAAATTGCCAATGTCTGTAATGGTGTTATATGCACACCATAACCATAGGCCATCCAAGCCAAAGAAGTTCCAAACCAATGTTCTTTATCATTTGGATTTGGCAATGTTGGCACCCCTTCTCCTTTGATAGGTACATCTAATTTATAACCCACTTCCATTCGATTTAAACCATCAATAAATTTCTGAGGATTATCTTTATAATACTTCTCTATAATTTTTACCACACCAACATTTGAAGACAATTCAAAAACGCGACCTGCAGAAATCTTACCATAACCACCTCGATGCGAATCACGCACCGTTCTGTTATACACTTTATAAGTTCCATCATCTGTATCTATAACTGTAGATGTATCAATAACCTTATCTTCTAAAGCTACCATCAAGCTCATTAACTTAAAGGTAGAACCTGGCTCATGCGATTCACCTACCGCATAATTTAATCGTTCATAATAATTACCCTCCTTATTTCGACCTAAATTCGATATCCCTTTAATTTCACCCGTTTTAGTTTCCATAACCACCACAGTTCCATGTTCAGCTTCAAATTTCTGTAGCTGACTTAACAACGCATGATGAGCAACATCTTGAATATCTAAATCTATCGTAGTGATAACATCTTTACCATCAATTGGCTCTACCTCATTATTATCATTTAACGGCTTCCATTGTCCTTTTGCAATTTTTTGCTTTAAACGTTTACCATTTTTCCCTCTTAAAAACTCATAAAAATTACCTTCTATACCCACTCTTCCTCTACCATCATCATATCCTACTGCTCGCTCTGCTATTTTGCCTATGGGATGCTCTCGCACCGTACGTTGCTCTGTAATAATCCCTCCTTTGTACGTTCCTAAATTGAACATAGGAAAGCTTTTAATTTTCAAATAGTCATTATATCCCAGATTACGAGTAATTGGCATATACCTACTATCCGTTTTTCTACCCTTACGTATGTAATTCTCCCAATAGCTAGCCGATTTTCCAATCATTTGAGACAAGGATTTACTTAGTCCTTTTATATTTTTTTCAAAATTTTCCTTAGACACTGTCACAGCATCCATTTTAATATCAAATCGCGAAACAGAGGTTGCCAAAAGACTTCCATCTGAAGAATATATATTACCTCTATTCGCCTTTATTACAAAATCTTTCACGGTAAGACTCTCCGCCTTTTCCTTATAAAAATCACCCTGAATAAACTGAATATCAATAACTTTGTACGTAATGGCCAATGCGAACAAAAACATAGCACCAGCTAACAAATACAATCTATTTAATATGTTCTTTTTTTCTATTGCCAATTTTTTACTCTGATTTTACCATTATTTTTTTCGGTGGATTCTCAGGCATAAACAAACCTCTTTCCTCTAACCTTGACACTATTGACGACTCCATTTTAAGTTTCATCAACTGAGACCTTGTTGCTATAAAAACGTCACGCTTTTCACGCATTTCCTTATTTAAAACAGCTATTTCTTGCACTTTTTTATCAATAGCATGAGAACTTGCAATCATAAACAAAGCGAGTCCCGCTAAAAAGACAAGCATGTACCACGTTTTAGGTGCACCTTCGTCTACTAAAAACTTACCTTTTAAAATGTTATATAAAGTTTGCTTCACCTTAGCCATCTATAACTTTGTTGCTATTCTAAGTTTTGCACTTCGTGCTCTATTATTTTCTTTAATCTCTTTTGCGGATGGCACTATTAATTTTCCCTTTTTAAATGGAACAGAATAATTTCCATAAAAATCCTTTTCAGGCTCACCCTCAAACAAACCACTTCTGATATATCTCTTTACCAACCTATCCTCTAACGAGTGATAGGAAATCACACTTAACTTACCACCCTCTTCTAACAAATCTTGAGTCTGTAATAAAAACTCCTTTAACACATCTAACTCCTCATTAACTTCAATTCTAATTGCTTGAAAAATCTGAGCTAAAATTTTATGTTCTTTACTGTTTGGTAAAAACCTTTTTAAAACCTCTTTTAACTGAAAACTAGTTTTAATTGGTTCATTTTTTCGACTTTCAACAATCTCCTTTGCCAATGCTTTTGAGTTTCTCAACTCGCCATACATAAACAAAATTTCGCCCAACCTCTTTTCACTGTATTGATTGATAATCTTATAAGCAGATTTTTTAGCTTTTTGATGCATTCGCATATCTAATTCAGCATCAAAACGAGTAGAAAACCCTCGTTCAGCAACATCAAACTGATGTGACGAAACACCTAAATCAGCTAAAATTCCGTCTACCTTTTTAACACCATAAAACCTTAAAAATCGCGAAGCATATCTAAAATTCTCATGAATTAACACAAATCGATCATCATCAATAGTATTCAGCAATGCATCTTCATCTTGATCAAAAGCAAAAAGCCTACCTTCAGGACCTAACCTTCTCAAAATCTCTTTAGAATGACCACCTCCACCAAATGTAACATCTACATATATGCCATTAGGCTCTATTTCTAGACCATCGATGCTTTCAGTAAGCAATACAGGATTATGATAACTCATCTGGAATGTCATTTTCGCCACCCATCACATCTTCTGCCAATTGAGCAAAATCTCCCGTAGCATCATCAATTGCTTTCTCATAACTATCCTTATCCCAAATCTCAATAATATTCACAGCTGAAGACAACACTACTTCATTAGAAATACTTGCAAAAGAATGCAAGTCCTTCGGTATTAATAACCGGCCAGAAGCATCTAAATCGACCATTTTTACACCAGCCGTAAACCTTCTTATAAAATCATTGTTCTTTTTCACAAACCTATTCAGCTTGTTCACTTTTTGCATTAGCACATTCCATTCACTCATTGGGTAAATTTCAAGGCAGGGTTGAAACACCGCTCGCTTAATCACAAAACCTTCATCTATAACAGAATTCAGTTGTTTTTTAAGCTGAGATGGCAACATTAACCGACCTTTTTTATCGGCCTTACATTCGTATGTCCCAATCAGGTTTACCACTTGATGCAATATTTAAGCACAAATATACAGATTTTTACCACTTTTTACCATTTTTTACCACTTTGTTAATAACTTTATATCTTGAAATTTATTGCATTGATTGATAAGCATTTAAATTTTTTGTTCATTTTTTTGGCAATAAATGATAGATCATTTTAAAGAATTGCAGTACTTTAATCCAAAATCATTATTTTTGTCAATAACGCAACAAACCAATTTTTAATGGGATA
The DNA here is from genome assembly GCF_006065315.1 of Aureibaculum algae. GTDB lineage: Bacteria > Bacteroidota > Bacteroidia > Flavobacteriales > Flavobacteriaceae > Aureibaculum > Aureibaculum algae. The sequence continues at coordinate 926,003 of NZ_CP040749.1, read as the reverse complement.
CGAATACAAGGAAGAAGGGAAATTTAATTACTTAGAAGCTGGCGAAGGAAGACCTATCATTATTTTACACGGATTGATGGGTAACCTAAGTAACTTCGATAAAGTTTTTGAATATTTTTCCAAAAAAGGGTATAAAATTTTAATGCCAGAATTACCTATTTATAAGCTTCCAATACTAAAAACTAATGTAAAAAATCTGGCAAAATTTATTAAATCATTTACCGAGCATAAAAAACTCGATAATTATATTTTATTAGGCAATTCTCTTGGTGGTCATATTGCACTTTACTACACAAAGCAATATCCAGAAAAAGTTGACGGAATTGTGCTAACTGGAAGTTCTGGTTTATACGAAAACTCTATGGGTGAAAGCTACCCAAAAAGAGGTGATTATGAATACATAAGAAACAAGGCCGAAAGTGTTTTTTATGACCCAAAAGTGGCTACAAAAGAAATTGTTGATGAAGTATATGAAAGCATAAACGACAGAAACAAATTGATTAGAACATTAGCCATTGCCAAAAGTGCTATACGTCATAACATGGCAAAAGACTTGCCTAAAATGAAGTTACCAGCAGGATTAATTTGGGGTAAAAACGACGAGGTTACACCTCCTGAAGTTGCTAAAGAGTTTAATCAACTACTCCCAAATTCTACACTATATTGGATTGACAAATGTGGACATGCCCCTATGATGGAGCACCCAGACAAGTTCAATGAGCATTTGGAAGCATGGTTAAATCAAGAGAAGTTGTAAGACATACATCTGCTACCCTCATTAAATAACGATACTTCCTGATAGTACTTATAAATTGATTTTTGAAATATGAAAATTAAAACCGCTGAATTTGTTATTAGCAATACAGACATAAAAAGATGTCCTACAGATCAAATTCCAGAGTATGCCTTTATCGGAAGATCTAACGTAGGAAAATCTTCATTGATTAACATGTTAGTCAATCAAAACAAATTGGCTAAAACTTCAGGAAGACCTGGAAAAACGCAACTAATCAATCATTTTAAAATTAATGACGAATGGTTTTTAGTAGATTTACCTGGTTATGGCTATGCCCAAGTTTCCAAAAGTAAACGTAAAGTTTTTCAAGAGTTTATAACTGAATATTTCCTAAAAAGAGAACAACTCGTTTGTACTTTTCTTTTAGTTGACAGCAGACACGAACCGCAAAAAGTAGATCTAGAATTTATGCGTTTTTTAGGAGAGCATGAAATTCCGTTTATGCTTGTCTTTACGAAATCAGACAAACTAAAACCGGGTGCGATTCACAAAAACTTAAAACTATTTGAAAAGAAAATGTTAGAAGCTGGTTGGGGAGCTATCCCTAGAGCTTTTGTAACCTCCGCAACAGGAAAAGATGGGAAAGAAGAACTGCTAGAATATATTGGCGAATTAAATACAATGATTGCATCGCAAGAGGAGTAAAAAAAAAGTAGCAGTAAAATAATTTTTATAAAGTGAAATCCACCAAAGACAATTTACAAGTTTTACACGAAGATAATCATATTATTATCGTGAATAAACGCGTTGGGGATATTATTCAAGGAGACAAAACTGGCGACACACCCCTGAGTGAAATTGTAAAGCAATACGTTGCAATTAAATATCAAAAAAAGGGAAATGTTTTTCTAGGCGTAGTGCATCGTTTAGATAGACCAACAAGTGGAATTGTTATTTTTGCACGAACTTCAAAAGCCTTAGAACGTCTTAATAAAATGCTTCGCGATAAAGAAATTAAGAAAACTTATTGGGCCATTGTAAAAAATAAGCCTGAAAAGGAAAAGGACACCTTGATACACTACTTGAAAAAAAATCCTAAAAACAATAAATCAACCACCTTTCCTAATCCGACACCAGAGGCTAAAAAAGCAATTCTTCATTATCAACTTATTAAGACGTTAGATAATTATTTCTTGCTAAAAGTAGATTTAGAAACCGGACGTCATCATCAAATTAGAGCTCAATTAGCAGCAATTAAAAGCCCTATTAAAGGTGATTTAAAATATGGTGCAAAAAGAAGTAACCCAGATGGCGGAATCAGTTTACACGCCAAAGCTATAGCATTTACACACCCCGTAAGTAAAGAATTAATTTCTATAGTAAGTGAAACACCCAACGAACCGGTTTGGAACAGCTGTACCTAATAATACTAGCGTTTTGCTAATCTAAATTTTGCTTGTATAATTTCGTCTATGGGCTTATTTTCTATTTTACTCTCTAACCATGAAACAATATCTAGATACAGAAATGCCCTTCGTTCGTAAGGATCATCTTCATATTTTTTCAATGTAGTATGTAACTTTATAAATTCTTTTTTGAATTCATGCGGATATACATCCCCTATGGTTCTTAAAAATTTAATCATTTCTTTTTGCACCTCATTGAGTTCATTCATCTTCAGCAAAAACTTGTAAGTACTCTTCAATTGTACTTCTAAATGATAATCTAAACCAACCTCATAATGTGCAAATAAACTTAATACCCTTGAAAAACAGAGTAAATCTTCACGCATTTCTAAGGATTTATTATGGATGATTTTATCTAAATATTCTATACATTTTCTACAGTTTCCAGCACCAAAATACAAACTCGCAATTTTGTAATAAAACACCATGACATGATGACTATCTATTCTATCCTTATAAAGTTTTATTCCTTTTAAAATTTCATCAACTAAAGGCAACCCCTCTTTAAAGGTACCTTCCAAAAAGTGTAAATTTAGTTTATTGCTATACAGATACATAAAGCTCAACACATTTACATTATCCTCATTTGGCAACAAGTCCTTATCTGCAATTATAATTTCAAACTTAGCTAAGGCTTTTTTAAATTTAGAATCGTATTGGGTATAAAAAAGTGATTCCAATAAATAGTGATACCCTTTTAAAAAGAACACCGGATTTAAACGAATCATACTGTCATTTTTCATAAATAAATCAACCCATTTGGTGGCATATTTATAAGAATTTAAAAAATCTTGGATTAAAAAACTATACCATAAATGCGATTTATACAACCATAATTTTTCTCTAAATCCCAATTCGGAAAGCTTAAAACTTGGCATTCTCGCATTAAAATAATCTGTAATTTCTTGATATTCTGCATTGTTTTTAGCATACCCAGACTTTAATAAAATACCATAAAGTTGTAAGGATAAATTTGACAATTTACTGGTTATAGTATTTTGAATACTCAGCATCTTTGCCTGTTCAGTAAGCTCATCAGCACGATTACTAAGACTCCGTGTAATATATTGCGACTCAATTACTTTTTCAAGCTCTACAATTTCATAGGCCAATATTTTCTCTTCATTATCAATAGCTGTATTTTTAGCTTTATCTAATAATTTTAAGCTCTGTTTATATAACCCTTTATGATAAAGTATGGTAGCAAAATCAAGCTGTTCTCTTATCTGAGCTCTAGTGTTTTGATGAAGCGGATTTAACCGTAGACTAATTAAAATTTGCTTGTACAGGTGGGCCTTTAAATTAGAGAGTTGTGCCTTTTTTACGATATCACTTTTTAGAATAGACTTCTCATCATATTTGTTTAATTTGTCAAGCAAATTAAACAAAGCCAAAAACTTAGAATCAGTATTACCACCAAGTCGACCAACATAAAGCTTAAATTGTCTTTTTTCTGATTTTGATAGTGATTTTACTAAAACAAATAAATTATCTTTTTGCTGGCTAGTCATTGTAACAAATAAAGTGATATACCTCTTATTATCAGTATTTTAAATACCTCACGCTTTGGTTAAGCATTGTAAAAATACATTATATTTCGCTTTAAAAAGCACAGCAAAATATAAATTCGTTAAATAATAAAGAAATATATCATTAAAAAATGAGCAAAGATAAAGTCCAAATATTCGACACCACACTAAGAGACGGAGAGCAAGTCCCTGGATGTAAGCTAAATACAGAACAGAAGTTAGTTATTGCAGAACGTTTAGACGAGTTAGGTGTTGATATTATCGAAGCAGGCTTCCCCGTTTCTAGTCCAGGTGATTTTAAATCGGTTGAAGAAATTTCAAAATTAATAAAGAATGCTACTGTTTGCGGATTAACAAGATCTGTAAAAAAAGATATTGAAGTTGCTGCTGAAGCATTAAAATATGCTAAAAAACCAAGAATTCATACAGGTATTGGAACATCAGATTCTCATATTCTACATAAATTTAATTCAACTAGAGAAAAAATTATAGAACGTGCTGTTGATTCCGTAAAATATGCTAAATCGTTTGTAGAAGATGTTGAATTTTATGCCGAAGATGCAGGAAGAACGGATAACGATTATTTAGCACAAGTTTGTGAAGCGGTAATCAAAGCTGGAGCTACGGTATTAAACATTCCAGATACTACAGGGTATTGTTTACCTGAAGAATATGGTGCAAAAATGAAATACCTAAAAGAAAATGTAAAAGGTATAGATAAAGTTATCTTGTCTTGTCATTGTCACAACGATTTAGGTTTGGCAACTGCCAACTCTATAGCTGGTGTAGTAAACGGAGCTAGACAAATAGAATGTACCATTAATGGTATTGGAGAAAGAGCTGGTAATACCGCTTTGGAAGAGGTTGTAATGATTTTAAAACAACATCCATATTTGAATTTAGATACTAATATAAATACGCAATTATTATATGACACCAGTCAAATGGTAATTGAGAACATGGGTATTTATGTACAACCTAATAAAGCAATTGTTGGTGCAAACGCTTTTGCTCATAGCTCAGGAATTCATCAAGATGGGATGATAAAAAACAAAAAAACGTACGAAATTATTGACCCAACTGAGGTAGGTGTAACTGATTCGGCTATAATATTAACGGCCAGAAGCGGAAGAGCAGCGTTGGCATATAGAGCTAAAAAAGTAGGTTATGATCTAACTAAAATACAATTAGATGAAGTGTATCCCATATTTCTAAATTTTGCCGATAAAAAGAAAGAAATTGTTGATATGGATATCCACCTAATAATTAAGAATAGTAGCGTAGATTGTTCTATCGTTGCTTAATTAAATAGTGGCGAATAGAAAAAAAATAGTAAATAAGAATAAATAATAGAATCTAAAATATGAAATTAAACATAGCAGTTTTACCAGGAGATGGTATCGGACCAGAAGTCACAAAACAGGCTAAAAAAGTATTAGAAGCAGTTGCTCACCAATTCAATCATACTTTTATTTTTAAGGAAGCCTTAGTAGGTGCTGTGGCAATTGATAAAACAGGAGAACCTTTTCCTCAAGAAACAATGGATTTATGTTTAAAAACCGATGCGGTACTTTTCGGTGCTATTGGTGATCCAAAATATGACAACGACCCTTCTGCTAAAGTAAGACCTGAACAAGGATTATTAAAAATGCGAAAAGATTTAGGTTTATTTACGAACATTAGACCTGTAAAAGCTTTTGAACAATTATTAGATAAATCTCCATTAAAAAAAGAAATTATTAAAGGAGCTGACCTCACAATTTACCGTGAGCTTACTGGTGGAATCTATTTTGGTGAGAAAAAAATAAGCAAAGATGGTAAAACAGCTTCTGATTTAGGAGAATATAGTGCGTACGAAATTGAACGTATTGCTCACGCCGCTTTTAAAGCAGCTCAAGTGAGAAGAAAAAAATTAACCTTGGTTGATAAAGCCAATGTATTAGAATCTTCTCGATTATGGAGAAAAGTAGTTACTGAAATTGCCAAAGAATATAAAGATGTAGAATTGCACTATCTTTTTGTAGACAATGCTGCAATGCAAATGATTTTAAACCCTACACAATTCGATGTTATTTTAACTGACAATTTATTTGGCGATATTATCTCTGACGAAGCTAGTGTTATAGGTGGTTCAATCGGTTTATTGGCTTCTGCCTCAATAGGTGAAAAACATGCCGTATTTGAGCCTATTCACGGATCATACCCGCAAGCAACAGGAAAAGGAATTGCAAATCCAATTGCTTCTATTCTATCTGCTGCAATGTTACTAGAGCACTTTGGTTTGAATGAAGAAGCTGCGGTAATTCACAAAGCGGTAGACAAATCTTTAGAATTAAAAATATCTACACCTGATATTTTACCAGATTCAAAAATTACAACTTCTAAAGTGGGTGATTTTATTGCTGACTATATTCATTATCCAGAAGATACAAATATGAATTATCATAATATTCATATTGGACAATCAACAATTATTTAATATTTGAATTTGATTAATAAAAAAACCGAAGCGAATGCTTCGGTTTTTTTGTGCTTATTATTTATTTTTCTTAGAAATGAAAAGCAAATCCGATATTAAAAGATAATGGATTATAGTCACCATCACCAGCATCTTCATTCATTCCATAATCATATCTTAAACTTGGCTCAACACTTAAACTTTCTCCTAAAAACCATGCATAACCTGCCTGAGCTCCAACATACATAGGTGAAAAACCTTCAGTAGAAGCTCCATTTAAATCTATTCCTACTGGAATTTTCCCAATAATATAGTATTTTGGACCAACTTTATAAGAAAAAATCCCTTTATCATAGTAACTAGCATCACCATAACCTACCCCTGCCTTTACTGCTAAATTATCCGCTACAAAGTAACCACCTTCTAAACCCACATTCCAAAAATTATCACCATCTATTGAGATAAAGCTAAAACCTGTATTAGATGCTCGTATTAATGAATTTGCAGAAACTCCTGAAGTGCTTGTACCCACTTGAACGAGCCATTTTCCTTGCGAAGTTTGGCTTAAACTATTACTTAGGTCTTTATCCTGAGCGTTTACATTAAAACTAAATAATGCAACAGCCGCAATTACTACTAATTTTTTCATGATTAATTTGTTTTGATTATTATTACTATTTGTGTTGAATTTCTCGCTTTAATGGTTGGCCCTTAAAAAGGTTAACATAGGAAAGTAAAAAACACTCATTGTCACGTTTATTTCGCAAAAAAATCTTAAATATTGATTTAGATCCACATTTATTTTTACAAACCATTGACTATATGTAGCTATTATAAAAGCATCTTACTTTTATATTTTTTCATTTATAATAAAATCCTTCTTAATAGTTGACATTGATCGTTGTCAAGAAAAATTTGAGAACCTTTCTAAAGGGGCATTTATAGATAATTAAAGTGCGATAAGTGTTAAATTCAAAAGTTTTCAAACTATTTATGTAACAAACCAATGTCTTTAGGCGTCTCTTATGAAAGCAATACGCTTTAATCCATTTTTCATTCAATACTAAAATCCATTTAATGTTCGACATTGATCGTTGGCAAGAAATATTTGATACCATATCAAAAAACAAACTAAGAACCTTTCTTACAGGTATCTCTGTGGCTTCTGGTATTTTTATATTGGTAATTTTACTAGGTTTTGGGCAAGGATTTCAAAATGGCATTCAAAAAGAATTTGAAGGTGATGCTACCAATAGAGTTTGGGTTTGGACCGAAGTAACTACCAAAGAATTTAACGGATTAAACCCTGGAAGATCAATTCACTTAAGTAACTCAGACTACGACCAAGCTTCTACTCTTTTTAGCGATGATATAGAGTATAAATCTGGAGTGTTTAGAGTTTGGGGGTCTACCATAAATTACAAGAAAGAATCTGGCTCTTTTGGTATTCAAGGTGTAAGTCCTGATTATCAAAAAATAGAAAATGTAAAAATGGTCACTGGACGCTTTTTGAACCAAATTGATATGGATAAGCTTCAAAAAGTGGTTATTATCAGTAAAAAAATCAAACGCGAATTAATGAAAGAGGTTGAAAACCCTTTGAATGAATTTTTACAAATCTCAGGTATTAATTTTAAAATTGTTGGTGTATATACGGATGCTGGAGGAGAACGTGAAGAAAACAGAGTTTATGTACCTACGAGTACAGCTCAAAGTGTTTTTAATGGTAAAAACAGAATGGCCAATATGTCTTTTACAATAGCTCCTCAAGAAACTTTTGAAGCATCAGTAATAGCATCAAATAAATTTACAAATAAATTAAAACAGTATCTCCAACAATCGCATCAAGTAGCTCCAGACGATAATGCAATAGGTATTTTTAATGCCCAGCAAGAAGCCAAACGTTTTTTCACATTAACAGATAACATTTCACTATTCTTTTGGTTTGTAGGTATATGTACCATTATAGCTGGTGTAGTTGGCGTAAGTAATATTATGTTAATCATCGTAAAAGAACGAACTAAAGAAATAGGAATCAGAAAAGCATTAGGAGCCAAACCATTATCAATTGTAGGTATGATTCTGCATGAGTCTATTTTTGTAACCACCGTATCGGGATTTGCAGGATTAATTTTAAGTATGGGATTATTGGAAGTGTTGGGACCAAATATTGAAGTCGATTATATTTCAAACCCAACCGTCAATTTTTCAATTGCCATGACCATGGTCATTTTATTAATAGTAGCAGGTGCCTTGGCAGGATTTTTTCCTGCATGGAAAGCGGCAAAAGTTCAACCCATTGTAGCGTTAAGAGATGAATAATGTTTAGTAGAGACCGCTGGAGCGAAATATTAGAAGTAATGTCTGCCAATTGGTTCAGAACAACACTAACTGCATTTGGTGTGTTTTGGGGAATCTTTATATTAATTATTTTATTAGCTGCGGGAAAAGGTTTTGAAAACGGGGTAAATCTTGACTTTGGCGATACTGCCACAAACACTATGTTTATGTGGACGAGAACCGCAACCAAAGCCTACCAAGGTATGCCGAAAGATAGACGTATCAATTACACAACACAAGACGTTGAAGATATACGACAAAATGTTCCCAACTTGAGATATATTTCTCCACGGAATCAACTAGGTGGCTTCAATGGAACAAACAATGTGGTTAGAGGAATTAAAACGGGTGCTTTTGATGTGTATGGCGATTATCCTGAAATTATAAAACAAGAACCCATGGATATTATCCAAGGTAGATTTATAAACCAAAATGACATTAATAAAAACCGCAAGGTTGCCATAATTGGAAGAGGTGTAAGGAGTAGTTTATATGAAAAAGATGAAGATGCTCTAGGTTCCTACATTAAAATTCAGGGGGTAAACTTTATGGTTATTGGGGTGTATAAGAAAAAATCATCTGGTGGTGATGGTGAAGAAGATCAAAAACAAATATACATTCCATTCACTGCCTTTTCTCAAGCTTTTAACATGGGAAATCGTGTGGGATGGATGGCTGTAACAGCAGTTGATGGCAAACCGATTACAGACATAAAAGAAAGTGTGTTTGACATTGTAAGAAAAAATCATAAAATACATCCAGAAGACGAAAGAGCTATTGGACATTTTGACCTATTTGAGCAATATAGCAAAGTACAACGTCTTTTTGCAGCGATAAGAATCATCGCTTATTTTGTAGGTATAATGGTATTATTATCTGGTGTTATTGGCGTAAGTAATATTATGCTTATCGTGGTAAAAGAACGCACCAAGGAGATAGGTATCAGAAGATCATTAGGTGCATCTCCATGGAATATACGCGGACAGATACTTACGGAATCTGTTTTTTTAACCATTATATCGGGTATGGCAGGTATTGTATTTGCATCACTAATCATCTTTCTAATCAATTTTGCAATAGATAGTAGTGGTCCCGTAGATATGTTTGCAAACCCAAGCGTTAATCTAGGTGTTGTCATAGCGGCACTAAGTATATTAATTATTTCAGGATTATTGGCTGGGTTTATTCCCGCACAAAATGCCATAAAAATTAGACCCATTGAAGCGTTAAGAATTGAATAAAAAAAATAAACAGATACTAAATAACTATCCCAATGAAAAAATCAGTAACCGTAATTATATTGCTCTTTATAATTATATCATTTTCGGCAGCAATGTATTATTTATATACCAAAAACGCTGAAGACCCAGTTGTATATGAAACCGAAAAACCAACTACACAAACCATTATTAAAAAAACAGTGGCTACCGGTAGTATTCTTCCTGTGGAAGAAGTCTTGATAAAACCCAATATCTCTGGAGTTATACAAGAAATCTATGTAAAAGGTGGCGATAATGTAAAACAAGGAGATTTAATTGCGAAAATTAAAGTAATTCCAAATTCATCAGCATTAAACAATGCTAAAAACACTATTCAAACGAATAAAATCGCATTAGATGATCAACAACGTAATTACAACCGTCAAAAAAGTTTATTTGACAAAGGTGTTATTTCAAAACAAGAATTAGAGCAGGCTGAAGTGGCTTTCAACCAAGCCAAACAATCATACAGTGCAGCGAATCAAAATTATGAGATTGTAAAAACAGGATCTACCCGTGGATTAGGGAATTCAGCAAATACTTTGATCAGATCTACCGTTTCAGGAATGGTATTGGAGGTTCCTGTTGAAGTAGGAAACCAAGTTATTGAAAGTAATAATTTTAATGAAGGTACAACTATAGCTTCTTTGGCGGATGTAAACAAGTTAATTTTTGAAGGAAAAATAGATGAATCTGATGTTGGTAAAGTTAAAGAAGGATTGCCATTAGAAATTACTATTGGAGCTGTTGAAAATCAAATTTTTGAGGCAACATTAGATTATATTGCACCTAAAGGAAATTTAGAAAATGGAGCCATTCAATTTGAAATTGAAGGAATTCTTAAAAAACAAGACAGTACTTTTATCAGAGTAGGCTTAAGTGCGAATGCTTCTATCATTTTAGCCAGAGCGGATAGTGTAATGGCTATAAAAGAGGCACTAGTACAATTTGATAAAGACACAAAAGCTCCATTTGTTGAAATAAAAAATGGTAATGGCTTTGAACGTAAAAATATTACCCTCGGTGTAAGTGACGGAATTCAAGTGGAAATTAAAGATGGTATCTCCAAAGATGATGAAATTAAAGTCTGGAATCAGCTTGTTGAGGAGGATGATAACTAAAGTAGGAGATCTTCAGGGGGAGTCAATACAAGTTTTACACAAACTCTTTGAAATTACAACGAGTTTTAGTTTTACCTTTCACTTGGGTTGGCTTTTACAATTTGTTTTATTAAATAATAGAGTACAATTGCTAATACTGGATATAATAACAAGTAATAATATTGCGAAGATAATGTAACAAGACTATCTTTAGTAATATATACTCCAAAATTAAACAACATATGCAATAGTATGGTTATTGTTACATTATTTGTTTTTAAATATATGTACCCTAAAACAACACCAACGACAAACGCTGATTGCATTTGATTAACCTCTAAATGAACCACTGAAAAAAGTAAACTTGAAACCAAAACAGCACCAAAAGCACCAAACTTATTATTGATTTCAGTTATCATTATTTTTCTAAAAAACAGCTCCTCTAAAATAGGATTTGCTACAACAATTATTGCTAAATAATAAAAAAAATCAATACTTAAAAAGTTATAAGATGATTTAAAACTAGTGGTGATAAATAAACCTTTATTTAAATTTTCTATAAAATTTATTGGGACTGTAATTGGTTGAATCACAATAAAAATTATTGATATAAAACTCAAAAGAATAAGTAATCTTCCATTAAGATTAAGACGTCTTGAAATTTTAAATTTCAACAGCCTTTTCAAAATAAAAATTAGAATGGTATAAGACAATGCACTAATAAAAGGAATAAAATAAGTTGAACTTGGTTTTACATCAAAAATATATTTATACAATAGTAAAAATATTGTTTGAAAAATGAAAAATGCCAAGTAAGCTAAAAACACTAGCAGCAACCTATTGACTTTCATTAATTATATTTTTATCTATTAGAACAACCAAAGTTAATTTATTATTTCAACATACTTAGCTTCATTACCATCATTAAGAGTAGACTCTAATGATGTAATATATTCTTCAATAACAATAACAACCTATATTAGTTCTGATATAGACGTTAAACATCTAAGTCTTTATTTTTCTTTTTTTTTGATAATAAGCCCATATAGAACCAATAATCACCAATTGAAATACAACAGAGAAAATAGAACCTTCAAAACCGAAATCACCACCATTTAACAAATTCTTATCAGTTATTTTAAACTCAACAAGTGAATAAAAATCCTGTCCACTTACATTAAATCCAAAAAGAGTTTGAAACAGATTCCAGCTGAAGTGTAATGCAATAGGGAACCATAAATTTTTGGTGTAGATATATGACATACCCAATAATATTCCTGCTAAAAATAAATTTAAAAAACTAAACCAATCCATATTTGGATTTGCCAAGTGCATGACCGCAAAAAGTAAAGAAGATAAGATCAGTGCGATGTACTTATTAAACGATAGCATAAAATTCTTTAGCACATAGCCTCTTGCCAATGCCTCCTCTGCAACTGCAACAAAAAAATAGAGAAATAAGGAAATAACTAGTTCTTTTAGATTGAATTCAATATTATTAAATTTAATTTCATCAATAATTATAAGCAAAATGTAACCTAATGCCATTACTATAGCTCCAATTAAAAACCCTAAATAAAGCTCTTTAAATCTTCCCTTTATTGAAAAGCCTAGATTGATAAACTTTTCTTTATCAACATTTTTCATAAAAAGATGCAGTAATGAAAAAACACCTAATAAATTAAAAAAACTAATAATTAAATTCTGCCATAAGGAAGAATTAGTTTCAATATTTGTAATACTAACTCCAGCAATTATAGCACCAATAAATTGAAAAAAAACAATAAATATAAAGTATGGAATTATTAATGCTAAAACCCTAAGCCAACCATTATTACTTTTATATGTCATCGTGAAGTTATAATTATTCTTTAATTTGAGTTATACTAATAGTTAACATCAAATATACTGAACATTTGTTCCTATATACCGAACGGGTATTGCAAATATGTTTGATTTTTTTAGTTAAGTATCCATTAATCTACAAAAATACGTAACTAATAGAGATACATTCAATTGCTATTTAGCTTGAAACCAAAAGTATAACGTATTGCAACGGAAACAAAAAGCAATATTATTATAAACTTATTTGTATTTATCTCAATATGAGTAAAATTATCTAAAATTATTAGTATAAACCAAGAAAGCAGAAAAGACATTAAAAATATACCTCCAATATAATTGTTTTTACTTTTATTTTTTGAAATTAAAATTAAAAACAAGCCAACGTTAATCGAAAAAAGTCCCTTATCAATATTTAATGAATCCCTACTAAACTCATATATTAATGAACTGATTACAATTAACAAGCCAACGTACTTAGAATAAGAAGGAAGTAATATTTTCATGTTTTATTCTTAATAATTAAATTTAAAAAAGAAAAATACCAAATCAATTAATAATTTTGGTACTTTTCTCTTCTAAATTATGCTAGTAACTACAATATTTACATATAAGCATCAGCATTATCATAACGAGTAGCGTTGTATCCATCTACTACATCATCAGGGTTGTTCACAGCATCATTTGCGATAGCAATAGCCATTGTTATAATCCGCCACCAGTAACCACCGTTGATATTCTTTAATTCTTGGGTGCTCATAATTTTAACACCATATTTATCTATATTTTTCATGTTTACTTTATTTTAATTATTACCATTTCTGACCTACGATTAATCCAGTTCCTTTATGGATATTACTATGTCTTAACCCACCAACAGCGTTCTCCGCAATTCCGATTGCAGCACCTAAAATCCAAGCTAAAAAGCCACCCCCATCAGTAGCTTTAATTTCCTTAGCGTTCATTTCCTGAACACCATAATTCTCTAAATTTTTCATAAACTTAAAAATTTTATGTTTGTTTTATAACAAACGTGTTAAATAATTTATTTTTTGTCTTGCTTTTGGTGGTTGCCGTTGTCAATTTTACGGAGGAGCAAATCTTAATGAGATTCCTCCTACGTCGGAATGACAGTTCTGTAAACAACCGTTGCAATGACCTTACAAAACATTGTTGCGTCCAACTTTACCGCTTCCGGTATATTGTTTTGATACCCCTAATGTAGTTTTACTCACTGCAATAACCTTGCAGTAGAAAAATTTTCTTTTAAAATTGTACATCCAGCATAAATAGTTTTTAATTCTTCATTAACCAATACTTGTACTGTTACGTTTACCAAAAGATCAAAATCAAAACCATAATAATAGGTACTCCTTTTTCTGTTAAAGTATATTGGGGCGTCCAAATCTTTTAGTTTTTCAAGAGTAATATACAGTTGCCGTTCACTTATGTACAATTTTTGGGCAAACTCAGCTGGTGTGCCGGTTTTTTCTAGTTTAATTAATTTGTGTGCTTTCCGGAGGCGTTCTAGTTGTTTTAGTGTTTTCATTTTATTAGCATTTTTTGGTTAATATTTCATTTACTTAATCATTTTAACTTTGTATTTTACACCCCTATGGTCCCCTCAAGGGGACAATCCTTAAGATTTATCAATCAAAACTGGCATTTGTTGTTCCCATAATTTATAATAATGTCCTTTTTTCTCAAAAAGTACTTTATGGCTACCTTGTTCAATTACCTTACCTTTTTCTAAAACCACAATGGTATCTGCATTAACAACCGTACTTAAACGGTGAGCTATTAGTATAATCGTTTTATTTTGTTCTCTTAAATTTTGTATAGTACGCTGTATGTAATTTTCTGAAGTACTATCTAATGATGAAGTGGCTTCATCCAAAACCAAAATTTCTGGTTGTTTGTATAATGCACGGGCAATGGCAATCCGTTGTTTTTGTCCACCAGAAAGGGTTGCTCCGTTTTCACCCAAATAGGTTATAAAACCATTGGGTAGAGTTTCTATAAATTCTAAAATGCCAATGCTTTTACAAATGGCTAAAATGCGTTCCATATCTGGTTCAAACTCGCCAACTGCTATATTATCAATTACATTGCCAGCAAATAAGTCAATTTTTTGGGGTACTACACTTACCAAATCTCGTAAACTATGGTTTTCAATATATTGTAGGTCGATACCGCCAATACTTATAGTTCCTTTTTGCAACGGATACATATTTTGCAATAAGGAAATCAAAGTAGATTATCCCGAGCCACTTTCACCAACTATTGCAGTAATTTCTCCTTTTTTAATAGTAAGGTTAAAGTCATTAAAAACCTCAACGCGTGTACCGTATCTAAAAGCAACATTTTTAAATTCTATATCGCCTATTTTATCTTTTGTTAGTTTAAATTTATTCTCGCTTTCTTCACGTTCTAAATCCATTATCTCAAAAAGTCTGTCAGCAGCAATCAAGGCGTTTTGTATGGTTTTGTTGGCGTTTATCAAACCTGCAATGGGTCCTGTAAAATATCCTATTATGGCATAAAAAGACAATAATTCGCCTGGTGTTATTTCTTGGTCTATTACAAAATAAGTACCACTCCATAATAGTATAATGGTAAACAGCTGTGATATGGTTTGTGAAGAGGTACCGCTAAAAATACTGTTTAATGCAGAAGTATAACCAATATGTAATAAATTGATAAAACGGGTTTCTGTTTTAATATTGGCAAAATCTTCCAATCCAAAACGCTTAATTGTACCCATTGCATTTAATGACTCTACCAATTGACTTTCCAATTCTGCAGAACGCTCCATTATTTTACGTTCCGTTTTTTTATTAAGACGATTGGTTATCCAATAAATAATCAAGTAAACAGGTATAATTGCCAACATGATCAACGCCAGTTTCCAATAATAACTGAACATTAAGGCAAATGAAAAAATTACAGTAAATACATTTACAGTTAATGACAGCGAAGTGCTATTAATAAACACGCGTATTTTAACAGCATCATTTACCCTCGAAATAATTTCACCCACTCGCATGGTATCAAAAAACTGCTGTGGCAATTTTAGTAAATGTTTGTAATAGCCTAATATTAGTCTAGCATCAATTTGCTGTCCAGTTTTAATGATAAAAATATCTTTAAAAACCCCTATTAGCACTTGAAGCACCAATAAAATAATCATAATCACACTCAGTAAATTGAGCAATTTGGTATTACCACCTACCAATACATGATCGGTTATTTTCTGGATATAAATAGAAGTAGATAAGCCCAATAGCGTATAAATAATAGCACCAATTAAAGCCTGTACCAATACAAACTTATGCGGTTTTAGTAAAAACCAAAACCGTTTTAAGATGGAAACTTTTTCATTGCCCTTTTTAAAAGATTCATCAGGTAATAAAAGTACCAAAACACCTGTCCATTCTTTTTTAAATTCTTCATGTGTTTTCTTATGGATTTTGCCAGTTCCAGGATCCATAATTTTTACATAATTTTTAGTTACTTCATAAATAACTACATAATGTTGTAATTTCTCTTTTACAATAACATGAGCAATGGCGGGTTTTGGAATTTTAAAAAGGCTGTCAAACTCTCCACGTACACCTTTGGCTTCAAATCCTAATTTTTCAGCAGCCTCAATCAACCCTAATACATTTGTGCCTTTTTTATCAGTACCTGCATATTGACGAATACGAGCAATAGGCAATTCCAGTTTATAATGTGCCGATATAGAAGCCAGACACGCAGCTCCGCAATCAGTAATATCATGTTGTTTAATGGTTATTTTTGACATGCCTTTTAGTTGGTAATTTTACTTGGGTTAAACCAATCATCTACTTTATCGTATAATAATTGAAAAGCGGAACGGTTAGCAATAAAAAAACGTGCATTTAAGGTCATTCCTTTTTTTAGGTTTCCTGCAAAACCATTTTTTAAAAATAATTGTTCTTGGTCAATAGAGCATTTTACTTTAAACATAGGTATATCATTAACAAGGGTAATATCTTTACCTACTTCAATAATTTTACCCGTGGCCATGCCCCATTGATTATAATTATAAGCATCAATTTGAAATTTGATATTGTTATCGTTTTTTAGCAACCCTATATCCGAAGGTGATACATAACATTCTGCTATCAAATCTGTATCTGGAGAGATTTCGGCTATTGAGTTTCCAGCGGTAATGAAATTACCAACCTCTAGACCGATTAAATTTTGAATTGTACCATTAACAGGCGACTTTATGATGTAGTTACTTTGTTCTTCTGTGTATTGAGTCAAAGTGCTTTTTAATTCTTTTGCATTATTTTTTTGCTGAGTCAATTCCGCTTGCCATTGATTTCTTTGTTGTTTTTTAAAATAGGACAATTCGCTTAACGCTAGGTCCAAATCATATTGACTATTTTCGTATTCTTGTTGGGCAATTACTTCTTTATCAAATAACTTTTTTTGACGAACAAAATCTGTTTTACATTTAGAATAACGTGTTTGCAATTCGCGTAATTTCTGAATGTATTGCAGATACTGCTTTTGGTATAGAAAAGACTGAATTTTGTTTCGAGAAAGGTTTTGCGTATTTGAAAGGTATTCTAAATCAACTACAAACAAATTAGTTTCGTCTAATTGGTTTTTGATAAGATTTAGTTTTTCTTGACCAACAGTATTGTCAACAATTATTA
Organism: Aureibaculum algae; assembly: GCF_006065315.1. GTDB lineage: Bacteria > Bacteroidota > Bacteroidia > Flavobacteriales > Flavobacteriaceae > Aureibaculum > Aureibaculum algae. The sequence goes on along the minus strand of NZ_CP040749.1, from coordinate 908,582 downwards.
AGGTATCTCCTTGCCGAACTACTTGATTCTCTTTAAGGTTTAAGATCTTTATTCTTCCTGAATACAGACTCGCAATTTGATTCCTTTCTTTTTCTGACTTTATAACACCCCGTGATGAAGAATAGATATCTAAATATACAAAAGGCAAGGCAATTGCCATTCCAATTACACTTAACAATAGTATACTGTAAATTATTTTACTATTTACTCGGTGTTTGAATCGATGTACTTCTGTTGTACCATCGATTATTTCCTTTGGGAAAATCTTTTTCATTTTAACGTAATTAATTACAAAGTATGTATCATGAAACACATGCTTCTAAATTATTTACTCTCCACTAAAAAATTTCCACTTCTTTCAAATATAAGATTTTTTTTTATAAATGTGATTTTTACATTAAAATAATTTCTAATTTACTTTAATAATAGAAGGGTTAACTAATGAAAAAACTATTGACATCCTCTAATTTATCTTCCATTAGATAAGCTCCATCCTTGTCTCTAAAAAAAGAAAAACTTCTTTAATGCACCAATCTACAAAACAATTACTGGCGACGCCTAATCACCTATAAAATTGGTAATTAAGATTTTTATTCGCTCCAATTCAGCTTTAGAAACATCTGGTAAATTAAATTGGTCTTTAGCATTATAGTCGGCATCATCTACTAAACCTTTTTTCTTTGTACGAATTTTATTTCGTAATTTCGATTTATTAGATTCATCTCGATTTTGCCGATTCCTTAATGCGTCAAAGTGGCTACTCATGGTGTTTTATAAAATCTTTAAATTTCAAACTAAAATGATTTTCTAATGTCACTAATTTATTCTTTTATTTCAACATACTTAACTTCATCTGCTCCAGGATAGGGCTCTAATGAAGCAATGTATTCTTCGGTGGCCACACCCGTAATTTTGTTGACTGTATACGCTCCTTCACTATAGTTGCCATAAGCTACATCTATATGATAATGATCACCTCTATCGTAAATAACCATTCCGTTGCTATCTTGGTAATATTTCCAGTCAATTGATTCAACTTTATCTTGTTTACTAATCGCTTTTATCACAAATTTAATCTGATTTAAAACAGCCTCGTCATACTTAAAAAACTGCACATCATCAGAATCATAAGTTATATGTTCTGGATTTTTATGAGGCTGCATATAGGTCTGCCCATTTATAAAAACCGTTGCGTTGTAATAGTAAGCTGAATTTTCAGGAACAAAAATTATAGGGTTTTGAAAAGCAACATAAATATCATGTTCAGAGGCCATTACTTTAATGATTTTAAAATAGCTGGTATCTACTTTTTTATCTATTTTTTTTAAAGCCATTTCTATAATTGCTTGTTTACCTAAACTTATGGTATTTTTCACTTCCTTTTTTGACATGTTTTTATTTTGTGCCATAACATAATTACTTACTATACAAAACAGCAATATTTTAAATTTCATATTTTCCTATTTAAAAGTTAAACCGACTATGATTCTTTTAATCCACTCTGCTTGCTCGTTTTCTTTGTAGTATTCTGTGTTGAATCTAAAATTTCCTGGATTCACAAATTGTTTCCAACTTTTATTATCTGCATTTCGTAGATACATCTTTACATTAAAATTAGGTATATTATCTGCCAATAGCTTATTGTAAACGAGTTCTATTTTCACCATATATTCACGAATATCTGAATCACTTTTTATTGCTTTAAAAACGTGTATTTCAGGGTAATATTCAGACAAATCAGAAAGATCAACCTCAGCGTTATAAGGTAGAATCCCATTCCAATCATTTTTCTCCAAAGAAAGTACAAATTCCTTATTTTGTAATTGAGAATAAACTTCTGTAATTATCTTTTTTGATTGGTTTGTTTGAACTGAATCTATAACCTCAACAAAGTATGTTTGTTTTTTTATTTCTACATCAGAAGTTAACCAACTACAGCTCGTTAAAAAGAATGTAAAGACTACCCCAAAAAAATATATTCCCCCTCTCATTTCTTGTATTTATTATTTAGACTTTGGCGTCATTACACCATCTTTAGACTTTCCTAATTTTAAATTGACCAATATCTCATGTAATGTTTCTGATGCCAAACCATGCAATACCAATCTATAGGCCGCACTATAAGTTGTGGCAGGCACCATTGGATGTTTGTTATTCACTAGACCTAAATGCCCTGGAGTTCCTAAAATTTGTGCCGTATAAATAGCAATGGTTTCATCTAACTGTAAAGAATTTGAGGCTCTTACAAAATCATTAGCCGTTAAAAACAACTGATAAAATGGTGTAAATAATTCAATAGCTGAACGTAAATCTAAAATGTTGGTCCATTTATTTGGAAATTGAATATGATCAAATTGATCTTCTGTAATCATCGATAAATCCAAATCACTCTTTTGTTTTATCGTGAGATTTTTTGACTTCAGTTCACTATTCAAATTAATAACAAAATTGTATAAATTCAAATCGTGCAATAGAAATAAATCGTCTTTAACATCTTCGAAATTTTTCGGTCGCAACGGACTTGACTTGGTTTCTACTCCATCTATATTAGCCCAGATAAAAGATAAAATATCACTACCTACGTGAAAATGTCTAAAGATTAATAAATTGGCATCAGGACTCACCCATGTCTTTAAACCCCACGCTAACATTCGGTGTAATATTTTTGACGAGTTGAAAAGCTTTGGAAAAATAAACTTAAAAATATGGATGAAAAACATCGTAATTTTTGACCATAACTGCACGAATGGCAACAAATATCGAGCTGACTTTGAATTGTTATCACGCATCAATGCTTGTTTCGTTTTTTCATTGATAGGAATACTACTATCCAAATACATCGCCAACCACGGATTTGGATCACGATCATCATGTTTTGAAATATCTAATTCGTTTGACATTTTTTGTGTTTTTATGTTCTGTTTTAAAAATTGACACTATTTATATCCCGCTCAAATAGCGGGATTAGTTCAACTTATAATTTTAAGTTCTCTCGCAAAAAAACGAGATTCTCAAAACTGAATTTCACTAATAATTACCTAATTCTTCTAATTGCATTTCATATAATTTCGCCGTCGTTTTTGCCGTTTTGGCAATTTGTTTGGCTAAATCCATATTCATAAAAGGATGATTTAGGGCTTCTTCTAAACGATGAAAATGATTTTCATCTGCAACACCGTGATACGTAAAAAAGGACACTTGCTCTTTGTCCAACTCCAGTTGATCTTTAATCATATCTCCCCAATACCCAGCCAATCGCTTTCCAATACCTTCGATGATAAACATAGCACCTAGTAAATCAATCGGATTGTTTTTACTGGCTTGTTGAAACATAAAAGAAGTTAAGGCTACACTTCCAACATTTTTATTACCTGTTTGAATGTCTTCCAAAGATTCGCCTAAAGCTACAAAATTTCGTTCTAAAATTTGAAAATCCTTATGTTCTGCAGCTGTGTGTTTTATAAAGGCAGAGCGTAACTCGAACAACTCAATGTCAATATTTGAAGCGGCTCTTGAAATCCATTGTGAACCATCAATTACTTGTTGTCGTAAATCATGTAACAGTAATTTATAATCTGACAGACTTAACTTACCACTATGAATTTTTGATACCACTGGAACTTGTAATAATTTCGTTTCAAAATCGATCCAAATTTGCGTGAGTTGACGCACTAACCATTCAGATGTCGGATTTTTATCCACTACTAACTCAGGGGCTTCAATTTTCCTTTTCGGATACACTTTTGCGTCTTCATCTTGACCAACAACTGTTACTTGCATAAAAGACGTGATAAATCGTCCACTTTCCGGCACCATACACAAAATGGTTTCACCAGCTTTTAGCTTACCAGAATACAACAATTCTTCTAACATAATATATATAGAAGCCGCACCTGTATTTCCTTTTGTAGTTAGGTTACTAAACCATTTTTCATCAGAAATTAAAGCACCACCTTTGGTCATCAAATCCTTAATCGGCTTTTTAAAATACTCAGATGAATAATGACAACACAACCAATCAGTTTTATCAGGATTAACCATTCCTTTATCAATCAATTCAAAATAATGAGCTACGCCAACTTGAATTACTTTATCTAGTAGTCGGATATCTTGTTTTAGATTGATGGCTCCTGCTTTTGAAGCCGATTCATAATCTGGGTAATCTAACCAAGTTGGTTCTTTTTCATTTTTATTATCATTTTTACCTGTAAACATACAAACAGGAAATTCATTGGCATGAGACTTTAACTCCATCCAATCAATTCTTAATGATAAACCCTTTGTGTTTTTTTTATTAGAAAGTACCATCGCTCCTGCCCCATCAGAAAGCATCCATCGTAAAAATTCTGTATCAAAAGGTACTGACTGCTGTTTTTGCCCATCAAATCTTGAACCTTTAAATAGGCGACTCGCAAACTCACTACCCACCGCTACGGCCTCTTGTTTTTCTTTGAATTTTATTTGGGAAAAAGCAGTTTTTAACGCCATCATTCCGCTAGCACAAACGCTTTGAAAACTAGCCAATTCACATTTTTTAAAATCCGTTAAGGCGTGTACCATACTGGCAAAACCTGGAACTGGCAAATCACCTTGCGTTGTTCCTGTTGAAAGCAGTTCTATTTCTGTAGCGTTAGCTCCACTTTTATCCAACGCAATTTCAATTGCATTGGCTGCCAATTCAGCATTACTATGCGTACTTTCTTGATTCTTATTTAAGGCATAATACCTCGATTTTATACCGTTTTGTTTAAGAATACGTTCTTTTACACCACTTTTTTTACCATTAATCAATCCCAAATAATCTTCCATTTGGTTGTTATCAATGGGTTTATTCGGTAAAAACGCACCTATACCTGTAATATATACTTCTTCTTTCTCTATCATATTAATGTCTTTTTATATAGCAATTGTAAAATTTATCTAATGCATTTGAGGCAAATCCATAATTGGCTCTCCCTTTTGAGTGATGTTCATTATGATGTGTACCAAAAAGCCTCCATGAATTGCCATAACCATCCCCAAAGCGATAATTACAATGTCCTGCATAATTCAACAAGATACTCGCCAAAGGGTATAGAAATACGCCAACAATTGAAAATGGCACAAATAACATAATGATTAACGGAACAGTACTCAACAATAAGGCTTCAAACCAGTGAAAACTATATACGGACCATACGGTAGGAATTCTAGATTGGTGATGTACAAAATGGACGCGTTTCATAAAAAAAGGCAAATGCATTATTCTATGTACTATAAAAAAGTGCACCTCATTCCAAAGCGTTAACACCACAACTGCCAATATCACATTAAAAAAAGTATCGGGTAGTAGTGTAATTTTATCAATTCTAATTAAATAAATAATAGGTAATACTGAAAATCCAAAAACAAAAATGGATTGCAAGGAATGTTTAATTTCAAAATTTAACTGCTTTCGCTTTACCTTTTTATTGATAATCTTATGAAGCAATCCTTTTTTATGAAACAGCTTACAAACTCCTAAAAATACTGGTGCTACTACAAAATACAAAACCATAAAATACGCAAATGTTAGTCCGTAAAGACTAAAATAAGATGTATTATAAATTATGTTTTCAATAATTTCTTGCATTAATTTAGGTTGATAAACTGAAAATGAATCTAACTCTAAAACGTCTTCAGTTCCGTTTAATTATCCTTACAAATATAGATTGTGGAATTAATGCAAAGACCCCTGTATTCAGTTATTGTATTTATTTTAACAAAAAACCGTACTCGAAATAACTATAACGACTTACCCTTTGCATTCTTTTTTTGATCAAAAGTAAACTATATGAGCTATTTTAGGTATACAATTGTACATTCGGAACCTTTAAATGTTTATTCGAATTCAATTTAATGCAAAAAAAGCCGAAAATTTTCATTTTCGGCTTTTTTATAAAACTTAGAAGTTACATCACTTTTTGATAATAATTTTACCTCCAAGTATTTTATTTTCATTTACCTTAACAGGATTTCCTGAAATTTCAATAGTACCACCAGCGTTAACCGTTGCATCAACTAAATCTTTGGCTTTTACATACGCTTTTCCTCCAGCAAAAATAGTAACGTCTGCACGGTTAGATTCTAAGTCCTTACCATAAAACTCACCACCAGTTCTTATTAATACATCTTGATTATCTGTAGTACCGCTAACCCTTATAAAACCACCAGTTACCGATTTTACATTCATGTTTTTAGTTTTAACTTGCACATTTATGCTAGCACCTTCTTGGGTACGTAAGGTTATATAATCGGCATCTATTTCATCAGTTGATGTAATTTCAGAGCCTTCATTGGCATCGATCATTACTATATTTTCAGTATGATAAATAGTGACTTTGGTCTCATTGCCATCAAGAATTTTCTCTACCTCCATACGTACTTTCAACAAATTACCTTGATTGTCTATTGCGACTTTATCAATATCATCACCAGTGATGACTGCCTTGTTATACGCAGCTTTAATCAACGTGATTTTTAATTGATCATATCCTTTAATTTGACTAAATTTTTGCAAGTCTATGGTGGCTTCTTGAGCAAAAACAGAAGCTCCGACAAGCATAAACAAAACAATTACCATTGCAGTTTTTTTCATTTTATATATTTTTTACATCCGTTTGTTACAGATTGAATTGAACTTCTAATAGATTAAAATGTACTACATTTAAACCCTTGATATTTTAACAAAGGTACTTATTAAGAGATATATAGATTTTTAAAAAAGTGTTAATTTTTCAAGTCGTAGAAAGTTCAAATAACTTAGTCACTGTTTTCCAATTTCTACTGGTAGCAGTCACTTTTAATTTATTTTCTATGAAATTATTGGTAAGTTTAGAATCACTACTTTTTGTATTATATTGCATAAACACATGCTTACCATGTATTTTAAAGTTAGCATTATCAAAAGGAATAGCATTCAGTTTTTCTAGATTTTCATCCGAAGGAATTTCCGCCAAAAAGGCGACGTATAATTTATTAATATCCGCTTGTTCTGGCAAGAAAGGATTGTTATGAAAAATTTCCTCTATTTCATTAACTGTTCGAACCAATACGGGCACATCAAATCCGTATTTTTTTAAAATGATTTGTTTTATTTCTTGTTCTATTTCAATAACAGGTTTATCTGTTAAAAAAAGAACATTTCCGCTTTGAATGTATGTAGCACAATTTTTAAAGCCTTTTTTACCTAATAGTTGTTTTAAATCGGCCATTAATATTTTACGTTTACCGCCAACATTAATCCCTCTTAAAATTGCGACATGTTTTTTCATAATAGCTTGTTTAAAACAATTTCACTGCTTAAAAGTACACTTAATCACAGTGCTTATTTTAATTATGTAATGAATAAAATCAAACTAAACTAAAACTTATTTGATGACGTCAAAAACTAGCGTTTTCTTTTTAAACTCGAATTGTAATTCCGTATATCCTTTCCCTCTGATAAATTCAATATCCTTTTTATCAATATTATAATTCGCTTTTGTCATCCATCTATTAGAAACATTTGAATAATCAGACTCTAACTGATTGTCATCCGTATCTAAAACAAAGGTATCTTTTGAGCCTAAAAATGACAATTTACCACCTTTAATAGTCTTAATATTTACACCACTTAATATGGTTGTATTTAAAGAATAATAACCTCCTAACTCTTGAATATGAGCCCAAATTTCTCCATGTTCAGAAGCGGATAGTTTTTCACCTTCGACACTCTCCATCAATCCTTCGGTAAATGTATCTACATGTACACGCTTCATCGCTTTCATATTACCTAAGCCAGCCAATACCTTATCTACCTTACTAAATAACCCCATATCGAACTAATTTACGGAAATCAAATTAATATCAAAAAGAAGTACAGCACCTCCAGGAATACCCGGACGCCCATCACTACCATAACCTAAAGCCGAAGGAATTAACAACAAACCACTACCACCTTCTTTAAAATAGGTAATACCTTCCGTCCATCCTTTGATAACTTGTTGTAAACCAAATGAAACTCCATCAGCATCACTTTCGTCAAAAGTACCACCATCCGTAAAGTAGCCTTTGTATGCCACAGTAACGTTGGAAGTTTCTACAGGTTGCTCTCCGTCTCCAAGTTCGTCAATAACGTAATACAAACCTGAACTACTTTTTTGTGCATCTAAATTATTAGCCACAACATATGCAACAATTTCTTCTTCATTTTTCACTGTATAATCTACGGTGTCATCATTCTTATTACACGCTGATAACAATGTTAATACTAAAAGTATTATGGTATATTTTTTCATCAAAATTTATTTTTTTAAAGCGTCAAATATAAGAAAAGCAACGTGGTAAACAGTATTATAAAATTCACTTATTTATTTAGAAGCATTTTTTTTGCAGATTCAACAGTAATAATTTGGGATTCAATATGCTAATTCTAATGGTACATATCTTCTTTATCCATAGCACATATCTCTACAAACACATTTCCTATTTTCTCAGTAACATCTTTAAAAAATTGAGCTCCTTTTTCTGTACTCGCTTTTTTAGGATTACCAATCCCAGTATCTTTAGTTACCGAAGACCATGGTCTTTCCGACCACAACCAAGATTCTGAAAATGCTTTTACCTTATGCTTTTTTTCTGCCCCGTCTCCCCACTCTTCTTTAGGTAAAATCAACTCTGGCTTTAAATGCATTAGTAAACTTGTTTCCATTTCATCGGCATGATCGCCTTTGTTATCGAAATAAGCCTCCTTATCCATGGCCTGAAACCAATTGGAAGTGCATAAAAACATATTCGGATATTTAAGTCCCAATTCCCTCAGTAAAGTCTTGAAGTCATTACCGCCATGACTATTGAGTATTAAAAATTTATGAATCCCTTGTCTATTCAACACTTCGATAATATCTCCTAAAATAGCCATCTGTGTTGATGGATTCATATTTATATCTAAATAGATATCGCTTTGTCCCGTATTTACTCCGAACGGAATAGTGGGTAATACAATTAAGTTTGCTCCTTGATTATAAGCTACTCTTGCCGCTTCAGCAGCAATGTATTCAGACTCAAAATTATCGGTACCATAAGGCAGATGATAATTATGGGCTTCTGTAGCTCCCCATGGTAAAATGGCCAATTCAATATGAGCATCTTTAAGGTGTTTCCAATTGGTTTCAGCTAAAATGTAAGGTCTGATTTGTGGTTTCATTGCGTAAATATTAGTTAGCTAAGCTACTAAAAGATGTTGTATTTTTGTCCAACTCAATTACATTTTTATACTTTTTCCATCTAAATATTTATCAAAATGAAATTTGTTTTTTCACTTCTTATTTGTTTTTTTGTGATTGGCTGCACACAACAAAATCGACCAAACATTCAATTTTATCATTGGAAAAGCACTGTAGATTTTAACGAAACAGAAGTTCAACTTTTTAAAAATTTACGCTCCAATAAATTATACCTCCGCCTATTTGATGTCGATACTAAAAATGGTATCGTAGAGCCAATAGGAGCCATAAACAAATTTGATAGCCAAACACTTTCCGCAGACTATATACCTGTACTATTTATTACCAATCGAACTTTTAAAAACACTACTCCAAATGAAATTACCATCCTTGCTGAGCACGTTTCTATATTGATATCTAGAATTACTTCAGACACTAAAATTTTTAATTTTGAAGAAATTCAAATTGATTGCGATTGGACCGCAACTACCAAAGAAAACTACTTCTTATTTCTGGAAACACTAAAAAAAATTACCAATAAAAATATAACCTGCACTTTAAGGTTACATCAAGTAAAGTTCAAAAAAACTACAGGAATCCCACCTGTAAAAAAGGTGTATTTAATGTGTTACGCCACCTCTAACCCTATTCAAAATGATGGTGAAAATTCAATTTTAGATTTAGATTTATTAAAAGATTATTTACAGAAAATTAACGACTACCCAATCTCCTTTGACATTGCACTACCAATTTATTCTTGGGCAATTGTTACCAATCATTTAGGTAAATCTAAATTGATAAATGCAGTAACCCAAAGTGATTTAAGTACTGTTAATTTTAAAAAAGATAACAATAATTTTACAGCTATTGACGACACATTTTTAAGAGGTTTTTATGTCAACAAAGGTTTTACTATTAAAGTGGAAACCATTTCTCCAGAGCTATTAAATGAAACGAAAACTTTTCTAAAATCAAAAATTAATCAGCCTTACGACATCGTATATTATCACCTAGATAGTATATTTACAAACCGATATTCATTAAAAGATTTGCAATAGGTCTTTATGACGCATCTATATTACAACTATGAAAAAAACTATTTTCATTTTACTAATAGTCATACTCAGCTCATGGGTTTCCATAAATAGAACTAACAAAGATATTATTACAGAAGAAGCTTCCTTTTGCGGGCCTAGTTATTACCCAGACTATGAATATTATAACCTTTTTGCTCAAGAAGTAATTGATGCTCCTAGTTATAATCCATTTTTATTATCCTATGATAGTTTCTATTATAGTTCTAAAAACACCTCTAATTTAAAAAATGAAAACATTGAGGATTGGCAGAAATATTTAAATATTTCTTATGATGAAGCTTACTATTTAGTCTTTAAATCGGCTCGAAAAGATTTACAAAGTTTACTAAATAAGAATACTGTTGCAGATAAAAATTTAGCTTTTGTTACCAGCAAATTCATTAAAAAACAAAAACAGGCCTTACTCTATTTATCATACGCTAAATATTTAGAACCTTACATGGCTGTTATCAGTCAAAATGAAGGGTATTACTGGGGCGAAAAACCGGAACACACTGTTGCTGAACTTGACTACAAAAAAGTACTTACTGTTTTGAAAAATAGTTGGAAAGCTGAAAAAGACAAAGAATTAAAGCTTCGTTATGGCTATCAAATGGTACGTCTAGCACATTACACTTTAAATTTCTCTGACGCTATTTCTTATTTTAACGAATATGTTGAAAGTTTAAATTATAAAGGTATCATGTATTATTATGCCTTAGATCAAAAAGGTGGTGCTGAAAGAGGATTAGGCAACTTTATACAGGCCAATTATGACTTTTTTCAATTCTTTTCACATACTAAAAATTTAAAAGAGCAGGCTTATAACTCTATGATGGTTACGCAAGATTTAGATTTTGAAACCATTTTAAAACAAGTTAAAACAGAAGATGAAAAAAATGACATATACCTTATTTTAGGTAGAAAAGCATTTAATAACCCCATTTCTTCTTTTGAAAAAATAATAGTACAATCACCAAATGCAGTGCAAGCTAAAGTTTTAATGGCTCGAGCAATAAACCAACTCGAACGTGATATTTTGAAATTAAATTATGAATGTTATTATGATTGTGGTGAACAAAATGCTTCCAAGCGATTACCGGTATCAACTACTGAAGATGATATTCCTTTTTTAAACCAAACCTTAGATGCTTCTAAAAAGCAAGCTGAAAACGCTAAAGTTATAGATAAGGATTATTGGAATTTAACGACGGCATATCTTTATTTTATTCAAAAAAAATATGACATGGCAACTTCTTACCTTGCAAAAGTTGCTTCGACGACTACCAATTACGAATCTCAAAAAAATAAGCTCGAAATGTTAATACACATTACAGAGCAACCTAAAATAACTTCGGAGTTTGAAGAGGTTTTAATGAATAAATACAAAATCAATTTAATACCTACAAAAGATGAATTGTACTGGAACAGAAATGGCACTCACGATTTTATACTTGATATATTAGCGAATCGCTATTTAATCCAAGGTGACACTGCAAAATCATTTCTATTGCATAATGATATAACAGCGTTGGAATATGGTCCAGATATAAATATTTTAAAAGCAATTGAAAAGCTTTACTCTAAAAAAGACAAAAGTGATTTTGAAAATTTTGTAGTTGAAAACATTGTACCTGTAGACTATTTGCAACAGGAACCTAGAAATAGTCGACTTCAAAGTTTTAACTTTCCTGAATATGCAGCTATTATGAAGGGTACCATTTATATTAGACAAGGCAAATTTAAACAAGCTGAAAATGAACTTAAACAAGTAGTTCCTTATTCTGTTTCGACTTCTGAGTTTGATGGTTATGCTAACATTCCCAATACCGTTTTTGGATACAACCAAATTGAATGTTTTGAATGCCCTGCATCTACAACAATGGTGGTAGACTATTTGAAAGATTTTAAATTCATTCCAAGGTTAATGGACAAACATAACCTTGCCAAAACCTTAATTAAATTAGAGCAATTGTCTAGAAAAAAGAACCTTTTAGCGGCTAAAGCAAATTATCTTCTTGGCAATTTCTTTTTCAACACCTCTATTTACGGCCATTACAGACATGTTTTGACTTACGAAGTTAATAATTATTATACCGAAAAATATCGAGATATTGAAAGAAAGTTAAATATGACAATTTCTTCTAAATATTATTTTAAAGATTACAACGGGTATGCTAATTATACTGATGACTTCAGTTTACCTCTAATCCATTTAGACAAGGCTATTCTGATAAGTAAAGATAAGGAATTGACTGCAAAAGCACTTTTTGCTGCTGCTAAATGTGAACAAGGTCAATCTTATAATGGATGGGCCAATACTATCGAAAACAATTCAATTAGAGAAAAATACCGTGATGGTAGTTTAAATTTTGAAGAATATCAAATTGCTTTAGTCAATGCCAAAAATGTGTACAAGAGAACCTATTTTAAGAAATTAAAGGAATTTGACAACACTTCTTTTTATGATAAAGTTATTTCTAATTGCTTGTACTTTTCTCATTATGTAGATAATTATTAAACGACTTTACTTCTTAACCCTTTTGCTTATTAATGCTATTTGTCCCATATGATTGGCTTGATGTTCCATGACATGATACCACGCAAAATGATTGTTCATATTGCTATTTTTTACGCCGGATTCAAACCATTTATCATTCTTGGTTTTTAATAATTGTAACGTTTCCTTTCTAACCTCATCCCAAATAGCGAGATAATACGATATATGTTTATCTTTTAAAACCCCTCTTGCATTGTCTCCTAAACTTAAAGCAGTTGTCCATTTTTCTTCCCCTTTATTAAAACCTCTATTCTCAAAAGTGTATAGTTGATAGTATTTTTCAGTAGCTGCTAAATGATATATTAATGCACCAATTCTATTAGCATCAGTATCTAGTAAAAAATCTGTTTCCTCTAGGCTTAAATTTTTAACATTACGAGTAACTCGACTTTTTAAGTCCTCTAGCATAGACACCATATTCCCTATCTGTTGGGTATACCCTTTTTCTGCTTTGATGGTTTGTGCTTGACTAGTAAAACTAGATATTATAATAAATAGTATTGAGATTGAAATAAGTTGAAGTTTATAAATCATAAGATTAAATTTTAATTCGTTTTTGAGGCTTTTAAAGCTATTTTACCTCCAATCCATGCCATTGGTATATATGCTAGTAATATATCAACCACAGCAAACCATGTTGGTCCAGGTAGCATATAATTCACCGCTATTCCTCCCAATAGAAATAATCCTCCAATGGCTAAAGAAAATTTCATTTTATTGTTTACAGCAATTAAACCAGCTACAACTGCTCCGATAAGGGTACCTAAGGCATGCCCCAAAAATGGAAAAATAAAAAAGTTAGCTTCTAACGTTGGCATAACCTCAGCTAAAGCATTCATATCATTTGGATCAACACCTCCAATAGGAAAAACACTATGACCCATTGTGATAAGTCCCATATTTACGAAACTACCCACAAGCCAACCAGCTATAACGGCTAAAACATTTCTTAGTATTGGATTCATAATTGTTGATTTACATTTTAATTAAGTATTTAACTTCCTAAACCACAACTAGTTTAATATTAAAACACCTAATTTAGTAAATAATTATTAAATGAAAATATGATAGTAACGTTATTGGTATAAGACGAAATAATGTTCTTACTCACATGTTTCGAAGCCAGGGGCTAGGGGTAGCGTTTGTTTTATTTATTCAATGAAATCTGAGACACAAACTCAAATCTCCCATCCTCCAATGCCTTTACACTGCATCTAAAAGTATCTTTTAAGCGTAAATTAACAATCAAAAATTCATCAAAATTATAATCATGGACTTCACTTTTCCTTTTCAATTCATATTTTGAGGAGTCTATATTTTTTATGAACCCATCAAGATTTTCTTTGGTCATTGTGATATAAAAATATCTTCCAGAAGGAATCCCATTTCCAAATACTTCTTTATACCTTTTTTCATCAACTCTCCAAATCCTATTGTACATAGAGTCTGGCATATCAAGAGGATCTATTGATTCTTCTAATGTACTAACTATTGTTTCTACTTTTTGAATTGATACTTCTTCATCCTCCCAAATAGGGTAAATTTCTTCTTCATTAGTTTCTTCATCCGAGAAATCTAGCTGGTAATAGTCTAATGTGTCTTTTGTTTTTTTACCAATTAAAATAACATCAACACCCGGCATCCATCTATATCCATTATTCAATAAATCAAATCCTGTTATTGATTTATCAATTTCGAATGGATGACGATTCATCTTTTTTGATTCAGACGAGCAACCAATTAAGGTTGATAGTAATGTTAATAATATAAATGTGCTTCGTATATCCATTATATAACTGCAATATTTTTTTTAAAAAATCTAAAAACCCTCTACAAAATATAATCTGTTCTAATAAAGTTAGATTTTTTAGAATCTAATAAATCTTCTAAAATTTTATTATTGTACTCATTGTCTTTTAAAACTACAGAACAAGAAATTCTGTTTTGTACCAAATGGTGTTAAGTGATCTTCTGTCATGCACTTCATTTTTTCAAACCCATCTCTAAATTCCAATGTTAATTCCTCTTGACTATATTGTTTGATTTCGAGTCCACTACATTTTTCGGGGCCATTTTGTGAAAAATTTCCAATTGCCATGAATCTGCTTACAGACTGCCTTGCCGTTTTTATATATTTTTCTATTTGATCAGTTGTTGTTAGAAAATGAAAATTTGCTCTATCATGCCAAACATCAAATGTACCGTTAGGTTCAAATTCCAAAATATCGCTTACTATCCAAGTTACTTTATCCGCCTTTTTTCCAAGTCGATTCTTAGCTTTTTCAAGTGATTTAGCCGAAATATCAAGTACGGTAATATTTTCAAATCCTTCATCAAGCAAACAATCCACAAGTTTACTATCTCCACCACCTACATCTATAATTCTTGCCGTTTTATTTAGACCGAATGATTGTATAAATTCAAGCGAAGATTTCGGTGTTTCTTGCGTCCAGCTCACTTGGTCTGGATTTTTAGTTTCATAAACTGTTTCCCAATGTTTCTTTCTGTCTAACTTCATATTAATATTTATTGTTTATGCTTTTTGGTATGTTAGAAATAAATACAAACCAAAGATAAATCTTTGAATATTCAAAGATGGATTTAATTTAAAAGTATAATTTATAGTAAATAAAATACTAAAGATATAACTATTGAAATAAAGGGAATGTAATTGTAATCTTTTAACAAGTGTTTTCAAACTCAGTTTCCCTTCTATAAAAATCATTGTCTTTTGAAGTTACAAAACTGTTGGTAGAAAATTTTAAGTATTAAAAAAGTCGAAACTTATTTTGAATATTTTTGTGAAATTGGCACAATAAGTTTACTGAATGTAGCTTTTACTGACATATTTACCGATTTACTTATTTCACTTTAAGATTTTTTTAATTAGTAGTACTAAAGTTGCGATTTACTACCAATAAAGGACTACAGCACAATTTACAAATACATTTCTTATCAATTTACAGGTTTGTGCACATTCATTGTACTTTTTTTAGTTTTTTGGCTTGATTTTGGCACATTGTCGAACAATAAGTTTAAACTAAAATGTTTGCTAGCTAAAAATTAGATAACAAGTATTTTTTAAAATTAAGAAACATAGTATGATTCAAGTTAAAGAGAACAACACAGTAAAAGTAAATTACACAGGAAAGTTATCTGATGGGCAAATTTTTGATAGTTCTGAAGGAAGAGAACCTTTAGAATTTACATTAGGACAAGGACAATTAATACCTGGTTTTGAAAAAGGTTTAATTGATATGAAATTAAATGAAAAGAAAACCATTACAATTCCTAAAGCAGAAGCGTATGGTGAAGTCAATGAGCAATTGATACAAGAAGTAAATAAAACAGAACTTCCACAAGATATGGAACCTAAAGTTGGTATGGGATTAGTTTCTAAATCACCAGATGGTCAAGAAATGAACTTGATGGTAGTTGAAGTTAAAGATGAGAGTATTGTTATTGACGGAAATCATCCTTTAGCTGGTAAAGACCTTATTTTTGATCTTGAAGTGATAGAAATTAAAGATTCAGAGCCAACAAAATAAAATAAGTTACTTATTTATAAAATACCTGACAACACTTGGTTAACAAGAGTTGTCGGGTATTTTTATGTTTATTTTGGAGCTTCTTCTATAAAATAAGAGCATAAGGCCTCATAAATCATTGAAACATAATTCTATTTACTCATTGGGTTCAATATGAATTAATACATGACCTAAGTTAGGTAATTGAGCTCTCAAATAGTCCTTTAAATCATGAGCAATATCATGGCCCTTTTTGACTGAAATATCACCATTTACGATGGCATGTAAGTCTACATTATATTTCATTCCCGCTTTTCTAATAAAACATTTCTCCGTTCCTAAAACCCCTTCTACTTCAGTTGACTTTTCTCTAATTAAAATTATAAGATCACCATAAATTTGTTCATCCATAATTTCACCTAAGGCAGGTCTTAAAATTAAATAACTGTTATACAAAATAATAACTGAAGCAAATAAGGCCGCCCAATCATCGGCAGTTTCATAACCTTCACCTAATACAACAGCTATTGAAATTCCAACAAAAGCCATTACAGATGTTATGGCATCACTCCTATGATGCCAAGCATCAGCTTTAAGGGACGTGCTTTTTATTTCTTTGCTCTTTTTGATAACAACGCGATATGAAACTTCTTTCCATATAATAATTACCCCTAATACTATTAAGGTCCACGATTTGGGAACTTTTTGAGGTGACTGAATATTCTGAATACTTTCAAAAGCAATTATAGTAGCAGAAATCACTAGAAAAGCAACCACAGCAAATGTAATTATAGGTTCTATTTTACCATGTCCGTATGGGTGGTTTTCGTCAGCGGGTCGCTTTGCATATTTAAAACCAAACAAGACCAATAGTGACGCCACAACATCGGTTGCCGATTCAATAGCATCTGCAATCAGAGCATAAGAATTACCAAAGAACCCTGCAACTCCTTTAATTAAAGCCAAACTAATGTTCCCTATTATACTAAAGTACGCTGTGCGTATTGCAGTTTTTTCGGTTTGCAATTTAAAAAAGATTAATCTTTAATTTTTATATTGTTAACACCGCTTACAAAATATAATCGGTACTAATGAAATTAGACTTTCTAGAAGTTAATAGATCTTCCAAAATTTTATTGTTATAGTCGTTGTCTTTAGAAGCTACAAATGTTCTAATAGAAAATGATCTTAATGCATCATGAACACTTAATGTTGATACCGCTGAATCTTTACGACCAGTAAATGGAAAAACATCTGGACCACGTTGGCAAGAGCTGTTTAAATTTACTCTACATACCAAATTTACCAAAGTATCAATTAATGGTGCTAATGAATTTACATCCTCACCAAATAAACTAACTTGTTGTCCGTAATTAGAATCAGCCATAGCGTGTAAAGGCTCTTGAATATCTTTAAAAGTTACAATTGGCACTACAGGTCCAAATTGCTCTTCATTATATACTCTCATATCTTTATTTACAGGATATAAAACCGCTGGAAAAATATAATTCTCTGTAGTTTCTCCTCCTTTTTTATTAAGCACTTTTGCTCCTTTTGCCACTGCATCATCAATTAATTCTTGAATATAAGCTGGCTTATCAGGTTCTGGTAATGGTGTTAGCTTTACGCCATCTTCCCAAGGATTACCATATGTTAATTCATCTACTCTTTTTGCATAACGCTTATTAAATTCTTCACGAATATCCTCATGAACAAAGATTAATTTTAAAGCTGTACAACGTTGTCCGTTAAAGGATAGCGAACCTGCAATACATTCATCAATAGTTAAATCTAAATCAGCATCTGGCAATATAATAGCTGGGTTCTTTGCTTCTAGACCTAATACTAATCGTAATCTGTTTTTATTAGGATGCTCGTCTTGCAATGCAATGGCCGATTTACTATTACCTATTAAGGCCAACACATCTACTTTACCTGTTTGCATAATAGGGGTTGCCACTTGTCTACCTCTACCATAAATAATATTTACTACGCCTTTTGGAAAACTTTTTTGAAATGCCTCTAATAAAGGTGAAATACATAAAACTCCGAATTTTGCGGGTTTAAAAACAGCTGTATTTCCCATAATTAAAGCGGGAATTAACAACGCAAAAGTTTCATTTAACGGATAATTGTATGGGCCTAAGCACAAAATTACACCTAAGGGACCTCTACGAATATGTGCATTTACGCCTCCTTCTTTTGAAAACCTAGCACTGTCTCTATCTAACTCCTTATATTCTTCAATAGTATCGTATATATAATCTATAGTACGGTCAAACTCCTTTTGAGAATCGGGCAAGGCTTTACCAATTTCCCACATCAAGTATTTTACAACCTCATCTCTCTCCTTCTTCATTAGCTCTACAAACTTTTCCAAACATGCAATACGCCCTTCCACCTTCATTGTAGGCCATAAGCCTTGACCTTTATCGTAAGCATCACATGCAGCATCAAGAGCTTCAAGAGCTGTTTCTTTTTCCATAAATGGAATTGTACCCAACAATGTCGGTTTATATTCCTTCGTTGAAGAAATGCTTGAAAAAACCTCCGTAGTTTTTCCAGTCCATGATTTTAATTCGCCATTTACCAAAAAAGTTTTTTGATGAAATGGTTCTGTAATTTGATATTGCGTTGGGATATTCATAATGAGTTCATTTTAAAAAGTAAAAATACTATATTAAGAAATAAAGACCGTTGAGATTCAAAGAAAACAACGAAAAGGTTTGCATCTACAATTTACTGATTAACACTATACTAAGAAATCAAATAAGTCAGGCTTGTTATTTATATACTCTCCAAAGAAATTTCTAGCTTTCATTCTTGTAATTAAGGGTTCTAAATCTTCCTCATTTTTCAATTCTATACCAACTACCGCAGGTGCATTTTCTTTACTGTGCTTCTTTGTATATTCAAAATGCGTTATGTCGTCATTTGGGCCTAAAATTTCTGCAACAAATTCCTTTAACGCTCCAGCTCTTTGCGGAAAACGAATGATAAAATAGTGTTTTAAATTTGCATATAACAGAGCCCGTTCTTTTATTTCTGAAGTTCTGGTAATATCATTATTACTTCCACTTACAATACAAACGACGTTTTTACCCTTAATTTCTTCCTTAAAACTATACAATCCTGCAATTGACAACGCACCAGCAGGTTCTACTACTATAGCATCTTTATTGTACAGATCTAGAATAGTTTGACAGACTTTACCTTCTGCAACAGTGGTCATTTTATATAAGTTTTCTTTGCAAATATCAAATGTTAATTGCCCAACTTGTTTTACAGCTGCACCATCGATAAACTTATCAATAGTGTCTAAAATTACCACTTTGTTTTGCTCAATTGCTGTTTTCATGGAAGGAGCTCCTTCTGGCTCAATACCAATAATTTTTGTTTCGGGAGATACTAATTTAAACACACTTGATACTCCAGAGGCCAATCCTCCACCTCCAACTGGAAGAAAGACATAATCAATCGGTTTCTTTGATTTTTCAATTATTTCTAATGCGATTGTCGCCTGGCCTTCTATAATTTTAATATCGTCAAAAGGATGAACAAATGTTTTATTTTGATCGGAACATAGTTTTTTTGCAGCGGTTGAAGCATCATCAAAAGTATCTCCAGTTAACAACACTTCTACAAAATCTCCACCAAACATTCTAACTTGCTCTATCTTTTGTTTGGGTGTTGGAGTGGGCATTACTATGGTACCATGTATCTTTAACTTATTACATGCAAATGCAACCCCTTGAGCGTGATTACCGGCACTGGCACATACAATTCCGTTTTCCGTTTCCTTTTTAGTTAAAGAACTAATTTTATGGAATGCTCCTCTAATTTTATAGCTTCTAACTTGTTGTAAATCTTCTCGTTTTAAAAAAATATTAGCACTGAATATTGACGATAAATTTAGATTTTTTTGCAAAGGTGTTCTTATGGCCACCTCCTGTAAAATTTCAGCAGCTTGCTTTACCGATTCTAAAGTTATATTTGTTGATGTATTTTGACTCATTTGAAAATGCAATATTAGTAAAAAAACCTACAATTCCATCTTAATGGAAGTGTAGGTTTTAAAATTATTATTTTGTGTTAAAATTTAAAAATATAGTACCGTAAAACGCTCTTTTAAATCACTACCAAGAAGGCAGAAACATACTATATCTCAATCTTTTTATTAAACAATTTTTTTCATTGCCGTCATAGAAGCTCTTAAGCTTGCTCCAATACTCTCAACTGGATGTTGTCTTATCGCTTTGTTCACTGCTATTAATTCTTGATTTTCAACTCCATTATCTTTATCTTTTCCATATGCCGTACCAATTACATCAATATCTATACCTTTCATAAAATCGGTTAATAATGGCTTACAAGCATGATCAAATAAATAACAACCATATTCTGCAGTATCAGAAATTACTCTGTTCATTTCAAACAGTTTTTTTCTTGCGATAGTATTGGCAATTAATGGCGTTTCATGTAATGATTCGTAATAGGCAGATTCTGGTTTTATACCCGCTTCTGTCATTGTTTCAAAAGCCAATTCAACACCTGATTGCACAAACGCAACCATAAGAACTGCATTATCAAAATATTCTTGTTCTGAAATTTCTTGACTTGTATTTTCTGTTTTTTCAAAATCAGTTTCACCTGTAGCTTCTCTCCAAGTTAACAAGTTTTTATCACCGTTAGCCCAATCTTCCATCATCGTTTTTGAAAAATGACCACTCATAATATCATCCATATGTTTTTGAAAAAGTGGACGCATTATTTGCTTCAACTCTTCATTTAACTTGAAGGCTTTAATTTTAGCAGGATTTGACAATCTGTCTAACATATTTGTAATACCACCATGCTTTAAAGCTTCGGTAATAGTTTCCCAACCGTATTGGATTAATTTTGAAGCATAAGCAGCGTCAACTCCTTTTGCAACCATTTTATCAAATGACAAAATTGAACCTGTTTGCAACAAACCACATAGAATAGTTTGCTCTCCCATTAAATCTGATTTTACCTCAGCTACAAATGAAGAGTTTAACACTCCTGCTCTATCTCCTCCTGTTGCAGCAGCATACGCTTTTGCTTGCTCAAAACCTTTTCCTTCAGGATCATTTTCTGGATGAACAGCAATTAATGTAGGAACTCCAAATCCTCTCTTATATTCTTCTCTTACTTCTGATCCAGGAGATTTTGGTGCAATCATAATGACAGTAATATCTTTACGCACTTCCATACCCTCTTCAACAATGTTA
Source organism: Aureibaculum algae (assembly GCF_006065315.1). GTDB lineage: Bacteria > Bacteroidota > Bacteroidia > Flavobacteriales > Flavobacteriaceae > Aureibaculum > Aureibaculum algae. The sequence goes on along the minus strand of NZ_CP040749.1, from coordinate 886,943 downwards.
AAGCCGTGAGAATAAGATAATGTAGCTCCTTTTTTCATCAAAGGCATTACCGCTTTTACTACAGCAGTATGTTGTTTATCTGGTGTTAAGTTTGAAACTAAATCAGCCGTTGGAATCAATTCTTCATAGGTACCAACAGTAAATCCATTTTCAGATGCGTTTTTAAAAGAAGCTCTTTTTTCTTTAATTGCACCTTCTCTTAAGGCATAAGAAATATCTAAACCTGAATCACGCATGTTTAATCCCTGATTCAATCCTTGTGCACCACAACCAACAATTACAATTTTTTTACCTTTTAAAGCTTTTACACCTTCTGTAAATTCTGATTGGTCCATAAAATCACATTGCCCCAATTGTTCCAATTGTAATCTTAATGGTAGTGTGTTAAAATAATTTGTCATTTTTTGATACTTTATTATTGTTTGATTTATTTATTTTTATAATTTATTTAAATATCGAGAAGCTCTTCTCCATACATTTTCCTTACAACTATCACTTCAAAAAAAATGAAAAGTGACCACTATGAGATATTCCCCTTAAAATCCTGAAAGGGACAATAATTACTATTAACTATATTCTTTTAATAATTCTGAAATAGCCATTTTAGGTCTTGAAATTGCAATACGTCCAGAACGAACAAATTGTAATAAACCATAAGGCTTCAGTTTATCATGCATATTGTCTATCTCATCTTTTAAGCCTGTAGCTTCAATTACAAAATAATGTGGTGTAATGGCTACTATATTTGCTCTTTTAAATTTCAGTCTACTTTGAATGTCTTCATCATAAAGGTGTTTTGAAGAAATTTTAAACAAAGCAGTCTCTTGGTATATAATTTCATCCTCAGTATGAGAATAGGCTCTTATGACTTCAATCTGTTTTTCTAATTGACCAATCAACTTATCTGATTGTGATTTTGTGATATTTACCACAAAAATAAATCTGTGCACATCGTCAATTTCCGACTTAGAAACAGTCATGCTTTCAATGTTGAAATGACGCTTTAAAAATATGGCCGAAAGGCGATTTAATATACCTATATTATTTTCAGTATAAACCGAAAATGTAAATTTTTGAATATCTTCCATCTAATTATATAATTAACTTAATCTAACATCTGAAACACTTGCACCTGAAGGAATCATAGGAAATACATTCCCTTCTTTTTCTACACAAACTTCTAAAAAGAAAGCATCTTTTGAATCCATCATTCTTTGAACTGCACTTGCTAAATTTTCTCTTTTTGAGACTTGCTCCGCTTCAATATGATACCCTTTTGCTATGGTTATAAAATCAGGATTAATCATTTCTGTAGAGGCATATCTTTTATCAAAAAATAGTTGTTGCCATTGACGTACCATCCCTAAAAACTCGTTGTTTAACACTACAATTTTTACAGGTACTTTTGTTTGATAAATAGTACCTAACTCTTGTATAGTCATTTGGTAACTCCCGTCTCCAATTATGGCAACCACATCTCTATCAGGTTGTCCCATTTTTGCCCCAATAGCCGCAGGTAAAGCAAAGCCCATTGTACCTAATCCACCAGAAGTTACATTACTTTTAGACTTATTAAATTTAGCATACCTACAGGTTATCATTTGGTGTTGACCAACATCAGATACAATAATAGCATCTCCTTTTGAGGCTTCATTAATCTGTTTGATAACTTCACCCATAGTTAAACCTTCCTTTTCAGGATATAAATCATTTTTAATGACTTTATCATATTCGATGTCCATATAATCTTTAAATTCTTGCATCCAATCTGCATGAGAATTTTTATTGATTTTTGGTAAAATTTTAGCTAGGGTTTCCTTAACATCTCCCAATACAGCAACATCTGTTTTCACATTCTTATCAACTTCGGCAGGGTCAATTTCAAAATGAACAATCTTTGCTTGTTTCGCGTAGGAATCTAAATTTCCAGTAACACGATCGTCAAAACGCATACCAATTGCGATAAGTGCATCACACTCGTTTGTTAATTTGTTAGGACCATAATTTCCATGCATACCTACCATACCAACGTTTAACGGATGGTCTGTTGGCAATGCTGATAAGCCTAAAATAGTCCAAGCCGAAGGAATTCCTGCTTTTTCTATTAATGCTTTAAATTCTTCTTCTGCCTTACCTAAAATAACACCTTGACCAAAAACGATCATTGGTTTTTTAGCCTCATTTATAATTTCAGCGGCAGTATTTATAGCATGCTCATTTATATCTGGTATTGCTTTATAACTGCGTACCGAAGTACATTTTTTATATTCGAAATCGAATTTTTCAAACTGAGCATTTTTAGTTATATCAATCAAAACAGGACCAGGTCTTCCAGAGCGAGCTATATAAAATGCCTTCGCCATAATTTCTGGAATTTCAGAAGCATCAGTAATTTGATAACTCCACTTCGTAACCGGCATTGATATACCAATAATATCCGTTTCTTGAAAAGCATCAGAACCCAATAAGTGTTTTGCCACCTGACCTGTAATACAGACCATTGGTGTAGAATCTATTTGAGCATCTGCAATACCCGTAACCAAATTGGTTGCTCCAGGGCCCGAAGTTGCAATGGCAACTCCAACTTTACCTGTAACCCTTGCGTAGCCTTGAGCAGCGTGTGTAGCACCTTGCTCGTGACGTGTTAATACATGTTGTAACTTGTCTTGGTACTTATATAGCTCATCATAAACAGGCATAATTGCTCCACCTGGATAGCCATAAATTAAATCAATACCTTCTTCTAACAAACATTTGATAACGGCTTCTGCACCCGAAATATTTACCATTTTAGAAGTTGTTGTTGGTTTAACAGTTTGTGTTTCTGTACTCATAATTTATATTTTAGAACTCGTCTGTTACACATCCTTTTGATGCTGACGAAACCGTTTTTGCATATTTGTATAATACTCCTTTACTAAATTTTAAATCTGGTTGTTTCCAGTTGGCTTTTCGTCGCTTCAACTCTTCATCAGATACCGTTACCGTAATACTATTTGTTTCTGCGTCAATAATAATCTCATCACCGTTTTCAACTAAGGCAATTGTACCTCCATCTTGAGCCTCTGGTGTAATGTGTCCTACCACAAAACCGTGTGTACCACCGGAAAATCTACCATCGGTAATCAATGCCACATCTTTACCTAAACCAACACCCATAATGGCTGCTGTTGGCTTCAACATTTCTGGCATTCCTGGACCACCTTTTGGGCCTTCATAACGGATAACGATAACATCTCCTTTTTTTACAATACCATCTCTAATTCCATCATTGGCTTCAAATTCACTATCAAATACTCTTGCAGTACCTTGAAAGCGTAGGCCTTCTTTTCCTGTTATTTTTGCTACGCAACCTTCTTCTGCCAAATTACCGAACATGATACGTAAATGACCTGTAGCTTTTATTGGGTTTTCCAACGGTTTTATAACATCTTGACCATCTGATAAATCTTCAACATCTATTAAATTCTCTGCCAATGTTTTTCCTGTTACAGTTAAACAATCACCATGTAACAAACCATTCACTAAAAGATATTTTAGTACTGCTGGAATACCACCGACTCGATGCACATCTTCCATTAAATATTGACCACTTGGTTTTAAATCAGCCAAAAATGGTGTTTCATCACTAATTCTTTGAAAATCTGCTAAAGTAAACTCAATATCTGCAGCTCTAGCTATTGCTAAGAAGTGCAATACTGCGTTTGTAGAACCTCCTAAAATAGTTACCAAACGCACCGCATTTTCCAATGACTTACGTGTGACAATATCTGAAGGTTTAATATCTTTCTCTAATAATAAACGCATGGCACTACCTGCTGCAATACTTTCTGCTTCTTTTTCAGCACTAATTGCTGGGTTTGAAGAATTATATGGCAAAGCCATACCTAACGCTTCAATAGCCGAAGCCATAGTGTTTGCAGTATACATACCTCCACAAGCACCAGCTCCTGGAATTGCTTTATGAATAATTGCTTTATATTCTTCCTCACCCATTGTACCTGCAACTTTTTCGCCCCAAGCTTCAAATGCAGAAACAACATCTAATTTTCTATCGTTATGACAACCTGATGCAATTGTTCCTCCATATACTAAAATCGATGGTCGATTTAATCGCAACATCGCTATTAAGGCTCCAGGCATATTTTTATCACAACCAACAACCGTAACCATTCCGTCATATGCCATAGCTTGTACTACTGTTTCCATAGAATCAGCAATAACATCACGAGAAGGTAATGAAAAACGCATACCAGGTGTCCCCATAGATATACCGTCACTTACACCAATCGTATTAAAAATTAAACCAACAATATCAGCATCTTTTGTACCCTGCTTGACGAGCTTGGCCAAATCGTTTAAATGCATGTTACAAGGGTTCCCCTCATAACCTGTACTAGCAATACCAACTAAGGCTTTGTTAAAATCTTCATCACTTAATCCCACAGCATGTAACATGGCTTGTGCAGCTGGTTGGGTATCATCTTGAGTTACGACTCTACTATATTTATTTATCATAAAACTTTATTATCGATTTGGGTACTACTGAAATTTTACTATGCATCTACGAAAGTAGTTTTTACATGATTTATTTAAATGTCTTATCTTATTACTACATTAAATTCAATTGACAATTTATTACGTTACATATTGACTTTCAGTGTTTTAATTACTAAAATAAATTATATTCAATTCAAAAAAAAACCTTCCTAAAATTAGGAAGGTTATTATATTTTAAAATAATAATACATTCCCAATTACTGCCATGGAATAATCACGACATTAAGAATAGTAGTATTGATTAAATTTCTTGTTTTCATTTCTTATACAAATGTTACTAAATAATTTTAAAATTCCTAATTAATGAATTATAATTAATTGGTTGATTTAAACTCCAACTTCTGCTTAAACCCTTTAATCACCTTTTCATTCAAAAGCATAGGTACAAACTCCCCTTTATTATACTTTTCAGCTTGGTCTTTGTAATGTTTACTCAGTACATTACCCGATTGCCCAGTTGGTAAAATGCTCTTGCTATTTTCTATGTCTGAAAAGTCAATTACCCTTCGTGTTGATGGACCAAATGCGACTTGATAATATCCTGTACTATCCAGCTTAAACCCCAAATTATTTATTACTTCTGAACCTCCATTTATTTCAAAAGGTCCAACATTAAAGTAGCTTCGTAATGCCGCAATTTCCCCCATAGGATGTTTGTGCTCCACAGTGTGCACTTTATTCCACGTCCATTCATCAATCGATTTCCCTAGTTGATTTTCCAAAAAAGCAACCGCATCTTTTATAGATTTTGTAATAATATGTTGTTTGGTTTCTACCTTGCCTTGCGTAGAAATATCATCCCACCATATGGAATTGTCTTTTGCCATTTGAAATGCATTCATTCTCTTTTGTAACCGGGTATTTATAAACTGATTAAAACTAGACCCCATTTCATCCTTAAAAGTATTGACTAAAAATGCATATATAAAGCGATTGTAAATTGTCGGAGCGATACTTTCTAGCTGATAATTACCATCCCAATTTTGTAAAATTTGAATGGCTTTTTTTTCATTATCATTAAAATCATCTGCTTTTATACTTGTTAATACATTCTCCACTATTGATGGTGTTACAGCACTGGTAACATCATTAATCATAACCATTACATCTTCTTTGGTGAAATCGTTTTTTGCTTCTAACAATTGTACAATTCGTTTCGCTCTATCTTCTGGTAAATAATAGCCAGGATACAACCTTCCATCAATAGAATCGGGTTGATTATTGGCGGAATACACATAGTTGCTTTTCGGATTTATGGCTTGAGGGTTTTGAGAAAAGTCTAAATATTTAACTTTTTCATTTGTTCCACTAGCTCCGTTTAATATGACTTTTGGATTTACACTATCATTCAATTTATATAATTTTGCTGCAGCAAACCATGCTATATTATCATCAGCATCACCATACATCATATTTAAACCCGGAGCGTGAATTAATGCCGCGGCCTCTTTAAAATCGTAAAGTGACATTGAATGAGACATACCGTAGCAAGCATCTAAAAGCTTATTATTTAATTTGGTATATATCCAATCCATAGCTATAGGTCGCTCATCTGTAATGTGCTCAATAATACCATTCATTAGTGGACCGTGCTCACTTACTTTTATTTGATACTTAACCGATTCTGAATCTTTAACTTTTATTTCTTTGTCAATTACTTGATACGTTTTAAATCCATCAACTGTTTTATATTCATTTTTATTTTGAGGATTATTTTCTTCGAAATAAAAATCGACATCGTCATTTTCAAACATGGTAATACCATAACCATATTTTCTATTATGACCGAGTAATGGAAATGGAGTTAAGGCCAAATTATAACCATACAACTCATAATTAGGTGTTTTGATATGCGATTCGTACCAAACCGAAGGTTGACTAAAACCAATATGTGGATCATTAGCTAATATAACTTTACCATTTTTTGTTTTATCAGCTCCAATTACCCAGCTATTACTTCCGATAAAAGGCGAGATGGGTAAATTTTCATAGATATCATTTACTGCATTGGCCAATCCTTTTTCTAAAATATGATTTACTTCATTTTTAATAAGTGTTGAATTTTCGGTAATGGTTATATTCAGTTCTTTTAAATAATCTGCACCTAATTTTTCCTTTATTTCCGTTAATAAGGGGTCTGTCTTGTGTGCAATTGCAAAACTGAAGGCCATATAGCCAAATACATTATAAACGTCGTTTAAAGTGTATTCTTCTTTGTCTAAACCAACTAAATAAAACTCTATCGGTTTTGGTCCGTTTTTTATAAACTGATTTATACCATCTATATACGCCATGGTCTGCTTATACGCTTTTGAATGTTTGTTTAAGTTGGCAATGGTTTTTGCCGACGCTTCTTCAATACCTAATCCTGAAAAAAACTTGTCTGTTCTGATTAGTTTTTCTCCAAACAATTCTGAAAGTCGTCCTGCGGCTAATCTTCTAATGACCTCCATTTGCCATAATCTATCTTGGGCATGTACATAGCCTAACGCTCTTCTGGCATCTAATTCATTTTGAGCGTAAATATGCGGCACGCCATAATCGTCATAATAAACTTCTACTTTATCAGATAATGAGCTTAAGTTTAATTCTCCATTATAAGTAGGTTTTAAGTGTTGTACAAAAAAGTAAAGAGCAATCCCTATTAAAACTATAAGAAGTACTAAATATTTAAGTAGTTTTTTGACGATACGCATGGGTTAAGATTGTTTTCTCAAATATAGGAAAAAATAAAGGCCTTTATGTATCATGATCTACTATTACATTTAGTATTTCTTGTATAAATAAAAACCTCTTAAATCTAGATTTAAGAGGTTTTTTATAGTTTTAAAATTGGAATCCTAAAATTCTTCTTCGCCATCGCGAATTGGAACTGTTTGTGGTGTAAAATCTTGTCCACCCCATAGGTCTCCGTTTTCATCAATTTTACTATAGTCATATGGCCAACGGTGCACTGCTGGTATCTCACCTGCCCAGTTACCATGGATGTGGTCTACTTCAGTAGTCCACTCTAATGTATTTGCATGCCAAGGATTTTTAGGAGCTCGTTTTCCTTTGTAAATACTAAAGAAAAAGTTTGCTAAAAATATAATTTGTGCCAATCCACCAATAATAGCAAAGATGGTCATTACTTTATTAATGTGTAATAAATCATCAAAAATTGGGAATGCAGTATTGTTATAATAACGTCTTGGTAAACCTGCTAGACCAATAAAGTGCATTGGAAAAAACACTCCATAAGCAGAAATTGCTGTTAACCAGAAATGTAAATAACCCAAGTCTTTATTCATCATTTTTCCATACATTTTCGGAAACCAATGATACACACCAGCAAACATTCCAAAAATAGCAGATACACCCATTACTAAGTGGAAGTGAGCTACTACAAAATAAGTATCATGTACGTTAATGTCAATTGCACTATCTCCAAGAATTAATCCTGTTAGCCCTCCTGTAATAAAAGTAGAAACAAAACCTATAGAATATAACATGGCAGGATTCATCCGTAAATTACCTTTCCATATGGTTGTTATCCAGTTAAATGCTTTTACAGCAGATGGTATGGCAATTAATAAGGTTGTAAATGTAAACACAGAACCCAAGAATGGATTCATACCTGTTACAAACATATGGTGACCCCAAACGATTGTAGATAAAAATGCAATAGCGATTATAGAAATAATCATTGCTCTATATCCAAATATTGGTTTACGTGAATTCGTTGCTAATACTTCAGATACAATACCCATTGCAGGTAAAATTACAATGTATACTTCAGGGTGACCTAAGAACCAAAATAAGTGTTCAAACAATACTGGAGAACCTCCTTTATAATGTAATACCTCACCCGCTATATATATGTCTGATAAAAAGAACGAAGTTCCAAAACTTCTATCCATTATCAATAATAATGCTGCTGATAATAATACTGGAAATGAAACCACACCAATTATTGCAGTAACAAAAAATGCCCAAATGGTTAATGGCAACCTTGTCATTTTCATTCCAATAGTTCTCAAATTTAATACCGTTACGATATAGTTTAATGCTCCCATTAAAGATGAAGCAATAAAGATAGCCATAGATACTAACCACATCGTCATACCTAAACCAGAACCTGATATTGCCTGAGGTAATGCACTTAATGGAGGATAGATTGTCCAACCCGCATTTGCTGGGCCTGTTTCAATAAACAATGACAACAACATGATTACACTTGATAAAAAGAATAACCAATATGATAACATATTAAGAAATGGAGATGCCATATCTCTAGCACCAATTTGGAACGGAATTAAAAGGTTACTAAATGTACCACTCAATGCTGCCGTTAATACAAAAAATACCATAATGGTACCGTGTATAGTAACCAAAGATAAATACATATCTGGTGTCATAACACCACCTTCACCAGCTCTACCCAAAAAAGCTTCTATTATGCTAAAAGATTGTTCTGGATACGCTAATTGTAAACGAAACAACATAGACATAAACACGCCTATACAACCCATAACAATACCTGTAATTAGATACTGCTTAGAAATCATTTTATGATCTTGACTAAAGATGTACTTCGTTACAAAAGTTTCTTTATGATGATGATCTGACATATTCTAAAATATTTATTTTTTATTATTTATTATTTATTTGGGCAAAAGTATTTTGAGTAGCTAACCATTTATTAAAATCAGCCTCTTCATCAACAACTATTTTCAATTGCATATTGTAATGTGAAGATCCACAAATTTTATTACATAAAATTAGATAATCAAATTCTACAGCTTCTTCACCTTTTTCCTTTCTAAGTTCATTGATGGCTTCAAACTTCGCCTTAGTATCCTCATTCAAACGCATTTCAGCAGTTGTTACTACTGGTGTAAAAGCTATTTCAGTGACCATACCAGGTACAGCATTCATCTGAGCTCTAAAATGAGGCATAAAAACAGAATGCAATACATCTTGAGAACGAATTTTGAATATTACTTTTCTTCCTTTAGGAACATGAAGTTCTTTGACGAACTTACCTTCATTTACAACCAACGGAATATCATCGGCAGAATTCTTATCGGTCATATCAACACCCATAGTGTTTGTACCTTCAATAAAACGAACATTTGCAGAACCTAATTGGTTATCCTTTCCTGCATAACGTGCATCCCATTGAAATTGCTTACCGTATAATTCTATAAATATTGGATCTTTTGCATCTGACGAATCCATAACATTATTCCATGTCCAAATACCGTAGATAATTAATCCAGACAGTACAATCGTTGGTATAACTGTCCAAATCGTTTCTAATTTATGGCTATCGGCAAAGAAAAACGCTTTTCTATCGTCAATTCCTCTATACTTAAAGCTAAAGAAAAATAACAAAAATTGCATTATAAATTGAACAACCAAAATCAACGTCATGGTCATTACAAACAAGTTGTCTATATGATACCCTTCTTCTGATGCTGATGCTCTTGGTAACAATACATCTTTAGCACCATACATGCTATATATCATTAACCCATAAATAAAGCCCATAAGGCCCAACATTAACCATCCGTTAATGTTATTTTCTTTTTCTGTAGCTGTTTGATTATCAACTTTCGTTAAGCCTAATAATTTTACAAATTGCCAACAAGCAACAATTAAAACTACAAAAATGATAATAAAAAATAGTGCCTTCATCTGTTATGCTTGATATTTTTTAATAATGGAAAACTTCACTTTCTTTAATAAATGGATTCTCTTTAGGAAGCAATGGTGCTTTTGTAAGTGAATTAAACACTACAAAAATAAACAATCCTGCAAAGAATAATAATGCTCCTATTTCAGGAATGCCAAAATGCCAATGACTACCTACTGTACCTGGTGCAACCATTACAAACACATCTAAATAATGACCTGTTAATATAATTAAACCTGCCAATACAACAAACCATGGAATTCTTTTGTAATCACTATTCATTAATACTAAAATAGGAAATACAAAATTCATAATTAACATACCAATAAATAAGGGTTGGTATTCGCCTATTAATCTAGGATAAAAATATGTTGCTTCTTCCGGAATATTTGCATACCACTGTAACATAAACTGTGCGTACCAAAGGTAAGTCCAGAAAATACTAAAGGCAAACATATATTTTGCTAAATCGTGTATATGACTATCATTAACTTGAGGTAAAAAACCTCTAGATCTTAGATAAATCGTTACTAATGCTATTACTGTGATTGCTGAAACAAACATACTAGCAAAAACATAGAATGAATATAATTGACTAAACCAGTGATGATCAATTGACATTAACCAGTCAAATGCCATAAATAATTCTGATACTAAGAATACGACTAGGAATACTACAGAAAGATTAAAACTCCTTTTGAAATATTTTAAATCACCAGACTCATCTTGTAATCTAGAATTTTTAAGGATAAAATGTCTAAAACCAATCCAGATTGAAACGTAAATAACAGCACGTATTAAAAAACCTGGTATGTTTAACCACCAATCTTTTGTTTCCATAGCAAAATCAAAATTTGCCGCTGTTGGGTCCGCACTAGCATACATCCATGCGAACATGTGGTTACCATGCATTGCTGATGCTACTAAAAAGGCAAGTACTATTAAAGAACCAATTCCTATATAGCCTGTAACACCTTCCATAACTCTGAACAATAATGGCGACCAACCTGCACTTGCTGCTCTTTGAATGGCATAATAAACCAACGCACAAACACTGATCAGTAAAAAGAAAATCATAGGTACATAAATAGCAGTCCAAGGTCTGTTCTGAGCCTGCATTAGTACATGTTCGTAATGTCCAGCATCATCACCATGCTCAACTGCAGCTGCATGATCATTCTCTGTGGCATGTTCGCCTTTTATCGCACCCGTTACTTCATGAACATCTTTGGAAGCATGGTCGTCAACTTCTGCATGCTCTGCAGTGGTTGCTCCATGTGTATCTTCCGCATTATGCATCATTGCTTTTACGTCATCAACGGTTTTTGGTGCTGTGAAAAAGCCATAACCTATACCTAAAGCACCAATAATGATTAGTACTAATGAAAAGGTCTTTAATCTACTTGAAAATGTGTACATATCTTTTAATTCTTGCTAAATCAATATTATTTTAACAAATCTTTTCTTAATTGTTCAACATAAGCTGTAACTTGCCAACGCTCTTTCTCATTTAACTGTGAAGAATGAGATCCCATTAAGTTTCTACCGTACATAAGTACATGGTAAATACTTCCTTCTGTAACTTCTCTATCTTTATAGTTAGGAACACCTAAAAACTTCTCATTTTGCACAAGTACACCCTGACCATCACCTTTTGTTCCATGACAACTTGCACAATAGATACCATATAGATATTTACCTTGTTTCATATTGTTTTCAGAAATACGTGCTATTGAATCTGTAGATGCCTTTTCCCATAATGGAGAGCGTACAGAATCTTTTGCATACTGGTAGCCAATTTCAGAATTTGGAACATCATAAGTACTTTTACCTCTTGCGATCGTTCCGTCCACTGGTAACTGAGCAGATATTCCATTCTTAAACACAGGGTTTGTAGAATAGGTTTCATATGATACCGCATTATACATGTCAGTATCACCCATATATTGTACTTGTCTACTTCTCTTACTATCTCCAGCACAAGAAACCATCAGCACTAGTAGAGTTACAATTGAAGTATATTTTATAAAGCTTTTCATCTTATATTAATGTTTTTCTTTTACTGATATTTCTTCAGCACCTGTTTTTTCTAATAATGCAATTAGTGCATCTTCGTTTCCGTCAACTGCAACTTCCATTAAAAACTTATCATCTGTAGTTCTAGGATCTGGATTGTCAGCTGTTTGAAATGGCCAAATTTTACTTCTCATATAGAAAGTAATCACCATTAAGTGAGCCGAAAAGAATACAGTCATCTCAAACATTACAGGCACAAACGCCGGCATGTTTTCTAAAAAACTAAAACTAGGCTTACCACCAATATTTTGTGGCCAATCTACTATCATTATATTATTTAAAAACCATATAGCAAATGCCAAACCTGTTACCCCGAATATAAATGCCATTATAGCCAAACGAGTTGGTGGTATGCCCATTGCTTTGTCTAAACCGTGTACTGGAAAAGGTGTATAAACCTCATCAATATGATGGTGTGCTGCTCTTACCTCTTTTACGGCATTTAAAAGCACATCATCATCATCGTATAATGCATGTATTACTTTAGAACTCATAATTACGATTTAAGTTTATTAGCCTGTCCTGCCCAATCATCTCTTTGTGCTCTTCCTGGGAAAGAACCCGTGATTGAATCTAACAAGTCATATTCTTTATTTGTCATTTTACTAACCTGTGCAAAGGTGTAAATACCTATTTGATTTAACGTTTTCTCCATTACTGGACCAATACCGCTTATCTTTTTAAGATTATCTGCCTTATCTTTTGCAGCATCAAAAGTACCTAAACTTTCAAGTAAGCTATTTGTTTTAGCTTGTTTATCATCTACATCAACTATTGGTTTCTCAATAATTTTTTCTTCTTTAACAATCTCTTCTTTTATAATAACTGGCTCTTTTTTAACTTCAGTTTTTACAGCACTAGGATTGTCTCTCTCTCTTTTAAAATTATTACCTGATGATTTTAAGATAGACTTAACCTCTGCTTGTGCTATAACTGGGAAGGTTCTAGCATACAATAAAAACAGTACAAAGAAAAATCCTATAGTTCCTACAAAAATACCGATATCGACAAAAGTAGGTGAAAACTGTGTCCATGATGATGGTAGATGTCCTCTACTCAAGTTGATCACAATAATATCAAAACGTTCAAACCACATACCAATATTGATGAAAATTGCGATTATGAATGTCCATATATAATTTCTTCTTATTTTCTTAAACCAAAATAATTGAGGAATAACAGAATTACAAATTATCAATGACCAAAATGCCCACCAATATGGTCCTGTTGCAGCACCTACCGATAAATACACAAAATCTTCATAACTACTACCTGTATACCAACCCACAAAAAGTTCAGATAAATAAGCAACCGTAACAATACCTCCAGTTACTAATATTACTTTATTCATGTTTTCAACATGTACTCTTGTAATATAGTCTTCTAAGTTACTTACTTTACGCATAATTAATAATAGCGTCTGTACCATTGCAAAACCTGAGAATACCGCACCTGCAACAAAGTAAGGTGGATACACCGTACTGTGCCAACCTGGTATTACCGAAGTAGCAAAATCAAATGATACAATTGTATGTACAGAAAGTACTAATGGAGTTGCTAAACCTGCTAACACTAAAGAAACTTCTTCAAAACGTTGCCAGTCTTTAGCTTTACCACTCCATCCAAAACTTACTAAACTGTAAATCTTCTTTTGAAATGGTTTCGTAGCTCTATCTCTTATCATAGCGAAATCAGGCAATAAACCTGTCCACCAGAATACTAATGATACTGATAAATACGTAGAAATAGCGAATACATCCCATAATAATGGTGAGTTAAAGTTTACCCATAACGAACCTAAAGGATTTGGTACTGGTAAAGTATAAAACCCATTCCAGATTCTACCCATGTGTATTAACGGGAACAAACCTGCTTGAAAAACCGCAAAGATTGTCATTGCTTCAGCAGAACGGTTAATACCCATTCTCCATTTTTGACGGAACAATAGAAGTACTGCAGAAATTAATGTACCGGCATGACCGATACCTACCCACCATACAAAGTTGGTAATATCCCAAGCCCAGTTAATTCTGTTGTTTAGACCCCAAACACCAATACCTGTACCTATGGTATAAGCGATTGATCCAATACCCCAAAGAAAGGCTATCAATGCAATTGTAAAAGCTATATACCAACTTTTATTGGCTTTACCTTCAATTGGAGCGGCTACATCTAAAGTAATATCATGGTAACTTTTGTCTCCAGTGATAATTGGCTCTCTAATAGGTGCTTCGTAATGACCCATAATTATATACTATTCTTAATTATTATTATGATTCGTTTGTGTTTCTAATATCCACTTGATAGAATACATTAGGTTGTGTACCTACAAAATCCAATAAATGGAAAGTTCTATCATCTTCTTTAATATGTGCTACTTTACTATCTTTATCATTGACATCTCCAAACACCATGGCACCAGTACTACATGCATTAACACACGCTGTAGTAAACTCACCATCCTTAACAGGTCTTCCTTCTTTTTTAGCTTTTAATATGGTAGCTTGAGTCATTTGAATACACATAGAACATTTCTCCATAACTCCTCTAGAACGTACTGTAACATCTGGGTTAAGTACCATTCTACCTAGGTCATTGTTCATGTTATAATCAAACTCGTTATTATCAAAATATTTAAACCAGTTAAATCTACGTACTCTATAAGGACAGTTATTTGCACAATAACGAGTACCAATACAACGGTTATATGCCATTTGATTTTGACCTTGACGACCATGAGATGTTGCTGCAACCGGACAAACTGTTTCACATGGTGCGTGATTACAATGTTGACACATTACGGGTTGAAAAGTAACATTAGGATTATCAGAAGGATGTGTTTGAGCATTAAAATACGTACCCGTACCAAAAATACCTTCTTCTTTCCCTTTCTCTTCAGTCATATCAGAAGAGTAATATCTATCAATACGCAACCAATGCATATCTCTACTCTTTCTTATTTCTTCTTTACCAACAACAGGAACATTGTTTTCTGCATGACATGCTACAATACATGCCGCACAACCAATACATGTAGCTAAATCTATTGAAAGGTTGAATTTTGTACCTAAAGAATCATCAAATCGTTCCCATAAATCTACTTTCTCCAACGAAACATTTTGATGGTCTAATTGAACGTGTGGTTCAGGGTTCCAATCGTGTTTTGGCTTATTAACAAAATCATCTAGAGTTGTTTCTCTAATAATTTCATCTCTACCCATTAAGGTATGCTGCAACTGAATACATGCAAATTCATGTTCACCTGCAACCTTTTCTATAGTTACTGATTGATGATTTGAAAAATTTTGATATAAAGGATAGGCATTAACACCTACTTGTAAATCTTTTTGAACTGCGGATGATTTTCTACCATAACCTAGAGCTAAACCAATACTACCAGGTGATTGTCCTGGTTGAATATATACTGGTACATTTTCTAAGGTTACTCCATTTACAGTTATATTCGCTAAATCGCCATTTAAGGCTCCATTAGAAACTGTTCTATTGGTAATCCCTTTTGCTATAGCATCAACTCTAGAGATGGTAATATAATTATCCCAAGAAGTTCTGGTAATTGGATCTGGCAATTCTTGTAACCAAGGATTATTAGCCATTTGTCCATTACCCATACTCGTTTTAGTATATAATTCCAACTCTAAATCAGCAGGTTTTATAGAAGCTGCCAAAGCCGTTAATGCTCCTTGAACTGAAACTGTTTCCGGAGAAATTTGACTTGGAATCTCTTCATCAAAAATAGCAGTTTCAACAGCATCAGCTACTGTACCAATATGACGAACACCATCGTGTAATGTATTGTTCCAAGAAAGTCCTTTTAATACGTTTGACTTCCAATATGATTTTAAATAATCGTGGTATGATAGTGAACTACCATTCCATTTTAACAATGTATCTTGAAACTGACGTGTATTAAATAAAGGTCTGATGGTTGGTTGTGTTAAACCAAAATGACCTTTCTTAATTCTTACATCACCCCAAGATTCTAAATAATGAGGAACTGCTCCTACATACTGAGCTGCAGATGCCGTTTCGTCATCTCCCATAGAAAAAGCTATAGAGAGTTTTACTTTTTTAAGTGCTTCAACAAAGTCAGCACTTTTGGCTAATGTATATGCTGGATTGGTAAGATAGGTAATTAATCCACCAACTTTACCCGCCTTCATATCTGTAATTAATTGAGATACTTTAGCGTCGCTACCACTTCTTACATATTTTGGAGCTACTGTATTTACAGCTTCACTACCAATTTCCTTATTAATGGCTAATGCTAATAATTGAGCATTTTTATCTTGTATTCCAGTTACAACTACTGCTTTTTTACCAGCAGCTTGCAATTGTTTTATCGTTTGTTTTAACCCTTCATCAATTGACGTAGATTTTGTTGAACCTCCACCAACTAAAGCGTTATAAACATTTAATAATACTTGTTTTTGTTCTGATGGCTTCACCATATAACGCTTATCGGCGTTACTACCTGTTAGAGATAAGTTAGACTCAATCTGTACATGGCGAGACATTTTACCGTGATTTGGAACTCTGCTTTTTGCATACCCCACTTCAAAACCTCCACCTTGCCAATCACCTAAGAAATCTGCACCAATACTTACAATTACCTCAGCCTTTGAAAAATCATAGTCTGGTAATGCTCGTTCTCCATATAATGTCTCAAACGCATCTAAAGCAGCAGATTCTGAAACTGCATCATAAGCTATATGCTTAACATTAGCATAAGATGCTTTAAAATCTTGTATTAGTTGATTTGTTGTTGGACTCGCTGTAGTACCTGTTAAAAATACAATAGTTTCATTATTGGCTTTTAACGTATTTAATTCAGCCATTGTAGCTTTATCAAAAGTACTCCAATTTACAGGCTCTCCTTTAGCTCTAGGATTTTGTAAACGGTTATTATCATATAAGGCTAAAATCGAAGCTTGTACCCTTGCATTGGTACCACCTTGATTTCCAGCTAATTTATTTGGTTCAATTTTAATAGGACGTCCTTCACGAACTTTCACTAGTAGATTGGCAAAATCGTATCCGTTTGCCATTGATGTCGCATAATAATCAGCTACACCAGGTGTAACTTCATCAGGCTTTATTACATAAGGAATAGACTTAACTACTGGCCCCTCACAAGCTGCTAATGACGCTGCAGCGGTTGTAAAACCAACATATTTTAAAAAGTCCCGTCTTGAAGTTGAAGAAGATTCTAATGCTTCCTTATCACCAAGAAACTCATCTGTTGGTAAATCTTCAGCAAATTCTGATGTTTTTAGCTTTTCAACAATAGAGCTGTTTTCATTAAGCTCTTCAACACCTCTCCAGTATTTCTTGTTTGACGCCATTCTTTGTTTTAGTTATTTGTTATTTAGTTATGGTTATTCGATTAACTCTGAAACCAATTCTAAACTTTTAATTTTAATTCTTTTTTTTCTTCTTTTCAGCTACTTCTAAATCCACGCTTATTTACACATAAATCATTATGCCTGCATGCGGAATTAATAGTGACACTTACCACATTCCATACCACCCATTTGTGCTACGGTAACTTTTTCAACACCATATTTCTTAGACAACTCATCATGTATTTTAGCATAATATTCGTTATCTTCAACTTTAACTTCAGTTTCTCTATGACAATTGATACACCATCCCATTGTTAATGGAGAAAATTGTTCTACTTCTTCCATTTCTTCTACAGGTCCATGACATTTTTGACAAGCTACACCTCCAACAGTGACGTGTTGTGAGTGATTAAAATATGCAAAATCTGGCAAATTATGAATACGTATCCATTCGATAGGTCTTTGTTCATAACCTGCTATGTAAGCATTCGCCTCTTTATCCCATCCTACGGCATCATAAATTTTTTGAATTTCACCATCGTAAAATGCCTTATCATTTTCAACAGTTACAGGACCGTTATATTCCGATATCCCTTTATGACAATTCATACAAACATTTACTGAAGGAATACCTGAAGTCTTACTATGCTTTGCTGAAGAGTGACAATATTGACAATCAATTTTATTATCTCCGGCATGTATTTTATGTGAAAAAGCAATTGGCTGCACTGGCTTATACCCTTGGTCGTTACCAATACTCATCATACCCCAATACGCTAAATAACCTACTACTAAAAGTAACGCAATCGTAGTAACCAATTTCAGGAATTCGTTTTTACTCATAAAGTAAACCCAAACTACAGCAATAGCTAAAACAAGCATCACCAAATAGGTTGCCCAAGGAATTGGTGTTGTTTCCGCTACTGAACTAACTTCTTCTCCACCTATCTTTTTAGCCTCTAAAATTGACGAATGTTTTGTGTATAATAATATAGCATCAATGTCTGCATCTGATAATTGAGGAAAAGCAGTCATCGGTGACCCACCATATTCATCAAAAATAGCAATAGCATCAGCATCACCACTAGCTCTTAAAGCAGCATTATCTTTAATCCATGAATGTAACCATTCATCTGATCGTCTATCTTGTACTTTTGCTAAAGCAGGCCCAATTAATTTTGAATCTAATTTATGACACGCTGCACAATTGGCATTAAATGTCTTTTTACCTTTAATTACTTCTAAAGAATCAATACCCAAAGAAGCTGCAGTTACAAAAGCAGCATCACCACCTTCAACCTTTTCAACAGGCTTATCATCTGTATACGCTAAAACATCCTTAATATCTTGATCTGAAAATTGCGGATATGCCACCATTGGCATTTTATTATACTCTTCATAGATTGCAATTGCATCAGCATCTCCAGTAGCTCTAAGAGCTGCGTTATCTTTAATCCAAGCAATTAACCAATCCTGCTCTCTTCTTTCAGTAACACCTTTTAACGGCGGTCCTACTAACTTACTATCCAATTTATGACAAGCAGCACAATTAGCATTGAATATTTTTTTACCATTATCAAGATTAGCCTCTTGAGCAAAGATCTGTGATGTAAAAAGTAAAACAAAAGTAAGACTAGAAACGAGTATTCTTAAGATTTTACGGTGTTGATTCACACTTTTCATATTATAAAATATATTATCTGGTGTCGTTTTGGTACGATTTTTTCTATTCTAGAAATGAAAACGCATTCTTAGAAAGATTTGACAAAAATAACATTATTTGGATACAAGCAAAATCTAAAAATAATGTTAAATGCAATTTATAATGGTTCTAAATAACGAATGATATGTTAAAGCTAAAAACAAAATTTTAAATTTGCCAAAACAAAAACATATAATGAAATCATTTTTAAACAGATACAGCATAGCAATCTTTATAATATCTCTTTTAAGCACTAACCTTATCGCGGCACAGCAAGAAGGGAACTTAAAAATAGAAAGCAGTGAAAGTATAAAAAACATCGTTGCTAAAAAAAGAGCTCACAACAAAAACACCACGAAAGTTAAAGGGTACAGAATTCAGATATTTTTTGGAAGTGAACAAGGAGCCTATAAGGCTCGTGAGGAATTTAACACCTTATTTCCTGATGCCTACTTAAAGATTGAGAATTTTCCACCGGATTGGAAAGTACGTGTTGGAAACTACAAAACGCAACTAGCCGCAGATAGAGCTCTAGTTGAAATTAAAGAAAATTTTGGTGGAGCAATTGTATTAGCCGAGTTAATTGATGTGCAAAGAGACTAAAGTAATTACCACCTTAGTGCTATTTACGAGAAAAATGATTAACGATTTTTGAATTTTATAATTTGTGAATCAAAATAACTTATTTTTGTTCAATGAATGAAAACCTAAATCCTTCCGATGAAAATTTTTCTAATGAAGAAATTGATGTTGAAAAACAATTACGACCGTTAAATTTTAACGATTTTACTGGACAGGAGCAGGTTCTTGAGAATCTAAAAATTTTTGTTGAAGCAGCTAATCTAAGAGATGAGGCTTTAGATCATACATTATTTCATGGCCCTCCAGGATTAGGAAAGACTACATTAGCTCATATTTTATCAAACGAACTAAACGCCAATATAAAAGTTACTTCTGGACCCGTTCTAGATAAACCGGGTGACTTAGCGGGTCTTTTGACCAATTTAGGTGAACGCGATGTTTTATTTATAGATGAAATACATCGTTTAAGCCCTATAGTAGAGGAATACCTCTACTCTGCGATGGAAGATTATAAGATTGATATTATGATCGAATCTGGGCCAAATGCCCGAACTGTTCAAATCAACTTAGAACCCTTTACATTAATAGGTGCAACAACAAGGTCTGGTTTATTAACCGCTCCAATGCGAGCTCGTTTCGGAATTAACAGCCGTTTAGAATACTATCAAACAGATTTACTAACTACGATTGTACAACGAAGTGCGACTATTTTAGATGTACCTATATCTATGGAAGCCGCAATTGAAATTGCAGGAAGAAGTCGTGGTACACCTAGAATTGCAAATGCCCTTTTACGCAGAGTTCGCGATTTTGCCCAAATAAAAGGTGATGGTACTATAGATATTGGTATTGCAAAATTTGCATTAAAAGCGTTACATGTAGACGCTCATGGCTTAGATGAAATGGATAATAAAATTCTAATCACCATTATCGATAAATTTAAAGGAGGTCCTGTAGGAATTACAACACTAGCTACTGCAGTTAGTGAAAGTGCCGAAACTATTGAAGAAGTTTATGAACCTTTTTTAATTCAGCAAGGTTTTATCATGAGAACCCCTCGAGGTAGAGAGGTAACAGAGCATGCTTACAAACATTTAGGCAAAATTAAAGGAAGTGTTCAAGGTGGTCTGTTTTAACCATAATTGGGTAATTCCCTTTTTAAAAAGGGTATAAACCCCTTTGTTATTTAAGGGTTAAACCCCTTGACAACTGACCATTAGCATTGTAGTTTTACAACAAAAACTATGAAAACTTCTGCTTTACTGATTATCTTAATTTTATGCAACACTTCTGCACTACTTTCAGAATCAATTTCACATTTAGTAAGGGATATAAATCCATGGCTATTTGTTGCCTTGGAAATATTACTTGTACTTGGCTATTATTTGAATAAAACAATAAAAGAAATTAGACAAACATTCGATTTTGATTGTAACGATTTAAACTTGCTTGTCACAAAATCTAAAAAATAAATTGGAAGTGTTGGTTTGAAAAAACTTTTTATATACTTGTTCATAAATCAATATAAATTAACGCCATCTTGAAAATATATTGTTTTCTAGTTACTTAGCGTTACTTCAACTGTGCGGTCTTCCGCCAATGAAAATTTACAAGACTCATAAGAAGGAGCCGAAAATTTTGGTTTTACATTATTTGAAAACCCATAAGGTTCTTTGGGTATTCCCAGAAAATTAAGATTAAACTCATCATCAGAATTTTCATCATGAAACATTGAAAAGGCATAGTCACCTTTTGGTAAATCATTGATTTTTATAATTTCAGTTGAACTTTTAACCGTTATATAATAATGTTTTATTGCGGCTTCTCGTTTTAAAAAATTTTCACCCTTATTAAAAACCCCAATTCTAATTCTCCCTTCAAGTATTCCAATATTTTCTATCTGAATTGTCAACTCGGGATTTTCATAAGAAACATTGCTTGTTAAAAGGATAAAACATATAAGTAAGTAATTCATTATTGAAGTATTTAAATTATAAAAGGTCAATTTGCTTTGCAATATACTTAATAAAAGTTTGATAATTTTATTAATAACTAAACTATTCAATATCAATAGTATCAAAAACAACATAAGAAACCCATTTTCTTAAATTTACAATAAGAAAACTCTCATCAATATCCATCATACTTATTCAATAGTTGTCTGTTCAGTTACTTCTATAGTTTAGACATAAAATGTGTTGATATAGAACCTGCATTTTTATTATTAAATTGCATTTTTAAAAAATAAACTACCTTTAAATAGATAATAAAATATTATGTTAATAACTTTGATTTAAAGAAGAGCAAATCACTTGAAACAGACGTAAGTGAAATCTTTTTTGTCATTTCATAAATAAAACAAATTTTCAAATTTGATATCAATTAAAAATAGTGCAACAAAGTGGTCATCACTCATTAAAGCAGAAGCTAAACGTCTTGGTTTTCTTTCTTGTGGCATAAGCAAAGCTGAATTTCTAGAAGCTGAAGCTCCTCGATTAGAAAAATGGTTAAACCAAAATATGAATGGTGAAATGTACTATATGGAAAACCATTTTGACAAACGGCTTGACCCAACAAAATTGGTAGAAGGCTCTAAATCTGTAATTTCTTTACTCCTTAATTATTATCCCGAAAAGGAA
The DNA here is from genome assembly GCF_006065315.1 of Aureibaculum algae. GTDB lineage: Bacteria > Bacteroidota > Bacteroidia > Flavobacteriales > Flavobacteriaceae > Aureibaculum > Aureibaculum algae. The sequence goes on along the minus strand of NZ_CP040749.1, from coordinate 864,344 downwards.
CAAGTTGATGATACTTTTAACATCTCTAAATATGCCTATGGCACAGATTATCATTTTGTAATAAAAGATAAACTAAAAAGCTTACTCACGTTTATTCAAACTGAAATTGGAGATGTAAACGGCAGAGCTTTTGTAGATTCTGCCCCTGTATTAGATAAAGCTTGGGCAGCGAAAAGTGGTTTAGGATGGATTGGCAAACACAGTAACCTATTAACCCAACAAGTAGGTTCCTTTTACTTTATTGCTGAACTTATTATTGACCTTGACTTAAGTTATGATACACCAACAACTGACCATTGTGGCACTTGTACAGCATGCATTGATGCCTGTCCTACTCAAGCAATTACGGAACCCTACGTTGTAGATGGTACTAAATGTATTTCCTATTTTACAATTGAATTGAAAAACGAAATCCCCAGTTCCGTTAAAGGTCAATTTGACGATTGGATGTTCGGCTGTGACATCTGTCAAGATGTTTGTCCTTGGAATCGCTTTTCAAAACCACACCAAGAACCGCTTTTTAATCCACACCCCGATCTCTTGGAAATGACAAAAAAAGATTGGACTGAACTCACTGAAGATGTATTTAAAAGAGTCTTTAAAAAATCAGCCGTTAAGCGAACAAAATTTACAGGTTTGCAACGCAATATTAGATTTTTAGACGAATAGTACTAAATTTGTAAGCTTATATCAAACTGGTCTAACCAGTTTATTAGTTTAATCAAATCTTTTTTTATGGATAGTCGCAAGAAAAAAAATGAAGCTTTAAAATACCATGCTTTCCCAAAACCCGGAAAAATAGAAGTGGTACCAACAAAAAAATATGCAACACAACGTGATTTATCATTAGCATATTCTCCTGGAGTTGCTGAACCTTGTTTAGCCATTGAAAAAAATCCATCTGACGCTTATAAATATACCTCTAAAGGAAATTTAGTTGCAGTTATCACGAATGGAACTGCAGTTTTAGGATTAGGAAATATTGGCCCATTAGCCTCTAAACCTGTGATGGAAGGAAAAGGTTTACTGTTTAAAATTTTTGCAGATATTGATGTATTTGATATAGAAGTTGACGCTACTGATGTAGATAAATTTGTAGAAACTGTCAAAGCTATTGCTCCAACTTTTGGAGGAATTAATTTGGAGGACATAAAAGCTCCAGAAGCATTTGAAATAGAAAGAAGATTAAAAGAAGAACTGGATATTCCAGTAATGCATGACGATCAGCACGGAACTGCAATTATTTCTGCTGCAGCATTAAAAAACGCTATTGAAATTGCTAAAAAAGATATATCGAAAATACATATTGTTGTTAGTGGAGCAGGTGCAGCTGCGGTTTCGTGTACGAGACTCTATATTAAATTAGGTGCAAATCCTAAAAATATAGTCATGTTAGATAGTAAAGGAGTTATTCGTAAAGATAGAGGAACACTAACTACTGAAAAAGCAGAATTTGCGACAGATAGAGACATACACACTTTAGAGGAAGCTATGAATACAGCCGATGTATTTATCGGTTTGTCTCAGCCCGGTATTGTAACTCCAGCTATGATAAAATCAATGGCAGATAACCCAATTGTTTTTGCATTAGCTAATCCAATTCCTGAAATTGACTACAACTCAGCAGTAAAAGCTCGTAAGGATATTATTATGGCAACGGGTAGATCTGATAATCCGAACCAAGTAAATAATGTCTTAGGTTTCCCATTTATTTTTAGAGGAGCTTTAGACGTACGAGCCACTAAAATTAACGAAGAAATGAAATTGGCGGCAGTACATGCATTAGCTAATTTAGCCAAACACCCAGTTCCTGAGCAAGTAAATATTGTATATGATGAAGTTAGCTTAACTTTTGGTAAAGAATATATAATACCAAAACCTTTTGACCCTAGATTAATCTATGAAATACCACCTGCAGTGGCTAAAGCAGCAATGGATAGTGGTGTTGCTACTGAACCTATTAAAGATTGGGATAAGTATAGAGACGAATTAATGGAACGTTTAGGAACAGGAAGCAAAGTAATTCGCTTATTACACAACAGAGCAAAAAGCAATCCTAAAAAAGTAGTATTCGCAGAAGCTGATCATTTAGATGTTTTAAAAGCAGCTCAAATTGTATATGATGAAGGTATAGGTACTCCTATTCTTTTAGGAAGAAAAGAAACCATTTTAGGTCTAAAACGAGAGATTGGTTTTTCAGGTGATGTTGAAATTATTGACCCTAAAACTGATGAAGAAGTAACAAGAAAAAATAGATTTGCCAAAAGTTATTGGAAAGCAAGACAACGAAATGGCATTAAGCTATTAGATGCTCAAAAATTAATGAGAGAACGAAATTATTTTGCCGCCATGATGGTAAATGAAGGTGAAGCAGATGCCGTAATTACGGGGTATTCTAGAAATTACTCTTCTGTTGTAAAACCAATATTAGAGTTAATTGGAATGAAAGATGGGGTAACGAGAGTTGCCGCAGCCAATTTAATGTTGACCAAAAGGGGTCCGATATTTTTAGCAGACACTACGATAAATCTAGATCCAACTGCTGAGCAATTGGCAAAAATATCACAGCTAACTGCATCACTAGCTAAAATATTTCATATAAAACCAAATATAGCCATGCTTTCGTATTCAAATTTCGGTTCGTCCGACAACCAGAATGCTACGAAAATTGCAAAGGCTATTGAATACATTCACAAAGAATATCCTAATGTGGTTATAGATGGTGAAATTCAAGCTGACTTTGCCTTAAACCCAGAAATGCTTAAAAAAGAATTTCCATTTTCAAAATTAGTAGACAAAAAAGTAAACGTATTAATTTTTCCAAATTTAGACGCTGCCAATATTACTTATAAGCTAATGAAAGAATTGTATGATGCTGAATCTATTGGTCCAATAATGTTAGGCCTTAAAAAACCTGCTCATATTATCCAATTAGGAGCCAGTGTAGATGAAATGGTAAACATGGCGGCAGTTGCTGTAATTGACGCTCAGGAATGTGAGAAAAGAAAATGCTAATTGACTAAACAACAAAAGCAAATCTTTAAAATACAAATAGTAAAAAGACTGATTTCATTTATTGAAATCAGTCTTTTTTTTGTGTATTGGGAGCGTTAACAATAAAACTTATAGGCATTGTTGACTCAAATAAACTCAAACCTTAAAAATTCTAATAGCATTAAACGTTAAACTCTCAATCGATTCAACAAATTTTTCGCCATTCAAAATTTAAAAACTACATTTACGGATTGAATTAAGAACTCTAACTACTCAATCTAAAATGATTACTCATCTTAATGGAAAATTAGTAGAAAAGAACCCCACTTTTGTTATTATTGAATGTAATGGAGTTGGTTATTTTCTAAACATTTCTTTAAACACTTACTCAAAAATTCCCGATGCGGAAGCTTTAAAATTGTATACCTATTTATATATAAAAGAAGATTCTCATACGCTGTTTGGTTTTGCTGATAAAGTTGAACGTGAAATATTTAAACTTCTTATTTCTGTTTCTGGTGTTGGCCCCAGTATTGGTAGAACCATGCTATCTTCAATGACACCTGAACAAATACAACACGCCATTGCTTCTGAAGATGTTGCCACCATACAATCTGTAAAAGGAATAGGTGCAAAAACGGCACAACGTGTAATCATAGATTTACGCGATAAAATTGTTAAAACTTACGAAATTTCAGAAGATTCTGCATTCAACCACAATACTATTAGAGATGAAGCGTTATCTGCTTTAGAAGTACTCGGGTTTTCGCGAAAACAAGTGGAAAAAATAGTACAAAAAATAATTCAAGAAGCCCCTAACACCTCTCTTGAAAACATCATTAAGCAAGCGTTAAAAATCTTGTAAAACTTTGAAAATCAACTTAAAAAAGACATACAGTCTATTTTTATTATTATTGTTCTTTGCATCAACCCCCATTTTTGCACAAAGACCCCCTTCTGCCCCAAATCCAAAAGACACTACTAAAGTAAGCGTCTCAAAACCAGTTACTAAAACTGTTGAAACGGTAAACAGAGATACTTTACCTGATTTGCCATACAACTTTAAGCGTGATCAGAAAGGCAGTCTTTTCCTTGATAACTTATCAGAATACGAAATTCTTTATAACGCCGAATCAAAACAATATATTTTTGTAAAAAAAGTTGGTGATTATTATGTAAAGCACCCATCATACATGACTGAAGATGAGTACAAAGAGTACCGTCTAAAGAAAGATATGATAGATTACTTTAAGGAAAAAATAAGTGCAGTAAGTGGTCGAAATAAGAATAGTGATGCTCAAAAGAACTTAATGCCAAGGTATTATGTAAAATCAGATCTTTTTGAAAATATTTTTGGCGGAAACACTATCGAAGTAAACCCACAGGGTTCTGTCTTGGTTAAAATGGGTATTTTATTTCAAAAAGTTGAAAACCCTCAATTGTCTGAACGTAACCGTCAAAGTACTACGTTCGATTTTGATGCAGAAATTAACGCAAGTCTAAATGCAAAAGTAGGCAAGCGATTACGTGTAAATGCTGCGTTTGATACGCAATCAACATTTAACTTTCAAAATCAAATAAAATTAGAATATACACCTACTGAAGACGATATTATTCAAAAAATTGAAGTTGGTAATATTAGTATGCCTATTCAGAATTCATTAGTAAGTGGAGCACAAAATCTTTTTGGATTTAAGACTCAGTTACAATTTGGTAAAACAATGGTAACAGGTGTCTTCTCGCAACAAAAATCACAAACTACCTCGGTTGCAGCTGAAGGTGGTGCTACCATTTCCGAGTTTGAAATGAGTGCTAGTAATTATGATGACAACCGACATTTCTTTCTATCTCAACGCTTCCGTGACGACTTCAATAATGCCATGGCTAGAGTGCCGTTAATAAGTAGCTCAAAACAAGTTACACAGATTGAAGTTTGGGTTACCAATAAAAATAACACCACTGAAGATGTCCGTAGCATAGTTGCATTGGCCGATCTGGGTGAAAATGACCCTACAAATATTCACTCTAGTTTAGTAAGTTCTGCGGCTGGTAAAAAAGACCCTTCCAATGATGCCAACAGTATTATTAATTTTTTAACACCTAATGGAGGTATTAGAGATATTTCAACCGTAAGTTCTACTTTAGCTGGCTATCAACAAGGAACCGATTATACCATTTTAGAAAATGCTAGAAAGTTAGTTCTAGGTATAGATTTCACACTAGATCCGCAACTCGGATATATTACGTTAAACAGAAGATTGGCTGATAGTGAAATATTAGCTGTAGCTTTTGAATATTCAGACAGTAGTGTAGCAGGTGAAAATGTTTTCCGTGTTGGTGAACTTTCTACCGATGGTGTTACTGCTCCAGCCAATTTAGTGGTAAAATTATTGCGTAGTGAAATTGTGAATACCACAATACCGATGTGGGATTTAATGATGAAAAATGTTTATGCATTACCAGGTGCATATCAATTAAACGCAGACGGATTTAGACTTGAATTAATGTATCAAGATGATGAAGAAGGTGTTCCTTTAAATATATTACAGCATGCAACTACTCCAGGTGTAAATGATAAAACATTACTAAACTTAACAAGACTTGACCGTTTAGATCAATCAAATGACCCAGTTCCTAATGGTGATGGTTTATTTGATTTTATAGAAAGTCTTACTATAAATTCTCAAGATGGGTATGTTATTTTTCCAACTGTAGAACCTTTTGGAAACAGTAATACTTCTAACGCTAATAACCCTGGTGAGTTAGGCGAAATATTAACTGACGCTGCCGACAACCAATATGTGTTTACAGAATTGTATGATAGAACGAAGTCACAAGCTCAAAATGATTTTCAATACAAGGATAAATATGTTATTAAAGGTTATTTTAAAACAGAAAATGACAGAGGAATTCCTTTAGGTGCCTTTAACGTAACAAAAGGTTCTGTTACCGTTACTTCAGGAGGAAGAGAGTTGCTAGAAGGCGTTGATTATGTAGTAGACTACATTTCAGGTTCTGTTCAAATTATCAATCCGAATTTAACTGCTTCTAATGCACCTATTAATGTATCAGTAGAAAATAATAACGGATTTAATCAACAACAGCGTAGTTATTTAGGAGTTGACATACAACATGTTTTTTCAGAAAATTTTGCAATAGGTGGTACGCTTATTAATATGAGTGAAAGACCTTATGGTAAAATGCAATTTGGTCAAGAATCTGTAAACAATACACTTGCTGGATTTAATTTAAGCTATCAAACCGAAGTCCCTCAATTTACAAAGTGGGTAAATAAATTACCCAATATTGATACTGATGTTACTTCAAATTTTTCTATTCGTGCAGATGCGGCTTATTTAATGCCAGGTACCGCTACAAATAAAAATGGGGGTATTGAAGGCGAAAATGCATCCTATATAGATGACTTTGAAGCTTCACAAATTCCATTGGATATTAGTTCTTACAGACAGTGGTTTTTAGCCAGTGTACCTCAAAATCAGAATTCACCTGATTTGCAATTTTATAATGATGCTGATACAGATCAATTAAAATATGGTAAAAAAAGATCACAACTATCATGGTACACCATTGATAGATTGTTTTATGGTAACTCATTAAAGCCAAGTAACATTGATGAATCTGAGCTGTCAAGAGCAGAAGTTCGTCAAGTAGGCTATAATGAACTATTCCCTGAGTTAGACTTAGATATTACACAATCAAATATTGTAAATACATTAGATTTAGCGTATTTCCCTGAAGAGCGTGGCTCTTATAATTTCGATACTCAAAATGTACTCAACGGAAAATTTACAGATCCTGAAAACCGTTGGGCAGGTATTATGCGATCATTAAACACCACAGATTTTCAACAAGCCAATGTAGAATATATTCAATTTTGGTTAATGGATCCTTACGAGAACTATTCCATTAAGCCTGAAGAAGGAGGACCTACAAATGTAAATGCAGGTGACTTTGGTGGAGAGTTGTATTTCAATTTAGGTAATATTTCTGAAGATATTTTAACAGATAACCGAAGAATGTATGAAAATGGTTTACCTGAAGATGGCGTTAAAATTGCCAAGCCTAATATTGGAGCCAATGTTGACGAAACTGCTTGGTCAGACATTCCTATAAAACAATCATTAATCTATGCTTTTACAGAAAAGGATAATGAAAGACCTAATCAAGATTTAGGTTTAGATGGATTAAAGGACGATGAAGAAGCTAATCGTTTTGGAACACAATTTGGCCCTGACCCTGCTAATGATAACTATAACTTTTTTAGAGGTAGCGATTTAGATGCTTCAGATGCATCCATAATAACACGTTATAGAAATTTCAATAAAACACAAGGCAACTCACCTACTATAAATAACTCAACAGAATCTTACCCAACGGCTGCAAGTTCTTTTCCTGATATTGAAGACATTAATAAAGATCAGACCATGAGTACGGTTGAAGGCTATTTTCAATACAAGGTAAATATAGATCCATCTAACTTTATCGTTGGTCAAAATAATATTGTAGATGAAAAAATTGTAGCAGTTACTTTGGCTGATGGTACGCAACAGCAAACGAAGTGGTATCAGTTTAGAATCCCAATAACTACACCAGACGAAACTGTAGGTAATATTTCAGATTTTAATTCCATTCGCTTTATGAGGATGTTCTTAACAAAATTTAAAGTACCTGTTGTTTTACGTTTTGGAGAACTAGAATTGGTTCGTGGTGACTGGAGAAGATATACTAAAACCTTAGATGATGCTATTGACCCTCCTCAAGAATTAACTGAAGCGGAAAATAGAAACTTTGAAGTAGGTGTAGTCAATGTTCAGGAAAACGAAGGAAAAACACCTATTCCATATGTTTTACCTCCGGGCTTAGAACGTGAGCGTTTACAAGGTACAACCACGTTGCAAGAACAAAACGAACAGTCGTTATTAATCAGAATAAACGACTTACTACCTGGCGAAACAAGAGCTGTTTATAAAAATACTCAGTTTGACATGAGAATGTTTAATACGTTAAAAATGTTTGTCCATGCAGAAGCCATTGCAGGACAATTAGGCCTTAACGATGATGACATTGTAGCGATCATTAGAATGGGTAGTGACACCGATGATAACTATTATCAATATGAACTACCTTTAAAAATAACACCTTTTGGTGCTAGTTTTGATGAAGAAATTTGGCCAGAAGAAAATGATTTAATAGCTGACTTAAAAGCGTTTGGACAATTAAAAATTGAGCGGGTATCAACATCTACTTCAGTAACAGATGTGTACCCTAGTGAAACTGCGGAGCCTGATGCTAGGTTACGTATGAAAGGAAATCCGAATTTAGGAAATATTAAAACCATAATGATAGGTCTAAAAAACAGATCTAACATGTCTAAAAGTGCAGAATTGTGGTTTAATGAATTACGGGTTACTGATTATGATAATGAAGGCGGTTGGGCAGCTGTTGTAAATGCTGATGCCAATTTTGCAGATTTTGCAGACTTTTCGGTTTCAGGTAGGGCTAACTCTCAAGGCTTTGGTTCACTCGAGCAAACAGTAAATGAACGAAGTCAAGAAGATTCAAAACAATACGACGTTATCAGTAATATTAACGTAGGCCAATTATTACCTAAATCTGCAGGAATTAAAATTCCATTAAATGTGAGCTATGGTGAAGAATTTGCAGATCCAAAGTGGAATCAGAAATATCAAGATGTTCGTTTCAGTAAGAATGATGCGGAAGCTGAAAGCTCAAGAGATTATACTAAACGTAGAAGTTTAAATCTTATTAATGTAAGAAAAGAACGCACAAATCCTGAAAAGAAAACTCGTTTTTATGATGTTGAAAACTTATCCGTTTCATATGCATATAATGACACTTACCATAAAGATTATGTAGTAGAAAAATTCTTAGATCAAAATGTGAGAGCTGCAGCCAATTATAATTATGCATTTAAGCCAATAGAATTTGAACCTTTTAAAAATTCACAATATTTAGAAAAAAATAGCCTTTTCAAATTTGTTAAAGATTTTAATTTAAATCCGCTTCCTACCTCAATCTCTGTAAATTCAAATATCATAAGAAGCTACAATCAACAAGCCTCAAGAGCTCTGGTATCTGGATTTGACCCTATAGAGTTTACACAAAGAAGATTTCTATTTGATTGGGACTATAATATTGCTTATGACCTTACCAAATCTTTACAATTTAGCTTTAGAGCGGCCACTAGTTATATTAATGATTTAAAAGATGAAGACACACAAGAAGTACTTACAGACCGCTTATTTGATAATTTCTTTAGTATAGGAAGACCAAATCAATACCATCAAACCTTAGACGCTACTTATAAAATACCATTAAGTAAAATTTCTTGGTTCGACTTTTTAAATGGGACCTATAGTTATACCGCTGATTTTGATTGGCAAGCGTCTGCACAAGAATATGTAGATGAAATAGGGAATACGGTTCAAAATGCCAATACACATACTTTTTCTGCAGATTTAGACATGACCAAGTTATATAAAAGAACAGGTCTACTAGATTTAGCTAAGAAAAAAACGAAGAGACCTAAAAGAGTTAAAAACTCTAAAAAGCGAGATTCTACCACAAAGAAAATAGCTGCTCCAAGAACTAGAAGAAAGGTTATCAACACTAAAAATACAACTGGAGGGCAAAAAGCTCTTCAAGGACTTGTAGACGTGGTTACTTCTGTTAAGAAAATAAGAATTGCATATTCAGAACAAAATGGTACCGTTTTACCAGGCTATACACCTGAAATAGGTTTTCTAGGTAGAGATAGATATAATGGTAGCCTCGCTCCTACTTTTGGTTTTGTATTTGGTAGCCAAAGTGACATAAAAGACTTAGCTGCCGCTAATGCATGGTTAGTGTCAAGAGATACTTCAACTGCTGGCGGACGTATAGCTGACCCTTATTACAGTAAAACATTTACCAATACACATTTAAGCAAACTAGATATTAACGCTGATGTTAGACCTTTTAAAGATTTTAACATAGAACTATCCGCAAATAAAATATATACGAGTAACAAATCGCAGCAAATAGATGTTATAAATGGTGAGCTAACAGATCAACCGTTTAATGAAGTTGGTAACTTTAGTATCAGTCATTTTATGTTAGGTAAAGCTTTTGATGGTGATGGCGATGCTACTTTCGATGAATTTAAAGCGAACAGGGCTATAATTCAACAACGATTGGCACAGCAATCTGGTGCAAATGCTGCGGGCTTTGGCGAAAACAGCCAGCAAGTATTGATTCCTGCATTCTTAGCCACCTATTCCGGTCGAGATGCACGTAAAGTCAAACTAAGTGCTTTTAGAGATATTCCTATTCCAAATTGGAGATTGAGCTATAAAGGATTCATGAAATTCAAATGGTTCAAAAAACGCTTTAGAAGTTTTATCGTTGAGCATGAATATAATTCAAGCTATCAAGTTATAGGATTTAATAATAATCTTTTACGTAATGATACAAACAAGTATTCAGAATTAGATGATAATGGAAACTATAGACCTGAAAAAATATTTTCTGGTATAAACTTAGTTGAAGAGTTCAATCCATTAATAAAAGTGGATATGCGTATGAAAAACTCTTTCTCAGTTAGAGCAGAACTTAAACAGGACAAAACATTGAACCTAAATGTGAGCAACAACACCATCACTGAGATAAGAGGAAAAGAATATGTCTTAGGTTTGGGGTACCGTTTAAAAGATGTGAAACTAAAAATGAGAACAGGTAATTCAATTACTAGTTTTAAAGGTGATATAACCTTGTCAGGAGATGTTAGTATCCGTAATAATTCTACTACTATTCGTTCTATCGATGTTTTAAACAATCAAGTTACAGGAGGACAACGCTTACTTTCATTTAAATTTAAAGCTGATTATGCGTTAAATAAAAATTTATTAGCCTCATTTTATTATGACCAGAATAGTTCACGTTTTTTAATTTCAACTACTTTCCCAAGAAAATCTGTTAGTGCTGGCATACAAATTCGCTACACTATTGGAAACTAATAACAAGACTAAACGTAATTAAAAGTCATAAAAAATTAAATAAAGCACTATAATTATTAAGCACTTTCCATTTTAAGTTATCTTCTTCTTATCATTATACAAAATAAAAAATTATACAATTTATCATCATTTATAAGGTTAAATATTTAATCCTAAAAAAAATGTAAATCTTTTTGATATAATTTTACTAAACAAATGATTTTTGGATACCCTATTTATTTACTAACTTTGTTTTCTAATTAATATATATTATATGAATATTCCTGCAGAATTAAAATACACTAAAGACCACGAGTGGGTTAAAATTGATGGTGACATTGCCACCGTTGGTATCACTGATTTCGCACAAAGCGAATTAGGCGACATTGTTTATGTTGATGTTGACACACTAGATGAAACTGTTGATAAAGACGAAGTTTTTGGTTCTGTTGAAGCTGTAAAAACGGTATCAGATTTATTTATGCCTTTGTCTGGTGAAGTCATTGAATTTAATGAAGACTTAGAGGACAGCCCTGAAAGTGTAAATTCAGATCCTTATGGAGATGGATGGATGATTAAACTTAAAATTAGCGACTCTTCGCAGATTGATAATTTATTAGATGCTGAAGCATATAAAGAAGTTATTGGAGCGTAACGCGTTAGCCGTTGCCATTTTTATAACCCTTTTAGTTACCCTTCTAAGTCTAATATCTCTAAAAGGGGTAGCTAAGATAAATGTTAGTAATTCTGATAAGTACGGACACTTTATAGCCTATTTTACTTTAGGAGTAAGTTGGCTTTATGCTTTTAGGTCACGTTTTAAAAGATGGCTTCATATTGTTGCATTACTTATTATTTTCGGCATGGTTCTTGAAGTACTTCAGGGAACTTTAACCACATATCGCACTGCTGACTGGCATGATGAAGTTGCAAATGCTTCTGGTGTGATTTTGGCATATTTGGTGTCTTATCTGTGGTTTATAAAACGAGAGAATTAAAAATAATTCTTGTATAAGTAAATTTATTTATTAAATTAGCAAAGAAATTAACACTATCTATCAATGGAAACTAAAAAAAGCCCAAAAGCAAATTTAGAAAATTACAGCAAGCTGTTTGTACAGTTAGGTCTGGTATTAGCATTACTTATTGTTTATGTAGGTATAGAATATAAAACGTTTGAAAGAGAGATCGACGATTTAGGTGTTCTTAACATGGGTGAAGAAGTAGAAGAAGACATTCCAATCACGGAACGTATAGAACAAATAAAACCGCCACCACCACCTCCACCAGCTCCTGAAGTTATTGAAGTTGTTGAAGATGAAAAAGAAGTGGAAGAAACCATGTTAGAATCAACGGAAACTGACGAAAATGAAGTTGTTGAAGTAGAAGAAATAGTTGAAGTTGTTGAGGCTGAAGAAGTCGCTGAAGATGTTCCTTTCGCTATTATTGAAGATGCTCCGATTTTCCCAGGTTGTAAAGGAAGTAAGGCTGAACTAAAAGCATGTCTTCAAAAATCTATTGAAAAACATGTGGGTAGAAAATTTAATACAAGCTTAGCTGGAGATTTAGGTTTAGATCCAGGTAAAAAGAAAGTATATGTTGTTTTTAAAATAGATAAAAGCGGTAATATTGTTGATGTTAGAGCAAGAGGACCTCATGCTAGATTAGAAAAAGAAGGAATTAGTGTAGTGAATTCATTACCTAAAATGATTCCTGGAAAACAACGTGGTAGACCAGTGGGTGTAAAATACACACTTCCAATTACTTTATTGGTAGAGTAATAAATACAACTAAAAAATATTCATTAAAAAAGGACTATCTTTTAAAAGATAGTCCTTTTTTTAATTATTAAAAGTTCAATTTAGTCAAATTTTAAATTCATTTTAGCATTTTTTAACTACTATTATTGAATAATTCGCAAAAACACCATCTTAATTGTTAAAAAAATAAAAATAACATATTCATTGTAATGTGTATATTTCAAAATTTTCTTCAAAGAATTCCCTAAAACATTGTTATATCTTGTTTCTTTTGGATTTTCTTATAAATATTTAACCAAACTGAATTTTAATATCCAATATGATATTTATCATTCTTTTTTTACTCTAGAATTAAGACCTTAGTACTGTTAAAAAGAAGTAGATAATCATATCCACTTAAAAATTAGTATTAAACTTAAATATTTATATTATGGAAGTTAAAAAGAATCCCAAAGCCAAATTAGAAAATTACAGTGGGTTATTTTTACAATTAGGTTTAGCACTTTCTTTACTCATTGTATATGTTTCCATACAACACAGGGTATATGAAAGATCGGTATCAGACCTTGCAGGTCTTATTATAGAAGAACAAATTGTAGAAGACATACCTATAACAGAAAGAATTGAACAAATAAAACCACCTCCACCACCTCCACCCGCACCTGAAGTTATTGAAGTAGTTACCGATGAAGCAGAAGTTGAAGAAACAATGCTTGAGTCAACAGAGATTGATCAAGACGATAAAGTTGAAGTTGTTGATATAGATCAGGTTGAAGAAGTTGTTGAAGAAGAAGTAGTTTTAGACGATGTTCCTTTTGCTATTATTGAAGATGCTCCAATTTTCCCTGGATGTAAAGGCAATAAAGCTGCATTAAAAAAATGTTTACAGGAAAAAATAATGGGTCATGTTGGTAAAAATTTCGACACCAACCTTACGAACGAACTAGGATTAGAAGCTGGTAAAAAAAGAGTAATTGTACTCTTCAGTATAGATCGTAACGGAAATATAAGCAAAGTACAAGCAAGAGGTCCTCATGCAAGATTAGAAAAAGAGGCCATTAGAGTTGTAAATTCTTTACCTAAAATGATACCTGCAAAACAACGTGGTATTCCTGTAGGGGTTAAATATACATTACCTATTACTTTAGAAGTAAGAATATAAACCATACGTTAGTTGCATAATTTCAATCTTGGTATGTTTATTGATGTTAACATAGTTTTAACACTTTAAACATACCATTATGAATTTTTCAAAACAAACCCAAAAAAATCAACCACCAACCGAGAAATTCTACCGCAGTTCAGCTCTTTTTATGCAGCTAGGCTTGGTATTAGCATTATTGATTGTTTATCTTTCTTTAGAGTACACGTCAACCAAAACCGTATTTGTTTTAGATAATGTAGTTCATGAAGAAGGCACAACATATGTTTTTTCTGCTCCACCCGACATTATAATTGAAAGAAACCAAGAGCCACGAGAAAAGTTAGTACCCAAAAAGGCTCCGCTTATTGATATTAACGTAGTTCCTGATGACACAAAAACTCCTGAAATTTTAGAGTTACCTGATAGTAACGAGAATCCAAAAAAATTAAATATTAGTGATATTGTCGAGATAGTCGAAGAAGGACCTATTCTTGAAGAACCTATTCCGTTTACAATTTTAGAAGAAGCTCCTATATTCCCTGGATGTGAAAACTTGAAAAACGAAGAGGCGAAAGCTTGTTTTACCAAGCAAATGACCAAATTTGTAAATAGAACGTTTGATGCAAGTATTGCTGAGGGATTGAACTTATCTGGTAAACAAAAAATTTATGCTCAATTTACTATTGGTAAAAATGGATTAGTAACTGATATTCAAATTAGAGCACCCCATAAAAGCTTAGAGAAAGAAGCTTTACGAGTCATAGAAAAGTTACCAGAAATGACCCCAGGTAAACAACGTAAAAAAGCAGTTCCTGTAAAATATACATTACCCATAATTTTCCAAATTGAATAGTCATTATTTAAAAATATACAATAATAAATCCCACAACCTTGTGGGATTTATTATTGTATTAAAATCGCTATTTTTGCATATTAAATAAATGACAAATGAACATTAATGAACACTTAGACTCTACCTATCTTAAAACTGCTGTACAAGCAGGTATTACAGAAGACGAAACACGTAAAAACGTAATTAAACTAATTGAGGAAGCTATTGCAGAAAATTTCAAATTAGTAATGATAAGACCAAAGTTTGTTTCACTTGCTAAAGAATTAATTACTAAAGCCAACAGTGATGTTCAAGTGGGGACAGTAATAGGGTTTCACGAAGGCACTTTTACTATTGAAGAAAAATTGAATGAAGCTAAAGAAGCAATTGAAAATGATGTTGATGAATTAGATTTTGTAATTAATTATCCTGCATTTTTAAATGGTAATATTAATCTGATAAAAAGTGAGGTTTTTAAATGCTCAAAACTCGGATTAGAAAATGACAAAATTGTAAAGTGGATTATTGAAATAGCGGCCTTATCAGACAATGAAATTATTGCCATTACTCAAATTATTAGAGATGTAATTTTAAGTAATTTCGGTGAAGAAAAGGCTTCAAGTGTTTATGTAAAATCGTCAACTGGCTTTTTTAAAACAAGTGATAATAAACCTTCTGGAGCTACATTTGAAGGTATGAAATTGATTGTGGAAAATGCCAAACCCTTACAAAGTAAAGCTGCGGGTGGAGTAAAGAGCTATGAAGATGCTGTTAAAATGATTAATTTAGGTGTAAACAGAATAGGCACTTCCGCTGCGAAAAGTATTGCTGACGGAGGTTCAACTAACGATAATTATTAATTTATGGAAAAATCAGATTTTTTTGCTCATAAGACTGCCGTTATAGATGACAATTGTAAAATTGGTAATGGAACAAAAATTTGGCACTTTAGCCATATCATGTCTAATTGTGTTATCGGTGAAAACTGTAGTTTTGGACAAAATGTAGTGGTATCACCAGATGTCATTTTAGGTAGTAATGTAAAAGTTCAAAATAACGTTTCAATTTACACCGGTGTTATTTGTGAAGATGATGTTTTTCTAGGTCCTTCAATGGTATTTACAAACGTTATTAATCCTAGGAGTGCAATTGCCAGAAAAGATGAATACAAAAAAACTATAGTAAAAAAAGGAGCTAGTATTGGAGCAAATGCGACTATTGTTTGTGGTAACTCTATAGGCGAGTACTCACTTATTGGAGCTGGTAGTGTTGTAACTAAAGAAATTCCCGCATATGCTTTAGTGGTAGGCAATCCTTCTAAACAAATTGGTTGGGTGAGTGAATATGGTCATCGCTTGAATTTTGACGCAAAAGGTTTTGCCATCTGTCCTGAGAGTAAAGAGAAATATCAGTTAAATAATAATAAAGTAGCCAAAATATATTAATACCTTTGCCAAAATTTAACAAAATTAGTATTGAATGAGCGTCCAGAAAGGACACTGAGTTAAAATTACGAATTCCAACACATAGCAAAAAGTAAAAAATAGGTTGGTGAAAATAAATTTAAATGAAATATATCATTATAGTTATCCTTCTTATCTCTTCAAACGTCTTGCTTGGACAAGAAGATATTTACCCTATTTATAAGGGCTGCGATGCTGCAAGCGAAACTACTTTAGCTTCTTGTTTTAATCAAAACTTGACAAAAGATGTATTAGCAGAATTTAAAGTCTCAAATAATGTAACATCCGACAACTACAAAGGTACAGTTAACGTAATATTTATAGTTACCAAAACTGGTGATTTTGAGGTTTTATATGTACGCTCCGCGTATAAGGAATTAGAAGCAGAAGCGAAAAGAGTTTTTGCACTTTTACCAAAAGCTCAGCCAGCAACTTATAATGGCAGAGCTATTGATATGCGATTTGGACTTCCAATTCAAATACCATTAGGCTCACAACCCACTCCTGGAAAAATAACCAAAGAAATTACTAAAGAAAATGTCGTAGTAAATACACCAACGATACCAGTAACTCCACAAACAACTCCTACCCCACTCAATCCAAATACTCAAAAGAAAGACATTCAAACCGCTGTAGTAAGTACTTATTTTCCGGAACATCAAAGTGAACTTAACATTCCATTTTCGCATAGCACCTATGATGAGTTAAGTTATTACTATGATCAAAACGACAACTCACATACAGGTTTTAAACCTTTTTTATATAGCGAAACTTCCAAATATGTAGACTTAGACCTGCAAAAAACGATTTTGTTTAAGGATAAATCCTCAAAATGGGGAAAGAAATTATGGAATGAGCATTTTTTCAAAGTACAAAAAGAAGATTATTGGTTTACTATTGACCCACTTTTTGATTTGCAAATTGGTAAAGACAATTCAAACGATGTTGATTATACTTACAACAACACGAGAGCCATTCAAATTCAAGGTGGTTTGGGTAAAAACTTCAACTTTTCAGCTTCTATTTACGAAAGCCAAGGTCGCTTTGCTGATTATGTAAACGACTTTGCAAGAGCCAATAAAGGTACTGAATCATATGGGCTAGTGCCTGGCCGTGGTAAGGCTAAGATTTTTAAAACCAATAGTTTTGACTATCCTGTTGCAGAAGCCTATTTAACCTATACTCCGAGTAAATTTTTCAATTTCCAATTTGGACATGGTAAAAATTTTGTTGGTGATGGATATCGTTCCTTAATGTTATCAGATGCGGCATCTTCTTATCCTCATTTAAAAATTAGCACACAATTTTGGAAAATAAAATACACCAATACATGGATGTGGCTTGATGATGTAAGACCTTCTGTAAATGTGGATAATTTAAGTGCTAGGAAATTTGTAGCCATGCACCATCTAAGCTATAATGTTACCAAAAGATTAAACGTGAGCCTATTTGAAGCTGCGATTACTAAAAAGGGTGAAAATAACGGGTTTGACATCAACTACTTTAATCCTATTATTTTTTACAGAGCCGTTGAGTTTTCAAGAGGATCTCGAGGAGGTAACGCCATTATCGGATTAGGTACAAAATATAAAGTTTCTGATAATTTTTCTACCTATACACAATTCGTATTGGATGAATTAACAATTGGGAAAATATTTGATGGAAGTGGCTATTGGGCCAATAAATTTGGCATACAAGTGGGTGCAAAGTATTATAATGCCTTTAATGTCGATAATTTATACTTACAAGGAGAATTTAACGTAGTTAGACCATATACCTTTTCTCATAAAGACCCTATCTTGAATTACGCCCATTATAATCAACCGTTGGGACATCCTTGGGGAAGCAATTTTTGGGAGTTTGTGGCCATTGCACGTTATAAGAAAGACAGATGGTTTGGTAGTGCTAAAATAAACATGGGGAATAAAGGTTTTGATATTAATGGTTTAAACTATGGTGGTAACATTTATCAAAGTTATGAAGACAGAACTGGTGATACCGGAATAGAATTGTTACAAGGTAATAATACCAGAATTTTTATTGCAGACTTTCAAGGTGGATACTTAGTGAACCCCGCAACAAACACGAAATTATTTGCAGGAATTATCTTTAGAAAATTCAATCCGGCTCAGGCTATAACAGATACGGCCATTGATAATTCAACATGGTTTACTTTTGGATTAAAAGCAGACTTATTTAATTGGTATTTCGATTTTTAAGATGAAGTATAAAATAGTAACAGGTATACTATTTTTTATGATCAACTTAACATTGTGGGCTCAAAAAGAGGGGCACACTTCTCTACATATCGAGTATTTCTATGGTACTATTCTTAAGCACAAGAATAAAGTTTCACATCTGGCAATTACCAATCCAGATGGGTTTATTTTAAGTTACAATCATAAAACAACTCCGAAGAACAATAACTTGGCAGCGTATAATTTTCCTGATTGGGGAATTTCTTTTATCTATCATAATTTTGACAATGCAGTGTTGGGTACAACATTTACAACTCAACTTAATTATTCGTTATATTTTGGCAATAGAGCTCGTAAAAATCTTTTTTATATAAAGCTAGGACAAGGCATTTCGTATAATACAAATCCTTTTGATTTAGAAACCAATAATAAAAATATCGCTTTTGGTTCTCATTTATTAGCGAACACAACACTCGGTATTAATTATAAACATAAAAAGGTTTTTAATGCCTTTGACGCCACCCTCGGCTTAATGCTTTCACATTATTCTAATGGAACCATAAAGTCTCCTAATTTAGGACTTAACACACTTTCGTTAACAACAGGTATTAGTTATAATTTTGATGTCGATAACCCCATTGATTATACGCAATCAACTAATCTGAATAATAGCAACGATAAAGAAGGAATAAAACTTAATTTACAATTGAGTGGCGGTATAAACAGTGCAGGGAATTTAGGCACAAAACAATTCCCATTTTATGTTGGAACTGTTTATCTAGACAAAAGACTTAATAGAAAAAGCATACTGCAATTTGGTAGTGAACTATTTATTTCAAAATTTTTAAAGGAATTGATTACCTACAACGCAGTGGCATTTCCTGAATTTCCAGAGGAAGATGGAAATTCAGATTATAAGCGTGTGAGTTTGATGATTGGACATGAATTAGATATCAATAATTTTTCGATAATTACACAACTAGGATACTATGTATATTATCCCTACAAATACGAAACTAGATATTATGAACGTGTAGGTGTTAAAAAATATTTTGGACAAAAATGGTTTGCAACAGCATCCATTAAGGCTCATTTATTTTTAGCAGAATCAATTGATTTAGGTATTGGTATAAGACTTTAATTCTTAGAATTAAAGTAGTGTCTGAAAGTTATTTTTAAATGAGATTTCAATTGAATTCTCAAGTTTGATATATGATTCAATAATGAAAAAACAGATTTTAAGTATTGTAATTTTTCTACTCACCTTAGGATGCTCTGATCATACTTCTGACTGTTTATCATCGTCAGGAACGGAAGTTATTAAATTGGTAGATTTATCAAGTTTTTCTAAGATAATTGCCCATGAAGGAATCCGTTTGGAAATAAAACAAGGATTGGAAAACACACTTCAAATAAAGTATGGCGAAAATTTAATTGATAATATTTCTGTAACAATTACTGATGGTATATTATCTATAGAAAACAGTACTTGTAACCTATTTAGAGACACCAACCCTGCTCAATTAATATTGACTGCTATCGATATTACCGAAATTAGAAACGCATCACAATTTACAATTTCAAGTACAGAAATTTTAAAGTTCAACTCTATTACGTTGTTTTCTGAAGACTATTATTTACCAACCGAAAATGTTGGTGATTTTGACCTTATTATTGACAATAACCATTTAAATATTATATCTAATAATGTATCCAATTTCACAATAAAAGGTAAAACAAATAATTTGTTTGTAGGATTTTATGCGGGCGAAGGTAAGTTTAACGGTGAGAATTTAGAAGCTCAAAATGTGGATGTTTTTCACAGAGGAATTAATACCATGATCGTTAATCCTATTCAAAAACTAACTGGAGAAATAAGAAGTGTAGGCGACCTAATCTCATTAAACAAACCGCCTTTAGTTGAGGTAAAAACCTTTTATAATGGTAAATTAATTTTTAAATAAAAAAGCCTTCACGAATACTACATAAAGGCTTTTAAAAACTAATTCAAATATAATATCATTTAGGAACTTCCAATTTCGAAAAATCGATTGACGGAGCTATTCCATTTGCTTCTCTTGTAAATTCTGAATCAATAGATGTGGTTTCACTAAAAAATCCACAATTTTTCATAAAAAACGTACTGCCTTCAACTCCACCAGCATAATCTAACCGAGCTTCTTTCCTTGCCGTTGCATCTGCTGTAAATTTAGCAGTGGTTAACTCAGTCCACACACCGTCTTTTGTATAAACCCATTGATTTTGATAATTCCCTTTTCTAGAAATATTACCAGTATCTGGTATAAAGTTTTCTAAGAAAGAGTATACATTTTGTAAATACCTACTCGTATGTGGTCTTCGAAAACTGGCAATCAAATTCCAAGTATCTTTTTCTGGATCGAAAAAATAAGCTGTATAATCTGTTGAATTATTTACTGAAGGAACTCCTTTTAATAAAAACTTATAGGTTTTATCTGCTTTCCAATTAAAGACTTTATAGCTTTGTCCTCCAGACCCTTCGTTGCCAAATTCACCTGAAGTAACTCCTTCGCCTTTACCCAATAAAATAATTTTATAATCATCCGGTATTTCCTTTGGATTCTGCGTTTCGTATGGGCTCCAAACAGAAAATAAAATACGTCGTTCTGTTTCTGAATTTACTTGAATACCAAAATAGCCATCCTTAAAACCATTTGCCATAAAATAGGATCCTAATGCGTCTTCTCCTTTTGGTATTTTAATTTCGTTATAGAACCAAACAACATCTTTGTTTTTAGGTATTTTGTAAGATAAATGCACTGAAGGTCCTCTACGTCCAAAATAAAAATCGTCTTTTATAAAATAAACCTTGCCTTCTGTGGCCGGACCTCCAATTAGTACCTTATTTATATTTGCAATATATTTTCCAGACTTTCCTATCCCCTCTATTTCAACATAATTATATCCCTTCTTTATATCAAAAACACCCACTGCAATCTCCATATATTCAGAACTATTCAATGTCACAGTCTCGGATTTATTGCCAATGGTAACTTTAATTGTGGAAGTACCATCAGGTACATTTGCATTCAAACCCAGATGTAACTTACCAGATGTATCCGTTTTAAAATATGTACGAATTACAGTTTTTAAATTTGTCCAGTTATTAATTACTGAATCTCTAAGCATGTTGGAATTTTCAGAACTATTGTTATGTATCCAACTATTACCACTTGCAGGAATTTCAATTGAAAAACTTAACTTTTCATTTTGAGTACTTTGGTTTTCAGACGACTTTGACTGACAAGAAATAAGTACAAAAAGTGTTACAAAATAAATGAATCTCATGAGTATTAGTTATTCCTTAAAATTTATTTGTTTTTAAAAGGCACTTTTACGATTACCGTTTCGCCCCTTCCCTTGTCATTCGCTCTACTCTGTATTGTCCATAAGTCAATTCCATTATCACCATCTATCGCAGTACCACTATAATCTCCCCAGGCAACTCCGTCAGTAGCCCCAGTACCTTCACCTAACTTCACAATTTCTCTTAATTGACCTGCTGGGTCCTTGGCATATCTAAAAGCCATTCTTGGACTAATAAACATGTTCTTATTCGTTTCTTGAAAACCAACCAACACATCATTATTCTTGTTTACACCAATGGTCGTTTGAATATAGTTGGTATTCTTATCATAAATTAAACCTGTTTGAACTATGGAACCATCTAATTTTACTTGATGCCACTGAACGGCTGAATTTCCTTTGTAATTAATAGCTTGCGAAAACCATAAAAATCCATTTTGCAAAACTAAATTTTTAGGATTTCTATCCCCTGAAGAAGTAACTTGATCAGTTCCTTTTTGCGGTGATTTAGGAGGGTAACCAATATTTTTTAAACCATGTTTCTTTTTACTTACTACTTGGCTAACTGGCGAACCTGTTTCATCTTCGGTAACTTTTGTTATTACAAAATATTCTTTTACAATTTTAAAAAAATAGAGATCGTCTGTGCTGTCTTGTGTAAATACAGGATGGCCTAATGTACCAGGGAAATGGTAAACTGTAGCTGTTTTTCCGCTTTTAGCTTCACTCATCTTCATTACAAAAGTTCTATCTTCACCTCCTGGAAAAGAATACCCAACCCATTTTTTACTATAACCAATACCACCACCATCAACGCCTTTTGAGGCAGAAACCGGATAAATATTCCAAGCACCTCTAGGGTCACTTGTTTCTGAAATGGCAATATTAACTGGCTTTACTTTAGCTTTATCCCAATATACCCAAAGATCAAAACCAAAAACTTTGTTATGAGCATCATAAAAAAGCTTCGGATCTATACCGTTATTAAAACATTTTTGTGATGCACCATCTATATAATTACCTTGTTTGTCATAAATTACCAAACCGTTATTAGTTCCATGAAAAACAAAACCTCCTCCAACTGCAATTTGTGGATCAACTTGTCTATTACCGTCTAAAGAACCATCAAATTGCAAATATCCATTTTGTATTCTTGGATTGCCACCTTGCACTCTTTGTTTACACAGTGAATCTCTAAAAACAGCTTTATGAATAGGTACTACAACCTCTGTTCGTGAAGGCTTAACGACTTTATTAACCACATCACTTTGTTCTTGTGCAACACTTATTAAACTAACAAGAAGCAGCGTTATTAAACTAAAATATATTTTTTTATGCATTATTTTCAATTGTTTAATACCCTTTGAATATCAGAATTCAAAGGGTATTCATATGGTGAAATTTTTATTCTTTAAGCTTCGTATACGGTATTTTCATTTTAATTTCCCAAGTACCTGAGTCATTAATTTTAATACCCCATCTTATGTAGGCTCTGTTTCTTATTTCTCCCGTATCAGGATCAATATAATCAGACCAATCTTTAGCACCATTATCTGCTTCATAGGCATCTTTATCTACTGTAAATGCATTTGTAGTAGTTAAATAGTACATTAAGTATGAGCTGCTACCTGAATAATTTCTAGCATATTGTGGAAAGGGTGGTGCTGGTAAAGAAAATGTAGTACTTGTTGCATCCGTTGTAGTCTCTGTAGAGTTATCATGATAATTCTGCAAATAACTAGAACCAGAAGGATAAAACACTACTTCCTCAGGGTTTAATGCCTCACCATAACTATCGGCAATTATCATTTTCACATTAACACCTACAGCAGGTTCATTACTCGTTTTTAATACGGTAATATATGGATGTGTGCCATCTAAAACACTTGGCACTTCATCATCATTACCATTACTAATAACGGATGTATAGCCAATATCAAATGCTCCTCCTCCTTTACCTAATTGTAATCTCGATCTCATTTCGGTAGGAAATTCAACAGCCTCAAATGGTAATAATTTTACAACCACAAAATCATCTAACTGACGTTCTCCATTTACGTTTTTTACTTTTACGTTTATTTTAAAAATATCACCGTCAACAAATTTGGTAGCTTGTGTAAAAGCAATTTCACCACTGACTGAACTTATTAAAACAGAAGGTTCTTGTGTTTGTTCAATTTTGGCTTGTGCCAGTTCTAATGTAGTGTCCGTTTCTGGATTATACGCAGAAGTCCAAGTTGTTATTTCATGTTCCTCAAATAGAGCTTGAGTTGGAGTACCACTAGCATCTGTAATACTTGTAATTTCCCATTCCAAAGGATAGGTAGAGCCTTCTGCGGCAGGTGCTGCCGCTAGTTTAAAGACACCGCGTGGTACAAAAATAGTGTCTTCAAGAGCGTGTATATCATCACTTATGTAGCCTACTTCTGGTGGAGTACAAGAAGCAAACGCAATAGCAATTATTAAAGTAGTTAATATTTTTTTCATTTGTTATTTTATTAAGATTTAAAATTGAAACTCTTATTAATCTTTATGATTATTTAGGGTCATAATTGAACAACACATAACTTCCTTGAAGTACATGTACTACTCCATTAGTGGTTGAAATATTAGAAGTTCTAATTAAATACTTCTTATCATCACTATTTCCATCATCCCAAGCCTCCCAATCGTCTCCTACTTTATAGGTAAAATAAACGTATTCAGGAAAAGTTTCTAATTGCCCTGAGTAATTGTCAGTAGGTTCTAAGGAAATTCTTCTTTCTTCACCGTTTAACGCTGTTAATACTTCACCTTCTTTAGTCATATTTTCACGTTTAATTTTACCAGGAAAAATAAAACCGCCCATGTACTTTTTCAATGTATCTACATGAATGTCATTTACGGTAAACTGTGCTTGCGGATCTTCGTTTCTCATTACCTCTAATACTTTATTTACATAAAGTTTAATTGACGTATTGTTCGGAGCAAAAAGAGTGTTTTCTCCGTTTACTTCTGTGGTCATACCTGCTTTTTCAATAAGAATTGCCAAGGTATCTAACTGCTTATGTGATTTAATGAAATCGAAAGTGGTAGCATTTACATTTTCGTCACTAATACCACCATCTACCAAATAATCATCACTATTACAAGCATAAAGCGTTACAAAAACTAAGATTATCAAGCCTATGTTTTTCATTTTTTTATATGTATTTAATGGATATTTCATCTTGTTATTTTTTATAATGTTATTTTATATTATAAAGCTCCTCTCCAATATTCTGTTTGTACAATAGATGGATTATTTGTAATAATTGAAGGGTCAATTGGCCAAAAATATCCTTTTTTAGCAATTCGACTTTGGTTCATCCATGGTACACCTTCATAATAATTCATTCTAATACGATCATAAGCTGATTTACCCTCACCTACAAATTCTATAGCTCGCTCATCAAAAATGGCTTTCATAAGACTGTCATCATCAGTAGCTCCATTATAATTAGGTACATTCGCTTTACTTCTAACCATATTTAAATCAGCTACTGCAAGACCTGTTGCACCTGACCTTGCTTGTGCTTCTGCTCTTAGCAAATACATATCAGCCATACGAAATAAAACAATGTTAGACTCAGAAAATAGAGCATAAGCATCTTCAGAATTAGGATCAGCAGATGAATGCGAATATTTTAACGGAAATGAGTTACTGCTGCTTTCGTAATCATAGAAAAATAACTCTTTACGGATATCATTTTCTCTATCATCATCTTCATTCATCATTTCTTTTCCATAAAAATCTGGATCTATAGTTGGAGCTACACCCGTATTTTCAGTTTTCCAAATAGGGTAATTCAATGTAAGTCCGGTATAATGACCGTCATTACTTTCCATTCTAAACGATTCGTTCATATCAGCACTCACATTAATTTCAAACAAACCTGTTTTTGACTGACCGATGCACATGGCATCAAAACCATCTTTACCTTCGGTTACATAATCGATTAATTCAGCACCACTATTATTAATTGCAGATGTTGCAGCTTCAATAGATTGTTGAACCATATCTGAATTGTTATTATCTCTAGAGGCATACCAAAGGGTTAAACCTGCTTTTAAAGCTTCTGCACTCCCTCTGTTAGCCGTAATAGCCCAATTTGTATTGCCTGGAGCTGAATATTCTAATAACCCTATAGCTTTATTAGTTGCTTCTAAAGCAAAATCTAATACTTCTAGTTCATTAGATCTTGGAATTCTAACAATAAACCCATCTTCACCAAGTAATTGGTCAGATGATTCTACCGACTCGGTAACAATAGGCACATCTCCCCAAATACGAGCCATCCAATAATAAGAGAGTCCTCTGACAAAAGCTGCTTCACCAATTATTCTGTTTTTCTCTTCAACTGAAGTAAAAAGATTATCAGGCATATCAGCCACATATTTTTCAATGGTTAATGCCCAGTTCGCTGCTCTATAGAAGTTTTTCCAGTTACGACTATTATCTCTATAGGCCAACACATAATTACCGCTGTTTTCTATGTAATCTGAAATCCAGTTACGGCTATTCATAAAGGTCATACCTGGTAATTCACCCCAGTAAATAAAATTAGCTTGATAGGTAATGGCATATTTGAATAAACCATAGCTCCCGGCTAACGCTTGTTCTGCATTCGGTTGACTGTCCCAAAAAACAGCGGGATGTGTAATACTTACAGGTTCTTGATCTAATATATCGGTACAGCTATAAGTGCTGAATAAACATATGATCATGGTAAAAAATGTATATTTTTTTATGTTTTTCATTTTCTTATTTTTAAAATTAAAATTTTGCATCGATACCTATTGAAAATGTCTTCGCCTGAGGATATCCATTACCCAACGTTCGCCCTGTAGCATCTACCAAAGAAGCATCAACAACAGCTTTAGAGCGTTGCCACATCCATGGGTTTAATACAGAACCATACACACGCAATCTACTCAACCCGATGTTCTTTAAAAAGTTGCCTTTATCAAAAGTGTAACCAACTGATGCATTGGTCACTTTCCAATAATCACCACTTTCTATCCACAGGGACTGATTGCCTCTAAATCCGTAAAATGCACCTAAGCTACCCACTGATGGATATAGTGCTGGATAACGTGCTCCAGCAGCACCATCACCCGGTTGATCCCAAAAAGAATAACCACTTAAATCAGCCAATCCTTGTGTTGCCCATCCATCACCACCTCTATCATAAGAATCCATATAACTATTTAATACAGTATTTAAAATATCTGCACCGAAAGAAAATTGACTATAGGCTTGTAAATACCAACCTTTATACTTCAAGTTGACGTTAAATGAACCTTGCACATCTGGTGTTGGAGAAAAATCTCTTGCTAATTGAAGATCGTGGGTCTCATTTAAAATATAATCACCATTTAAATCTTTCCAAATAGGAAAACCTGGTCGTATATTTGCCCATGCACTTTTACCTGCTAAGGCTTCACCTGTATATGGATTAACAGGAAGTTGGCTTAAATCATCAATGATATAGTCATTAATAAATAATTGGTAAATGTTAATTGGTTTACCTACTACGTAACCATACCCTGCCCCAGTATAATCTCTATTACCATTAGGTAATTTGGTAACATAATTCTTGTTTTGACTAAAACCTACATCAAATGATAAACGAAAGTCGTTCGTTCTAGGAAAAACATGATAGGTTAAAAAAGTTTCCCAACCATAATTTAAAATACCTGCTACATTGGTTTTTGCGGCATTATAACCAGAATATCCTGGAAATAAAACATCAAAAAATAATTTATCCGTTTGTTTATGGTAAGCGTCAAAACTAATACTTAAACGTCGTTTAAACATATCTAATTCGAACCCAATATCCCATTGCTCAGAATTTTCCCACGACAATTTATCATTACCTATGGCATCGTAATTTGGAATAACTCCCGTAACACCGCCATATGAAGAAACGTTCATCTGATTAGTCCAATACCAATTTGGTGAAGCACCACCATAACCTAAATTATAAGAACCAAATCTTAAATAGTTTTCAGGAAATTGTTTCCCATTGATACCCCACGTAAATTTAAGCTTACCAAAATCTACAAAGTCACCAATGATAGATTCTAAAAATGGCTCTTTTGAAAATATCCATGCCGCTGATAAGGCAGGAAACTTTGCCCAACGTACATCAGTACCGAATCTTGAAGAACCATCAATACTAAAATTACCACTAAATATGTACCTATCTTTATATTTATAACTGGCTCGTGCAAAATAAGATAACAAAGCATTGGCACTTATATCGGTGTACCCCGAAGTTTCTTCTTGACTATATCTACCATTAATGACTTGAATAGCATCACTACCAAAACCAATCGCAGATATACCCATATCTTCATACTGATTATAATCTACCTTGTTCCCTAAAATTGCTGTTACTTCATGATCTTCTCCAAAGTTTTTAAAATAACTTAAGTATAAATCAGATGATAAATTTTTTCTAGTATACAGTGCGTAACTTGCAAAACCATCACTATTTGAACGAATAGTGGACGGTTCATAAAAATTCTTTTTATTACTACTATATACAAAGGTTAATTGCGAATTTAACGTTAAGCCGTCAATAAGATCCAAGGTTGCAAAATTTGAAAAAGTAGTAGAGAAAGCTTTATCTGTATTCAATTTGTCTGTTAATTCACCACTTAAAGATTTTATCTTGTCATCACTAATATAAAATAAGGAAGAGTTCAAAGAACCTGGATCAACGGGTAGAGCAGAGTTTAAACTGAAGGAACCTTGGTAGGGATTACCTTGCCCCGTTTGATTGTCAGTAAAAAAAGCATTGATTCTAAATTGATTTTTAAATCTAGAGCCTACTTTAAAGTTCATATTTGCAGACAATGTATACCTTGTAAAACCGGTACCTTTTATTACACCCTCATTATCAGAATAACCTAATGACAATCTATAATTAGATTCCTCACTACCACCACGAACACTCATATTATAATGTTGTGTTATGGCCGCCTTATAAAACATACCTTGATAATCTATATTATTATTAAAAGCAGGGTTTAAACTATCTGAAAGTACCATGGGTACATTACCATTTTGCACTTCTGCTGGCTGCCACCATCGGTCAATCATATTCCATTTTTCTCTTCGCTCAGCGGCACCGACCAACATAGGTACTAATTCTGGTTTCGGTTGCACACCAACACTTGCTGAAAATGAAAATTCAGGTTTATCCATTGCTTTACCCCCTTTAGTAGTAATGATAATTACTCCATTAGCACCACGTGAACCATAAATAGCAGCGGCAGAGGCATCTTTTAAAATATCTATACTTTGAATATCACTAGGATTTAACGACGCCAAAAAATCGACATTTGAAACATTATATCCCGCTAAATCTTCTAAAGATGTTTGTACACCATCAATAACATACAAAGGATTACTAAAAGCGGTATTTGCATCTAAATTACCTCCAATACTCGTATTTCCACGAATTACCAGCGATTGTCTCGATCCAGGAGCCCCACTCATTTGAACATTTTGAATACCTGTAGATTGTGTTGCTAATAAAGCAGAAACCGTCACTACTGGTATCCCTTCAATTTTTTCAGCACTTATACTAGTAATTGCTCCAGTAACATCTTCTTTACGTACACTCTGGTAACCAATTAATACAATATCATCTAAAGTTGTAGCTTCTGATGCTAATACAATTTTAAATTCAGTTTTATCGCCAACTTTTATCTCTTGGTCTTTAAAACCAATAAAAGTAATGTGCAAAATAGATTCTGGCCCTGCCACTTTAATGGAGAAATTTCCATCAAAATCAGACACTACTCCATTAGACGTACCCTTTTCTAAAATGGTCGCTCCGAGAACTAGATCTCCGGTATCGGCATCTGTTACTGTTCCAGTCACCTCTATTTTAGCTTGCTGTGCATAAGCAGAAACGAGAAACAGCGATAAGAATAAGGAAAATAATAGTTTCTTCATAAGTTTGTTTTTAAGTTAGTATTCATTTTAAGGTTAGTTAATAAGTATCTTTAATCCAGTTATATGGTTTTCTTTTAATCCAATTTCCTCTCGTAAAATCAGGAAAATCTTGTGGCTCTCCATTATTTTCAATAGACAATTCTGAAAGTGGTGTAATAGCACTCCACGCTGCAGCATCATAAGCATCCATTGGAGGTGCAATATTTTCTTTTGCAGATTCAATAAATGAATTGATTACAAAAAAATCCATACCGCCATGACCAGCACCTAAGGCATGTTCACCATATTTTTTCCATAGTGGATGGTCATATTTTTCTAACCATTCTTTTGAATCATCCCAAGCATGAGGTGTTTTTGCCTGTCCTTCTATATAGATTCTGTCTCCATCTTTTTCCCAAAGACCTTTTGTTCCTTGAACTCTAAACCCTAATGAATAGGGTCTTGGTAAGTGTACATCATGTGTTACAATTATGGTTTCACCATTTGCAGTTTCTATGGTTGATGTTATAACATCTCCCATTTTAAAATTCACTTTTGCATTCGGGTGATTTTCTCCTCCATTCTCAACTATATAATTATGCATCCCTCTACTTTTGGTAGCATGAGAAGTCAATGAAACAAGTCGATTTCCTCTATTAACATCACACATAACTGCTATTGGACCAACACCATGTGTAGGATATACGTCTGCATTTCTTAATACAGAATGTTGTGTTCTCCAAGCCGCTTCTGAAATTCCTTTATCTCCAAACTCTACCCCTTTACCATAAGCAGATTTCCCATCATTTAGCATTACAAAACGTAAGTCATGTTGATAACCACATCTAAAATGGACCATTTCACCAAAGACATTTTGCTTCACCATATTGAGTACTGCTAAAACATCTCTACGATAGTTTACATTTTCTAAAATCATTAAATGCGAGCCTGTTTGCTCATGGGTGTTTACCAAATCCCAACATTCTTCCATTGTGTTGGCTGCTGACACTTCTACTCCTGTATACTTACCAGCTTTCATAGCATCAACTGCCATGCGTGTATGCCATAACCAAGGGGTCGCAATAATCACTGCATCAACTTCTTTTAAGTCCAGTAAATTTTTATAATCATTATCATTTTTTCCAAAAACTTTCACTTTTGGATGGTTATGTTTCTTTATCTGCTCTTCCGCAATTTTTATTCTATTGGGGTCTATATCACATATAGCCGTAACTATAACATCTTCTCGTTGCAGCAAATTATTTAAGTGATTGGTACCTCTCAGTCCAACACCTATTAATGCAACTTTTAGTTTGTCTTTTTTAAGACTAAAACCATATGTCATATTTGGTAATACTGAAATTCCGGCACCAATTATGGCTGTTTTTTTGATAAAGTTTCTTCTTGAATTCATAATATTGTAAAGTTATTTTAACCTTTTTTTAACATTGTCAAATATTAGGATTTCAAAATCATTTTTGGTGGAAATTTTAAGCAAATAGCTCCATTATTGAGATTAAAACATGTACTACGCTCAATTTTTACACTTTTTTGCAGAAAATTTACACTTTGATTGAATTTTATATATATTTACCTTTATAGAAACTATACTTCGATAGATTTAATAAATAAGAAAATTTGATAAGATTTAAACTGCCAATATTAATTTGTTCTCTTTTATTTTCTCTGGGTTCAATAGTAGCTCAAAACAATACAAACTTTAAACATTTGTCACCTGCTACTGACAACAGTTTAATAAACGTTTCAGAGACTATTCAAGATCCTTTGGGTACAATATGGATGGTTTGTAATAGTGGAGTTTTACTGTACGACGGGTATGATTATACTCTTATAAAAAATGAAATTATTTTTCCTGGACGAAATAAAAATGATCGCATAAAAACAATTGTAAAAGATGCCAATAATAGCATATGGATCTTATCAAATTTAGGATTGGTAACAAAATATCGATACAATAAGTGTAACTATCAAAATGTAACTACTAGTGTATTAAAAAACAATATGATCTCTGCTATTCTCACTACACAGAATAGCGTTTGGATGGCTTCTAAAAATGGAAGTATTTTTAGATATAGAAATTCAACTCTTGATAGTATTACTACTGTTACCAATAACGGTATTGCAGTTAAAAATGTGTTTGACATCGAAGTAATAACAGAAAATCAATTGTATATAAGCACAGATGATGGTAAAATTTATAATTACAACTTAGAAAGCAAAAGGTCAAGTGAATTAGTTGGTCCCTTTTCAAATTTCCCAGGAGCCCTCATTTTAACTACCGATGCACTTAATAGACTTTGGATTGGAACAGAAACGTTTGGGTTATTTGTATATGACTTACAGAAGAAACAATTTATTCAAGAATCTCTTTTTAAAGGCAATACTTATAATATTGACCAAGAACTCTTCTTTACATTTTTTAAGGATAGCGACGGTATTATATGGGCTGGAACAGATGGTGCTGGTTTATATAAAATAAATCCAATTAATGGTAAAATAGATGTTTTTACAAAACAAGATGCTAATGAATTTTCACTTAGTAGTAACACCGTTTTAAATATTAGCGAAGACAACCATAAAAACATTTGGGTTTCCACAAATTATGGTAAACTGAATGTGTTACCGCATACAAGTGAAAACATAAACTATCATTCTGGATCAGAGAATAACAAACCTGTTAGAGTTTTAAGCATATTCAAAAGCTCTTTAAATACGTTATGGGTTGGAACAGATGGGTTCGGACTGACAAAAATTAAGTTTAATACGGATGGGTCTACCGAGGAAAGTCAGTACTTCAAAAAAAACAAGTTAACCAAAGGTTTTTATGTGCAATCTATTACTGAAGATAGCAATGGAAATATTTGGTTTGGTACCTATAAAAATGGGCTTTGGGTGTATAAACCAAAAAGTAATCGTTTCAAGAAAATAAATATTTTCAATTCCAAAAAACATGAGGCCACCGATGTTAGAACCGTTTTTAACGATTCTAAAAACAGAATTTGGGTTAGCTCTAATGTTTCTTTAAATGTATATAACACAGCGTTTGAATTGATTGCTTCTTTTGAGAATAATTCTAATGGGCTTAAAGGTACAATTGCAGAAAGCATCAATGAAGATAAAGAGGGTACTATTTGGTTTGGTATGTTTAAAAATGACTTAACTGAATTCAGTGAAAACACTTCAAACATCCAGTTTTCAACATTTATTGGTCATACCAATCTTCCCTCAAAAGAAAGTCATAAATTATTCTCAATTAGATCAGCAACTGCTACTACACAAGACAACATATGGTTAATTAACGCGGACGGGAGGCTTATCAATTACAATATAAAAGATAATACTTCTACGGACTATGAACAACTAAAAAATAGCCTTGAGCATCGTTTTGTAAGTCTAGTTGCTGAAGATAAAGACAATATTTGGATGGGTTCAAACAATGGTCTTTATCATTTAAACTTAAAAAATGACTCCATAAAAACATATTATAGTACCGATGGATTACAAGATAATATGTTTTTAGCACGAAGTGCCTATAAGGATAAAGATGGGTTGTTATATTTTGGTGGTATTAAAGGGTTTAATTATTTCAATCCTAAGAATTTAACTGAGAAAAAATCAAATCCCACTTTATTTATAAATTCAATTGAAGTTCTTAATAAACCTGTTGAAACAATTGTACCAGATCAAACCACATCAGGTATTTTTAATATAAAAAAGTTAGAACTAAAAAATGATCAATCCTCTTTTTCTTTCAAATTCTCTGCGATAGACAACATTTTAAACCCCTCATTTTCTTATGCTTATAGACTTAAAGGCTTTGATAAAGATTGGATAATAAGCCACTCCGAACGTATTGCTACGTACACTAACATACCGTCAGGTGAATATACGTTTGAGGTAAAATCAGGTACAAAAAAAGGAATTTGGGACATCGCTCCAAAGAGCATTGACATAAAAATAACACCACCTATTTGGAATAGTAGTATGGCATATATCATCTATGCTCTTTTATTAGGCATAATTGCATTAGCTATTAAAAGGTGGTTTACATTGAGGAAAAGGTTGTTTTTAGAAAAAGTAGTAAACAAAAAAGAACAAGATTTACATCGATTAAAAATGGATTTTTTCACCAAAATGTCACATGAAATCCAAACGCCACTTACTTTAATCTTAGGCCCACTTGATAACATGAAGTTAAGGGCAACAAATGATGGTAATCTTTTATTAAAACAACGACTAGATATCATTTCGAATAACACTGAAAGGCTTTCAAAAATTGCAAGAGAATTAACGTTGGTGAGAAACAAAGAATTAGGTAAACTTAAACTAAATGTTTCTGAAAACATTTTATGCAAACATATTAGTGACATTGCTGTATCATTTAAAGAAATGGCAAGGATTAAACATATTGATTTTAACATAAACTGCCCTAATCAATTAGATTACGCTTGGTATGATAAGGATAAAATAGAGCATGTTATATATAATCTATTATCAAACGCATTTAAATTTACCCCAGATAATGGAGCCATCAATCTTAATGTTGTTTATATCGAATCAGATAAATCTATAAAATTATCCATTTCTGACTCCGGTTCTGGAATGCCTAAAGCTGAGTTGACAAAAATATTCGAACTCTTTTATCAATCACATTCTACACAAAAATACAAAGGTACAGGTATAGGCTTGGCACTAACTAAAGAATTGGTAAACCTACATAATGGAAAAATCAGCGTAGACTCGACACCCAATAAAGGTACTACATTTAATGTGCTGATACCTATTACCGAAGATGCCTATGATAAAAATGATAGAATAACCACCGATAAGGAGGATGAACCAAAATTAATAACAAAAAAACAGGATATAATTGCCCCCTCTAACCTTAATTTTCATCATAAAACAATTTTAGTTGTTGAAGATAACGTTGAATTACAACAACTTTTAAAGGACTTACTATATGAAACCTACACTATTATTATTGCCAGTAATGGAGAAGAAGGATATGATATTGCAAAAAACAAATTACCAGACATCATATTAAGCGATGTAATGATGCCTAAATTAGGAGGTGTTGAGATGTGTCAAAAATTACAAAAAAATACTTCAACCGCCCATATACCGATAATATTACTTACCGCAAAAAATTCAATCAGTGCAAAAATTGAGGGCCTCTCGTCAGGTGCTATTGAATATATCAATAAACCCTTTAACACGTCAGAGTTATTATTAAAAATAAAAAACATTCTTGCTACTAAAGAACAAATTATTTCTAAATATAGAAAAGAAGTCTTGAGCTCTCCAGAAATAAAGATTGAAAAGACAAAGGATGAACTGTTTTTAGAAAGTCTTGTAAAAACGATAAATCAGAATTTAGATAATACAGATTTTAAAGTTGAAGAATTAGCTGAATCACTAAATATGGGCTATTCTAGTTTATACAGAAAATGTCAAACACTTACGGGGCATAGTTTAGTTGATTTTGTACGTATCTTACGAATGAAAAAGGCGGCAGTTTTAATTGCTAAATACGGATATTCAATAAACGAAACAGCCTACCTTACTGGCTTTAATGATCCTAAATATTTTTCTAAATGTTTTAAAGCCTACTTTAAAAAAACACCAGGTGTTTTTAAAAAAGAAGCAAATAAGACTGGAATTGATAGTTTCTTAAAAAATTATAAATTAGAAAACATAGGTTAACTCTAAATTGTTTAATTAATCTATTGTAAAAAAATACACATCATAATTTATTCATTAAAAACCCAGCAAATACACTATTAAAACATTCTTTGGTCAGACTTGAATGATATATCGTTAATCGCTTCTAATAATGTTTGACCAAATTTAACTTCACGCTTAATGCTATCAGTATATTTTTGATACCTGTTTTCGTCACCCATTTGTTTGTAAACACTCGCTCTCATTCGATTTTCTAAATCATTATTAATCAATTCCTCAAAAGGCTTACCTACTCCGAGATTTCTAGGACGTATTTCCGCCTCATCTATTTTACTTAATGCTTGCGTGTAATTTTTCTTATTCATTAAATTATATGCTAACATTAACTTCGTTTGTCTATAGTATCTATACGAATCTGTAGCTCCCTCAAATGGTAATACATTAATACTAGACAATATATGTTCCGCTTTTTTGTATTGGCTATTTAACATATAAGACTTAGTTAAATCTAATCCAACAATGTAATTTTTAGTATTATTTTTATAACATTTTTCCAATATTTTTACAGCGTCTTTGTAGTGTTTTAATTGAATATTTAATTTTGCAGCCATCCGGTAATAACGCCATTCTTTAGGCTCTATTTGAATTGCCTTTTCTATCAACTTTATCTTTTTCTCAACACTTCCATTAATGTCCAGTTTAGCCTTCAAAAAATGGAAAGGAGCAAAATTATTAGGGCCAAGAGATTTGTTTAACAAATCTAATGCCTTCTCTTTATTACCTCTAAAATTATGAATTAATGCTAATAAGTAATGTACTTTCCATGACTCTTTTTGAACGTTAGCCCATTCTAAAATTTCTGCTGTTTCTTCCCTAAATGGAAAAACAAACGATAGATCTGAATTTTCTGCTTTATCTAAATATATATCGGAGTCAGATTTATTTATACCCTTATTCAACCATGCTAACCAAAAGAACACCTCGCTATTTTTAGGTGATAATTTTAACACCTCAATACTTTCCTTAAATCTATTATTATTGGCATACCAAATTGCTAATTCTAAGTATGATTCTATGGGTAGCTCATTTTTTATAAGCGATTGAAATTTTTCAAGATTAGTATCAGTTGGCGACCTATAAAAATCCTCAAACCGAATAAAATGGTTTAATGGATTCAATTTTTCAATTTTATTTCGAGTTACTTTTATTTGTTCGTCATTTTTCTGTATTCTGGCTAAAACATGTAAAATCTGAAATCCTTCAATATTGTTTGAATCACTAGTTACGCTCAGCAATGCATATTCATTAGCCTTTAAATAATCATGTTTAGATAAATATAAATGTGCCAAAGCTGTATATGCAGCAACGCGATAGTTTGGCGTTAAAGCAGCAACTTCAAACCCATCTATGGCATCAATATGGTTCGCAAGTTTTGACGCTGCCAATCCATAATAGTAATTTGCCTCTCCATTATAAGTATCAATGCTCAACGCCTTTTTTCCATAATAAAATGCAGAATCATAATCCATTCTGAAAATTTTTAATTTGGTCATCTCTACTAAAGAAGGAAGGAACAAAGCATCTTTTGTTAGAGATTTTTTGATTGTCACCTCAGATTCACCGTATTGTCGAAACCTATTCAAATCGCGTCCTTGTAAATAAAGTCCAAAGGAGCTTTCTCTATCAAAATTTTCAGGAATTTGCATGGGTCTGCTTATGTTTTTTTCGGGTACTTCCGAAACAAAATCAATATTTTCTTCATTTAAATTGATACTAGCAACCACCTCATCAGTAGGCAATTTTATATCAATCCGAACAAGCTCTAAAGGATTAGCATTTACAACTGCACTTCCAATCTGTAATCTATTAGCATTATAAACACGTAAGGTATCCCTAATAGTTTGTACAGGACTTATCTTTACTGAAAGCACATTGTCTGGAAGCGTTTCAATTTTAAACGCACCCGTTTTGTTGGCATGGCTAAATCCACCCAATCCATTGAAGGGGTACCAATATTCCATCCATTGATCACTATTGTATGGCATAAAGCCAACTTGTTTAAAAGGGGTTAAACTACTTTCAACTACATTTTGATTAAATAATCTACCACTCTGTATTTCTACATACTGCCCACTATCATTGGTAAGCAATTCTTCCCAAATTTTACCCGAATCTGATTGTGCCCAAAGAAATATTTTCTTCCCCAATTTATCATCTCTATTCGCAAAATGAATCATACCAAAATCATCTTTTTTCCATAGAGCACCAAAATAATTACGCTGAGAACCTATAATATGATATGATTTTGAAGATCCAAAATTATTTTCCTCATAATTTGATAGATTGCGTCCTTTACTATCTATTGGCCAATTGTGCATACTTCCATCATGACCGATATAATGATTTCCAGGATATAAAAATTCTAATTTTTGCCCAACAGGAATCCCTGCATTCATCCATGTATAATAAGGTTGTTCAACACCTGTTGCATTAAACCAATAGGACCTTGTAGTAAAATAGGCTTTATCTTTTTCTAGTTTAGTCTCAACAACCCAACGGGTTCGAGTTAGCAAATCTAATGTAGATACATAGCAACTGACACTACCATCATCGTTATTTTTCACTAAGTAATCAACCGGAGTAGCACTATTTGGAGTATGACCAATAATTCCATAATTCATTTCTATACCTCCACTTACCCATGGCCCACGCATCGCAATATCTCTAAATTTCACAACGCCATTATTATATAAAAAATCTTTACTACTTTTCTTATCATAGGCCGTCCAAATTTTACCTCCAATTTC
This sequence comes from Aureibaculum algae, assembly GCF_006065315.1. GTDB lineage: Bacteria > Bacteroidota > Bacteroidia > Flavobacteriales > Flavobacteriaceae > Aureibaculum > Aureibaculum algae. The sequence continues at coordinate 826,114 of NZ_CP040749.1, read as the reverse complement.
CGGCATAATTTGGACTTTTATATATTTATTCTCAAGTTCAACAACTTTCCATTCTTTTTTCAACCCGCTATCAGAAAATCCGTCAAAACGAAAATATGGATAAATCTTATTGTCTTCAGGAATTGGGTTTGGATCAGAAAATGGATACGTAATATAGCTTTTTGTAGTTTCCTTAACTGTAGCAATTTCTTGACTTAAAACAAGACTGGAAAATAAGGATGCACTAATAAAGAGGCAAATTTTAAACATGGCTATTATATAATTAACATTAATTCAAAAAAATTAATTTTGTTAAATATAATAGTTTATTAACTAAAAATATAATTATTAGTATAACTACGTTCTTACAATTGGAGAAAGCTCATGAAATCTTAAAATGATTCTTTATTCGAAGACCCTCATTAAAAATAAAATCCAAACCCACCTTTTACAGCAAACTTCGTTGCTCCGGGCATGTCTAAATAATTTCCTCTAAAGACGAAGTCAATTCTTATAAACTTAAAAATATTATCTACGCCAACGAAATATTCGTAATACGGTTTTGTTGGTGCCTTACCTTGTAAATCAAACGCACTTAAGGCAACGTTTTTGTCAGATAAATTTCCTATAACGGCTCTAACTCCCGCTATTTCTCTCCAATTAAGTTTACGTAGTAATGGTATTCTCGAAAAGATTCTACCATTAAAATTATGCTCTATGTGCAATGCAGCATATTCATCTGTTACAAAATCATAATAATTAAGTAAATCAAAAGTTCGTGGTGCCGTAAATATGGCTTGATTTCCAGGAACTACATCTAACATGGTCAATGGCACCTCTCCAAAAGTTTTACCCACTTCTAGAAAATACTTTAACTTCCCAAAACCTCCCATCAAAACCCTATGTCTATAATACAACTGGAGCTTATCATAATCAAAATCACTGTCTAAAAATCCTTTTAAGCCTTTGGTATAACTCAAATATACGGTAGGATATCTACCTTCATTACTTACATTTCGTTCCACTCCGAATCCCGCCGTCTTACGTCCTGGAGTATAAGTAATACCCACGTCCAATTCTGTTTGTTTTATTTTAGCTTGTTCAAAACCATTTTTATCAAAATAGCTAACATTAAATAAGGAGTCTGGTGCAGCAGAACTCAATGTTTTGTAAGTTGCTCCAAGTCTAAAGTTTAAATTCTTTATGGGTTCAACATCAACAGCTAAATTGGTAAGGTTTACATTGGTTAAACTATAATTATCGCCTCTAGAAAAGAATGAGGATGAGGCAAAACTACGACTAAGAACATCATTTGCCGTTGTTAAACTTACCCCTGTTTGTTCTATATCTCGCCTATTACCTAGCGATAAAATTATTCTATTTCTTTTATCAACTAACCACTTACCTGATATACCGTACTTTACTTTATCATCTTTAAAGCCATAAGCTGCATATCCTTGAATACGCCATGTATCATTCTGACTAAAATAGGTTCTCCCTCCTACTCTAACCCTAAAACCTTCTATATCATTACTACCAAAAGAGGAAAAAAGTGGTCCATAGTCAAACCCATCAAAAATTTGCCAATACCCAGTGGCTAATGTGGCCCCAACATTATATAACTGTTTAAATTTTCGAACCGTTTTTAAGGTATCTAACATCTTATATACCCCTACCTCATCTTTATTCAGTTTCTCCATTCGATTTTCACTCCAAAAATCATCAGGCTTATTATATATTTCTTCTTCGTAAGAACTTACTTTTGCTTTATATACATCATCATCGCGTTCTTTTTCGAATTCGTAATTGTTATATAGTGTGGTTCTTCGACCATAAACTCCTTTTGACTTATCCTTAGAATTAAAAGAAAAGTCAGACATCATATGATCTCGTTTTAATAGAAAAACAGAATCACTTAACACTTCAAATTCTTGAGCTACATAAATTTCTTTTACCCAGTTTATATTGGCACTTCGTGTAGCATTCATTTCAATTTCTTGAATAGCAAACGTGGTATCGTTTACCCAAAAGTCACCTTTAAACGTAAGTTCATTTTTCCGTCTTGGATAAAAAACAATATTGTAACACCATTTATTACCAAGATAAGCACTATCTGCCAATACATAATTATAAACTGAAACCCCTGTTCTTGAAAGTGGACTCGTAAAACTTTTATCGAAAAATTTCAAATAATTATCGTAAATATTATAGTCTACATATAATTGTTTTACAAACTCAATAAGTTCTTGGTTACTATCAAAACCTGAGTTTTTATTAGCAATTAAGGTTTCATTTGATTTTTGAGAAGGTTTATTCTTACCATATACCTTATACAAAGCTTCATTTATGAAAATTGGTAAATAAGGTTTCCCTGTGATGTTAGAAGTATCAATTTTCTCAAAAACGAACTCCATTCCTTTAAAAAGTCGTTTTTTCTTAAACTTTTCATCAATATTATTAAGATCGAACTCTATTTTTTCATACTTATCATATTCATATTGCTTGTAAAGACGTAAACCATTTTGACGCTTTTTGGCCCATATTTTCTTTAAAATCTCAACAGCTGGATTTCCTTTTTTCTTTGTTTTTCCAGAATAAACTAAAACCTCATCTAGGGCAGCAGCATCTTCTTTCAGTACGATTTTAAGATCAAAATTTCTCGCTTTTAGTGGAATTATTTTGGTTTCAAAACCAAGAAAAGAAATCATTAATTCTGTATATGTATTTTCTGATTCAATATAAAATTTCCCATTCTCATCAGACACACCACCTTCTGTAGAGCCTTTAAAAATGATATTTGCAAATGGTATAGGTTCCCCTTGCTCATCTACAATATGACCACCTACTTTAACTTGCGAAAAAGCGAACGAGGTGATTAATAAAAAAAGTGTTATTAAATATTTCAATAGTCAAAATTTAGAGTATTAATAAAAAAAACCTTTTACAACTAGTTGTAAAAGGTTTGATTATTACAAATTTAATGCCATTATTTTACATAAAGAACATACTTAACTGCTTTAATCACATCTTCCGAGTTAGGTATCCACTCTTTTAATAGGACAGGCGAATATGCAGCTGGCGTATCTGCCGTAGTTATTCTTTGTATTGGAGCATCTAAATAATCAAATGCTTGTTCTTGTACTTGATATGTAATTTCAGATGACACACTAGCAAAAGGCCAAGCCTCCTCTAAAATTACTAATCTATTTGTTTTCTTTACAGATTTAATTATTGTGTCATGATCCATAGGTCTTACCGTACGTAAATCAATAATTTCAACTGAAATATTTTCTTTTTCTAATTCTTCTGCAGCTTTATAAGCTTCTTTTATGATTTTCCCAAAAGAAACAATAGTAACATCTGTACCTTCTCTTTTAATTTCAGCAACACCAATTGGTAAAACATATTCACCATCAGGCACTTCACCTTTATCACCATACATTTGTTCAGATTCCATAAAAATTACAGGATCATCATCTCTAATAGCTGCTTTTAATAAGCCTTTAGCATCATATACATTAGATGGTACAATTACTTTTAAACCTGGAGTATTTGCAAACCAGTTCTCAAATGCTTGAGAATGTGTTGCTCCTAACTGACCTGCTGAAGCTGTTGGTCCTCTAAAAACAATAGGGCAATTAAACTGCCCTCCAGACATTTGTCTTATTTTTGCCGCATTATTTATAATTTGGTCTATACCAACCAAAGAGAAATTAAAGGTCATATATTCTACTATAGGCCTGTTACCATTCATCGCTGAACCAATAGCAATCCCAGCAAAACCAAGCTCAGCAATTGGTGTGTCTATTACACGTTTAGCACCGAATTCATCTAACATACCTTTGGAAGCTTTGTAAGCACCATTATATTCTGCGACCTCTTCACCCATTAAATAAATAGATTCGTCTCTACGCATTTCTTCGCTCATTGCTTCGCAAATAGCTTCTCTAAATTGAATTGTTCTCATATTGCTTATAAAATTACTATGCAAAAATAGAAAATTAAGGCTAGTTTATAAGATTATCAATCAAATATTTTACTATGCACGCATAGTAAAACGAAAAAAAAGTAGTAACTTCGCCTTAAATAATTAAAATAGTTTAAAAAATGAAAATATTAGTGTGTATAAGTCACGTTCCTGATACAACCTCAAAGATAAATTTTACCGATGGTGATTCTAAATTTGATTCAAATGGTGTTCAGTTTGTAATTAATCCATACGATGAATTTGTTTTAACAAGAGCCATGTGGTTTAAGGAAAAACAGGGAGCGTCTGTGACTGTTGTAAATGTAGGTAATCCCTCTACGGAACCAACTTTGCGTAAAGCCTTGGCCATAGGAGCTGATGAAGCTATTCGTATTAATGCCGATGCATCTGACGGTTATTTTGTTGCTAAGCAATTGGCTGAAGTGGCAAAAAATGGAAATTATGACCTAATACTAGCCGGTAGAGAATCTATTGATTATAATGGAGGGATGGTTCCTGGTATGTTGGCTGCTATTTTAGATTTTAACTTTGTAAATGCTTGTATAGGGTTAGAAGTTGAAGGGGATAAAGCCACGGTTATAAGAGAAATTGATGGTGGTAAAGAAACATTAAGCACAAGTTTACCATTGGTAATTGGAGGTCAAAAAGGAGTTGTAGAAGAAAAGGACCTACGAATTCCGAATATGAGAGGAATTATGATGGCTAGAAAAAAACCATTAAATGTTGTAGAACCGATTTCTTTTGAGGCAACTACGGAATCAAAAAGTTTTGAAAAACCAGAAGCAAAAGGTGCGGTTAAGTTAATTGATGCCGATAATGTTGGTGAGTTGATTGATTTATTACATAATGAAGCTAAAGTGATTTAAGGTCACTAAATCAAGAAAAGTTTAATATCTAATATAAAAAAATATGTCTGTACTCGTATACGCAGAATCCTCTGAAGGAAAATTTAAAAAAATCGCTTTTGAAGCAGTTTCTTATGGCAAAAAAGTTGCCGAACTATTAGGAACCAAATTAAGCGTGCTTACTATAAATGCTGAGAACGCTTCAACGTTTTCAGACTATGGTGCTGAAAAAATCATAAAAGTAAACAATGAAAAACTCAGTAATTTCAATGCTAAAGCCTACGCTGATGTAATTAAGCAAGGTGCAGAAAAAGAGAGTGCTGATGTTATCATTATTGACTCAAGTAATGATGGTATTTACTTAGCTCCACTTTTGGCTGTCAATTTAGAAGCAGGATATGCTTCCAATGTTGTTGAAGCACCCAGCTCAATTTCTCCATTTACAGTAAAAAGAAAAGCATTTTCTAATAAGGCTTTTGATAATACAGAAATTAAAACGGCTAGAAAACTAATTGGATTAGCAAAAAATTCTTTTGGTTTGGTAGAAAATAAAACTTCTGCAACTGAAGAAGATTTCACTCCGACTCTTGCTGAGGGTGATTTTAACATCACTTCAACCTCAATTGATAAAGCAAAAGGTAAAGTTACAATAGCGGATGCTGATATTGTTGTTTCTGGTGGTCGTGGATTAAAAGGACCTGAAAACTGGGGAATGATAGAAGAGTTAGCTGATATTCTAGGTGCAGCAACGGCCTGCTCTAAACCTGTTTCTGATTTAGGTTGGAGACCACATAGTGAACATGTTGGTCAAACAGGAAAGCCAGTAGCCGCCAATTTATATATTGCTATAGGAATTTCAGGTGCAATACAACACTTGGCTGGAATCAATTCTTCAAAGGTAAAAGTGGTTATTAATACTGACCCAGAAGCACCGTTTTTTAAGGCGGCTGATTATGGTATTGTTGGTGATGCATTTGAAGTTGTACCAAAATTAATAGAAAAGTTAAAAGAATTTAAGGCTCAAAACGCATAATTTTAGTAAATTGTGCCCTTCAAAGGCTGTCTATATTTTGGATACTTAAGTCCTTTATTAGACAGTTTTTTTTATTTTATAATTTATGAGTTTAGTCCGCCTCAACATAAAAGGTATATCATATAGTCAGACACAAAGCGGTGCGTATGCACTGGTTTTAAGTGAGGTCGATGGCGAACGTACGTTGCCTATTATTATAGGTGCTTTTGAAGCACAATCTATAGCCATTGCTCTAGAAAAGGAAATAAAACCACCTAGACCGCTAACACATGACCTCTTCAAAACTTTTTCTGACCGTTTTCATATTAAAGTGAAACAAGTAATCATTCATAAATTAGTTGATGGCGTGTTTTATTCTAGCCTCATCTGTGAACGCGATAAAATTGAAGAAATTATTGATGCTAGAACTTCTGATGCCATAGCATTGGCAACTCGTTTTAATGCACCAATTTTCACCTACGAAAATATTTTAGACAAAGCAGGTATATTTTTAAAAATAAAAGATGAGCCTAAATTAACTCAAACTAAAATAGAAGTTGAAGAAATGGCTATTGAACTTGCCGAAGAATCTTCATTAAAAGAAATTTCCATAAAAGAATTAAATAAACAGTTGAATGAGGCCGTTGTAAATGAAGATTATGAATTGGCAGCCAAATTAAGAGATGAAATCTCCAAAAGACAGAAATAAAAGACCCGCACAAGCATATGACTCGTAATTTCGTTATTTTTATTTTAGTCTTATTTAGTTTAACTACTAATATATCAGCTCAAGAAACACTAACAGATTCAATTTCAATTGCGGAAACAAAAAGTGCTGAACCCAAACAAGATTCTCTAATAAAATACTGGCAATTATCCAGCCATATTCTATATCAAAAATATCCTGATAGTATAAAATCAGATGTTGTGTTTATAAAGAGTAAAGAGTTTTTATCTTTAAGCGAAAGCGGTGAATATACCTCAAAACTAAACAACATTTCTGGTTCTGGATTTTGGTTAAAAAATCAAGACTTATTATTATTCCAACAGAAAACACCAGCAAAAGTTGATTTTTATTATCAAATTATAGAAACTTCTCACAATCATTTAAAGTTAAAAAATGGTAATGAAGTCTTTACTTTTATTGCTGATACACACGATAATTTTATCATCCAACAAGTTTCCGAAGATAAATTAATTCCCAGTCAAGGGTTTTCTTTTAATTCGTTATGGAGAGGAGTTCTAGGTATGATTGCACTGTTATTGATTGCCTATTTTTTTAGCAGTAACAAAAAGGGTATTAAGTGGAAAACAGTTGGTATTGGATTGCTCTTTCAATTAATTATCGCCATTGGGGTTTTAAAAATTCCTTTTATTCAAAAAGGATTTGAATTTGTGGGAGGAATTTTTGTAAGTATTTTGGATTTTACAAGAGCAGGTAGTAAATTTTTATTTGAAGGTCTTGTGGTAGATATGGATACCTTTGGATTCATTTTTGCGTTTCAAGTACTGCCTACAATTATATTCTTTTCAGCACTTACTTCTGTATTATTCTATTTAGGCATTATACAGAAGGTTGTCAAATTAATGGCCATGCTTTTAACGAAGTTCTTGGGCATTTCAGGTGCTGAAAGCTTATCGGTTGCAGGTAATATTTTTCTAGGTCAAACTGAAGCTCCGCTTCTTATAAAAGCCTATTTAGAAAAAATGAATAAGTCTGAAATGCTGCTAGTTATGATTGGTGGTATGGCAACTGTTGCTGGTGCTGTTTTAGCGGCCTACATTGGTTTTTTAGGTGGTGATGATCCCGTATTACGATTAATGTATGCAAAACATCTTTTGGCAGCTTCAGTAATGGCAGCTCCAGGAGCAATCGTTGTTTCAAAAATATTGTTTCCACAAACTGAAGCTATAAATACTGACGTACAAGTGTCTTCCGAAAAAATAGGTTCTAATATATTAGATGCTATTGCAAATGGTACAACAGAAGGTTTAAGGTTAGCTGTAAATGTAGGAGCAATGCTCTTAGTTTTTGTAGCCTTTATTGCGATGATTAATGGTGTGTTTGGTTGGTTAGGTGAAATTACTTCACTTAATAATTGGATGGCTATTAACACTCCTTATCCTAAATTTTCATTAGAAGCGGTATTGGGTACTATTTTTGCTCCATTGATGTGGTTAATAGGGGTTGCGAAAGAAGACATGATGTTAATGGGACAACTTTTAGGGATAAAATTAGCGGCCAGTGAATTTGTAGGTTATATTCAATTAGCAGATTTAAAAAATATTGCTAATGCCACACACTTAAACTATCAAAAGTCTATTATTATGGCTACATACATGCTATGTGGTTTTGCTAATTTTGCTTCTATAGGAATTCAAATTGGCGGTATTGGTTCGTTAGCTCCGGGACAACGTAAAACGTTATCTGAATTCGGTATGAAAGCCCTAATTGGAGGTTCTATAGCTTCATTAATTTCTGCTACCATTGCAGGGATGATCATTGGATAGTACAACAAATCTTCGTTAATAAACTTTTAATAAAATAGAAATTCAATTCCATTTAAATCTAACACTTTTCAGTATTTTGCTGATTCAAATTAATAGACAAAAATGAAGCAATATCACGATTTAGTAAAACATGTTTTAGAAAACGGAAACGAAAAAGGTGATCGTACAGGTACGGGTACTAAAAGTGTTTTCGGTCATCAAATGCGATTTGATTTGTCTGATGGCTTTCCAATGGTGACTACTAAAAAGTTGCATTTAAAATCGATTATTTACGAATTACTATGGTTTATAAATGGTGACACTAATATAAAATACCTACAAGAAAACGGTGTTCGAATTTGGAATGCTTGGGCGGATGAAAAAGGTGATCTAGGACCTGTTTATGGACATCAATGGAGGAATTGGAACAGTGATGAAATTGATCAACTTACAGACGTTATAGACACATTAAAAAACAACCCTAATAGTAGAAGAATGATGGTATCTGCTTGGAACCCTTCCGTTTTGCCAGACACATCAAAATCATTTAGCGAAAATGTTGCTAACGGAAAAGCTGCATTACCACCTTGTCATGCTTTTTTTCAATTTTATGTAGCCGATGGGAAATTGTCATGTCAACTTTATCAAAGAAGTGCTGATATTTTTTTAGGTGTTCCCTTTAACATCGCTTCTTATGCGTTATTTACGATGATGATTGCACAAGTATGCGGATATGAAGCAGGAGAATTTATTCATACATTTGGAGATGCACACATTTACAACAACCATGTAGAACAACTAGAATTACAATTATCTAGAGATGTTCGGCCGCTTCCAAAAATGAAAATAAACACCGCAATAAAAAGCATTTTTGACTTTAAATTTGAAGATTTTGAATTATTAGATTATAATCCACATCCGCATATTAAAGGTGCTGTAGCTGTATAAAATAATAAATCCCAAAATTCACTAAAGGATTTTGGGATTTATTATTTTTAATAGTTAACTTACTATAATTCTAAAACAGAATTTTCAGTACCAGCAAATTCGTTAAATGCATAACTATCTGCTTGCTCATCATTTTTGTAAGCTCCATCAACTAAATATCTAAATTGATATGAAGTACCTTTCTCTAAATCGATAGTTCCTTTAAAGTTACCATTTTTTAGTTTTTTTAGCTCATATTTTTTTGCAGGTTTCCAATTGTTGAAATCTCCAACAACTGCAACTTTTTCAGCCTCAGCTTCAGGTACCGTAAAAGTTACCTTACAAACTGGTTTAGTTTTTAAATAGTTCTTAGTAATTGCCATAATTTTGTGTTTTTTAAATTAGGACAAAATTAATTAAGTTTTTCTACATCTCATCGCTAATCCACTGATTATTAAGTCGATTTAACAATAATTTAATTTTAAATAACAAAAAAATGAAAAACTCAAAATTCATCGTTAAATATTATATAATTATTATTTTTAAATTCTTTTTTTTGAATAAAAATTGTAAATTTATAACCATTTTACTATAAAAATGCCCTTATTAAATAGTTAGAACCTACCAGTTTGATAAATAAGGCATTAAATAATTGCATAAGAGAAACTCTAAATAATAAAGTATCATGAAAAAAGAAGATTTAAAAAAAGATTTAATTGACCGTATCAATGAAATTGATGATGAAAATAAGCTGACTGCCATTCAGACTATTTTAAATACACTTGAAAGTGAACACATTGAATTTGACAATAAAAACAATGCCTTAGAACCTGAAGATTTTGGTGGTTATATTAAAGAATGGTTAAAAAGCATGTAATAAAATATGATAAAACATGTTTTACCTAAACACACAATTAATATGATTAGAATTTTCATTAGTACATTATTTACCTTTAGTTCTTTATTTATTTTTAGTCAAGAGATTGAAGTGGTTAATGTATCAAATGAAGTAGAAGAAGTTCCTTTCGCTATAATTGAAGATGTGCCAAGTTTTCCCGGCTGTGAAGAATTGGAAAAACATCTTCAAAAAAATTGCTTTCAAAATAAAGTTCTAAAACATGTTGTTAAGAATTTTGATGCTCATTTAGCAAATGAGCTCGGACTCCCCTCAGGTAAAACCCGAATAATTGTTATGTTTTCGATTGCATCTGACGGCGTAGTTAAAGACATTAAAGCTAGAGGAGCACATGAAAGACTAGAACGTGAAGGAATAAGGGTTATTAATGAACTTCCTAAAATGAAACCTGGAAAATTAAAAGGTAAACCGGTTAATGTAAAATACACATTGCCGATTACCTTATTGGTTGAAGAAACAACAAAAAATGACCAAACCAAAGAGGAAGTAATTAATAAAAATTAGATCTGATGGAAAAAGAACAAATTGAAATATACGAAAAAGCCCGTAAAAGGGTAAAGCAAAAAAAGAGATTATATTATCATTTTATTGTCTTTTTGGTCGGTTCTCTATTTATAATAGTATTAAACACTTTTTTTAAAGTTGGAAGCCAATATGGTGAATGGTTTAAATACGTTGTGGCTCTTTGGCTTTTAATATGGATATTTCATTTTATTAATGTTTTTGTTACCAATAAGTTTTTTGGAAAAGAATGGGAACGTATTGAAACTGAGAAATTAATGGACAAACACGAACTGAAATCTGACAAATTAGAAAGAGAACTTATTAAACAAGGTGTTATAACTCCTAATGATAAAATTTCTGGTTCAGAAAAAAAAAATCTAAACCATTGATTACTATTATTGCCGCAATTGGTAAAAATCGGGAACTAGGTAAGAACAATGAATTAATTTGGCACTTGCCGGATGATTTAAAACGTTTTAAGAAAGTAACTTCTGGTCATGATGTAATTATGGGTAGAAAAACTTTTGAATCTTTGGGTAAAGCCTTACCTAATAGAACTAATATTGTAATTACCAGAAACAAGAATTACAAAGCAGAAAATTGTGTTGTAGTGAACTCCATTGATGAAGCTATTAAAATTTCTACAGATACGAATCCTTATATTTTAGGTGGAGCTCAAATTTATTCTCAAGCTATTAAAATAGCCGATGAACTTGATTTGACTTTTGTAGATGCTTCATTTGATGCTGATGCTTTTTTTCCTAAAATAGATGCTACTATCTGGAAAGAGAAACATCGCGAAAATTTCTTAGCAGATGAAAAACATAAATACAATTATAGTTTTATTTTATATAAAAGGAAATGATTATATACAAAAAAAAGTGAGCCACTACACTCACTTTTTACTCAAACTAACTAATCAAATATCTATGATATTGACTTATCATAAATTTCTTTAAATTTTAATTTCTTTTTCAAATGACATCTCTTTATTTGAAAGTACAACTCTGTATTTTCCAGCTATACTTGAAGAAAAGTCATATACTTTATTAAATATTTGGTCATTTTCAATTTTCTCAGAATAAACCAAATCTCCGTTCTCATAAAAAATACTTAATCCTAAAAATTCAGAGTCTAGAATTGTTTTATGAATTGTTAAGAGTCCACCGTTGTTTACAACTGCAGGCTTAAAAAAGATAGATTCATTTTCTTTATCAAAAACAACTTTACTCTTATTTACATCAAAGGGAATTAAATTAACTTGAAACTCTTTATCCAATTCAAAAATATAATTACCATCTGGTAATGCCGTTAAATCAAACTTCTTTGAGTAATTTCCATTTATTTGAATTGTTTCTTTATAAAGAACTAAACCATTCATGTCTTTTATACTCAATACAGAACCTTCTGTTACATCATTTAATGTTACGTTAGTAACATCATCATTTTCGTTAGTTACAATTTCATTTGCATAACTAATCATAGTAGCAAATAATACTACTAATACTAAACTGTTTTTGATCACGTTTTTCATGTTATTGTTTTTTTAGAATTAATTACACTACAAATGTATGGGCACTTCTACTTTTAGAAAACATCAATATTAATATATATGTATAGTATATTAACACAATGTGATTCATAATCAATTTTACTTGTTAATTTAGCATATATTAAGGTTAATTTTCCGTAGTTTCATAAAATTTTGACTTGCATAGAAATAGGTTATTATGTACTACTCAACCTAAAGCAGGTTCCTATTCTATAAAACAATTGTGCTGACTTTTGAACAAAAAAAAAGTGAGCCACTACACTCACTTTTTACTCAAACTAACTAATCAAATATCTATGATATTGACTTATCATAAATGTCTTTAAATTTTAATTTCTTTTTCAAATGACATCTCTTTATTTGAAAGTACAACTCTATATTTTCCTGCTATACTTGAAGAAAAGTCATATACTTTATTAAATATTTGGTCATTTTCAATTTTCTCAGAATAAACCAAATCTCCGTTCTCATAAAAAATACTTAATCCTAAAAATTCAGAGTCTAGAATTGTTTTATGAATTGTTAAGAGTCCACCGTTGTTTACAACTGCAGGCTTAAAAAAGATAGATTCATTTTCTTTATCAAAAACAACTTTACTCTTATTTACATCAAAGGGAATTAAATTAACTTGAAACTCTTTATCCAATTCAAAAATATAATTACCGTCTGGTAATGCCGTTAAATCAAACTTCTTTGAGTAATTTCCATTTATTTGAATTGTCTCTTTATAAAGAATTAAACCATTCATGTCTTTTATACTCAATACAGAACCTTCTGTTACATCATTTAATGTTACGTTAGTAACATCATCATTTTCGTTAGTTACAATTTCATTTGCATAACTAATCATAGTAGCAAATAATACTACTAATACTAAACTGTTTTTGATCACGTTTTTCATGTTATTGTTTTTTTAGAATTAATTACACTACAAATGTATGGGCACTTCTACTTTTAGAAAACATCAATATTAATATATATGTATAGTATATTAACGCAATGTGATTCGCAATCAATTTTACTTGTTAATTTAGCATATATTAAGGTTAATTTTCCGTAGTTTCATAAAATTTTGACTTGCATAGAAATAGGTTATTATGCACTACGCAACCTAAAGCAGGTTCCTATTCTATAAAACAATTGTCCTGACTTTTAAACAAAAAAAAAGTGAGCCACAACACTCACTTTTTACTCAAACTAACTAATTAAATATTTATGAATTTTATATCACAAATGTCATTTAAAAATTTATCTCTTTTGAAAAAGTTCTATCTTCAGTTGATAATAACACTTTATACTTACCTTTTAAACTTTTTGAAAAATCATACGTCTTATTTATTAACTTTTCATTGTTAAAGTTCTCTGAATGTACTAAATCTCCATTTTCAAAATAAATTTTTATGCTCAATTCTTTTTCAGAATTAAGAATCGTTTTTTGAATTCTTAACATTCCATTTTCAAAAACCATAGCTGGTTTAAAAACTACAGACTTATTTTCAATATTAAGATCTACTATATTACGTTTTACATTAAAGGGTATAGATTTAATTTCAAAATCTTTATCCAATTCAAAAATATAATTTCCATCAGGTAATGAAGTCAAATCAAACTTCTTTGAATAATCACCACTTACTTGTATAGTTTCTTTGTAAAGAATTAAACCATCAACATCTTTTATACTCAATACAGATCCTTCTGTTACATTATTTAATGTTACGCTAGTAGTTTCATCATTTTCGTTAGTTACAATTTCATTTGCATAACTAATCATAGTAGCGAATAACACTACTAATACTAAACTGTTTTTTATTATTTGTTTCATCTTTTCTTTTTTTAGAATTATTTATGCTACAAATGTATAGCGAGATATAACTTTAGAAAACATCAATATTAATACATTTGTATGGTATATTAACACAATGTATTTCACAATCAACTCTACTTGTTAATTTAGCATACATTCAGGTTAACTTTCCGTAGTTTCATAAAATTTTGACTTGCATAGTAATAGGTTATTATGCACTACGCAACCAAAAGCAGGTTCCTATTCTATAAAACAATTGTGCTGACTTTTAAACAAAAAAAAAGTGAGCCACAACACTCACTTTTTACTCAAACTAACTAATTAAATATTTATGAATTTTATATCACAAATGTCATTTAAAAATTTATTTCTTTTGAAAAAGTTCTATCTTCAGTTGATAATAACACTTTATACTTACCTTTTAAACTTTTTGAAAAATCATACGTCTTATTTATTAACTTTTCATTGTTAAAGTTCTCTGAATGTACTAAATCTCCATTTTCAAAATAAATTTTTATGTTCAATCCATTTTCAGAATTAAGAATCGTTTTTTGAATTCTTAACATTCCATTTTCAAAAACCATAGCTGGTTTAAAAACTACAGACTTATTTTCAATATTAAGATCTACTATATTACGTTTTACATTAAAGGGTATAGATTTAATTTCAAAATCTTTATCCAATTCAAAAATATAATTTCCATCAGGTAATGAAGTCAAATCAAACTTCTTTGAATAATCACCACTTACTTGTATAGTTTCTTTGTAAAGAATTAAACCATTAACATCTTTTATACTCAATACAGATCCTTCTGTTACATTATTTAATGTTACGTTAGTAGCATCATCATTTTCGTTAGTTACAATTTCATTTGCATAACTAATCATAGTAGCGAATAACACTACTAATACTAAACTGTTTTTTATTATTTGTTTCATCTTTTCTTTTTTTAGAATTATTTATGCTACAAATGTATAGCGACATATAACTCTAAAAAACATCAATTTTAATACATTTATATAGTATATTAACACAATTAACCCACACTGTATTTAAAAATGTTAATTTAGAACACAATATTGTTAAATGTCTATAGATTTACCGGATAATATCTCGTAATTTTGTAACAATAATAAATAATATGACAATGATTAAGAAACCAACTTTTGAAAAGATAAGTCCCAATTTTGGAAGTTCTGTTTTGGTAATGCAGCATACAAAAAAAATAAAAAATAAAAACTCTGCATTTTGGCACTTTCATCCAGAAATAGAATTAGTATATGTTGATAAAGGAAAAGGAAAGAGACATATTGGTAACCACTTGTCATATTTCAACAACAGTCAACTTATATTAATTGGATCTAACCTTCCGCATAATGGATTTGCAGATCGTCTTACCACTAGAGGTACAGAAACAATTGTACAATTTAAACCGGATTTCTTAGGAGAAAACTTTTTTAAGATTCCAGAAATGAATGCGATTGAGTTATTATTAGAAAAAGCTAAAAAAGGATTACTATACAGACCGGAAACAAAAGAGGTTGTGGGGCCCAAAATTCAACACTTAATTGATTTAAAAGGGTTTGAGAGGATAAGCCTATTGCTTGAAATTTTAAACGATTTAGCCAAAGCAGAAGATTATACATTATTAAATGTAGATGGCTTCTCTTTTGAAACAGAAGCCCAAGACAGTGCGAAAATTGATATGATTTTTAAGCATATCAACACCAATTTCCAACGACCGATTCCATTAGACGAAATTGCAGATAAAGTAAGTATGACTGTACCTGCATTTTGTAGGTATTTTAAAAAAGCCACGGGTAAGACTTTTACAAAGCTAGTAAATGAATATCGCGTTGTTCATGCAACCAAATTACTCTCAGAAAGTCAATCAAGCATAACAGATATCTGTTTTGAGTGTGGTTTTAATAATTTTTCACACTTCAACAAATTATTTAATGAGATTACCGGAAAAAGTGCCTCTAAATATAGAAGTGAAATTAAACACTTAATCAAGCAAGGCTAATTATTTAATTTTTAACTCAAACGGCATTCTCGCTTGTACACCTTTTAGAGTTGAAAACTCTTTTATGTTTTTATATATTTGGTAATTTTCAACTCCCAATTCTTCTTTTATAATATTTTCTTTACTCATTATAATAAATGAAAGTGGGTTAAATGCATCTTTAAAATTAGTTTTATAACGCGGGTAATTGGTTATACCAAAATCAGTTATTTCTGCCAACTCTGCTGCCCTATTAATTGCATCATTTAAATTTCCTAACTTATCTACCAAACCATTTTCTAAGGCCTCTACCCCTGTCCAAACTCTTCCTTGAGCTATACTGTCAACGGCCGCTTCTGTCATATTTCTACCTTGAGCAACACGACTTACAAAAGTTTTATAAATACCTTCAACACCCTCCTTGGCAACATCATAAAACTCGTCTGTCATCGGTTTAAAAGGACTGTAGGCAAATGAATTTTTATTAGTACCAACCTGTTCTGCGTTTATACCAATTTTTTTTGTTAATTCACTAAAATTAGGTATAATTCCAAAGACACCAATAGAACCCGTAATCGTAGTAGGCTCTGCAATAATTTCATTAGCATTACACGCAATATAATATCCTCCAGATGCTGCATAATTACCCATAGATACCACAAGAGGCTTCTCTTTTTTGGTTAATTCTAACTCTCTCCATATTAAATCAGAAGCTAAAGCACTACCGCCTGGCGAATTCACCCTTAAAACGATCGCCTTAATTTTATCATCTTTTCTTGCTTTAGTTAAGGCTTCAATAATTTTTTCTTGTCCAACAACCTCTAGTGTTCCTTTACCGTATATTATTTCACCCTGTGCGTAGATAATGGCAATTTTATCAGATGCTGATGATTTCACCCTCCCCTTTCCTGTTGATATATAATCAGAAATTGACAAGTTATTTAGTTTTTCATCTTTATCAATTCCAACCAAACTCTTCAATTTATCCGTGTACTCGTCATTGTATAACTCATCGTCAACCATATTATTTTCTATGGCCAGTTGTGGTGTTCTTGCTAATAAGTCATCAGCAATAGCATTTATTTCTTCAACTGTTTTATTTCTACTTTCGGCAATATCTACCACAATTTCATTCCAAATAGAATTCAAAAAAGAGGAAACTTGCTCTCTGTTTGCTTCACTCATTTCATTGGCTAAAAACGGTTCAACTGCACTTTTATACTTACCATGACGAATGACCTCCATTTTAACACCAGACTTTTCTTGTAAGTCTTTATAATATAAAATCTCTGTTGACAACCCTCTAAAATCAACTTCTCCAACAGGGTTTACAAAAATAGAATCTGCCACTGAACTTAAATAATAATTACTTTGTAAATAATAATCAGCATACGCTGTTATAAATTTACCTGATTTTTTAAAATCTAATAATTTATCTCTTATGGCTTGTATTTGAGCTGTTCCTGCATTTACAAATAATGTATGAATACTTATTCCCTTAATTTTGTCGTCCGTTTCTGCATTTTCAATAGCGTTTAAAATTTCCTGCAAACCAATTTTACCTTCTTCCATATCAAATATTTCAGCAAATGGATCACTACTTTTAGGAGCATAATCTAATATTTGACTTTCTAAATTTAACTCCAACACAGAATTGCTTTTAACTGAAACAGCAGTATCCTCTGTAGAGGCTGAAATAATAACCACCAATATCACAAACATTAATCCTACTGCAATAAAAACTCCTAGTATTGCTGCTAATAATTCCCTTAAAAATTTCATGTATCTATATATTTATTTTATTCAATTATAACATGTGCTTTACAATTTATCATTCTCATCAAAATCATAGTTTTCAACATGTTGATTCACTTTTCTTAATTACCTATGAACCAAATCATCAATTTTACTCTCCTAATAAGTCTTGTAATGTTTTAAAATGTTACATCAAAATACTATTAACATTTTAAAATGTTTATAAATTGAGCGGCAAAGATAATCTTTTATCTAATGATTTTATTTTTCTTTGTACCACTTTCATGAAAATTCAAAGAACCACATATTTATCATTGGGTAGTAACGTCGGAAATCCCATAGAAAATCTACAATTAGCTATTAATTCAATTGCTAAAAATGTAGGTAGAGTTACCAAAATATCTTCTGTTTATAAAACAGCTTCATGGGGTTTTGATAGTGATGATTTTTTAAATATTTGCATTGAAGTTTCCAGTCACTTAAATCCTGAAAATTTATTAGAACGTGTTTTAACAATTGAAACGGAACTTGGTAGAAATAGAGGTACCTCAACAGCATACAAAGCAAGAATAATTGACATTGATGTGCTACTATTTGATGATGAAGTCATTTTTTACAACAATTTGACGGTACCACATCCACGCATGTTAGACCGTAAATTTGTTTTAGTGCCTTTGGCTGAAATTGCTCCGTTACTTAAACATCCAATAGCCAAAGAAACAATCACTAAATGTTTGGCCCATTGTGATGATGCCTTAGAAATTAAAAAAACCAATCTAATTCTAACACGTCCTATTTCAATTATTGAAAAATACAATTACATAGCTATTGAAGGAAATATTGGTGCTGGTAAAACAACCTTAGCAAAAATGATAGGTGACGATTTTAATGCAAAATTAGTATTAGAACGTTTTGCCGACAATCCGTTTTTACCCAAGTATTACGAAGATATGGAAAAATATGCTTTTCCTCTAGAAATGAGTTTTTTGGCAGATAGATACCAACAACTTTCAGATGATTTAGCTCAGTTTGACTTATTTAAAAACTTTATTGTTTCCGACTATTACATTTTCAAATCTCTCATTTTTGCTCAAGTTTCTTTATCTAAGGAAGAATATAAATTATATAGACGCATTTTTGATGTAATGTATAAAGAAATTACCAAACCCGATTTGTATGTTTATCTTTATCAGAGTATTGAAAGCCTGCTTGAAAACATTAAAAAAAGAGGTCGAGCATATGAGCAAAACATAAAACCTGAATATTTAGAACAAATACATCAAGGCTATGTTAACTTTATTAAAACAGAGCAAAATTTAAACACATTAATAATTGATGTCTCTGAAATGAATTTTGAGAAAAACATTGAAGATTACCATAGTGTTATTGATATGATTAATTATAACAAAGGCATTCTCAAAGCATAAACTTACCGTTTACTGACTAAAAAAAAGTTCTAAGTAACGAAAACGATACTATTTCTCCAATAATTCCAATTTCTCAGCAAAGTAGTCGCAAAAATCTCGCATTGTTGCTGTCATTTTTTCATCATTTGTAGCACGATAAAATGTATCTGACATAGAAAGTAATGTCTGATGAAAAAAGTGTTGCATTTCATCAAGAGGCATGTCTTTTGTCCAT
The DNA here is from genome assembly GCF_006065315.1 of Aureibaculum algae. GTDB lineage: Bacteria > Bacteroidota > Bacteroidia > Flavobacteriales > Flavobacteriaceae > Aureibaculum > Aureibaculum algae. The sequence continues at coordinate 806,696 of NZ_CP040749.1, read as the reverse complement.
AAGTCCATTTTCAAAGTTTCCTTCTTCTTATCATCCCAAACAGAAATTAAAACCGCCTTTGTAGGTTCATTATCAATTCCTCCATCTTTGGCATCCCAAGATAATTTTTCAGGAATTTTATTTTCGTCTAGTTCTACAGTAAATTTTATTTCGGAATTATGTTTTGACATAGTTTTAATATATTAGTGACAGTAATTTAATAGTTTTGATATTCTATTTTATATAGGTAATTAAAAACACCCAATTGAATACTATTTACTTGGCTTATATTTCGATTTTTTAAATATCTCGTCATTTTTCATTTGTAACATCTCTTGTAAAGACGTGTCCGTATTTTGCATAAATGCTCTTACAATTTGCCAGCCAAACCACACTCCAATACTTCCAGGTGTTTCATTATCATTGGCTCTATAAAATTTTGAAAATGGAGCATTATCAATGAACCGTCGAGAAAGTTCTTGCTCAGTACTAAATAGTATTTTGTTTTCAATAAAATATTTCCAAACCTCTTCATCATTATACTCTGCCCATTCTATTTGCTCTTGGGTATATCCAATCTTTTCAGCATCACTAAGTTTTGGCACATATGCATCAAGCAAATACAACTTTTTACCTTGCTGTACCATTCTAGACACGAAAGTTCTATCCGTTGAAAACATAATTTGAACATTTGTAATTGCATTTGCTATATCAACAATTAAATGCTCTTTTGTGAAATTTTGCTTTATATAACTAGGGTAATCCTGATATATTTCACTATCCTTTCCTAAATAAACATCTAACGAAACAAATAACAAACTATCTGCATAAACTACTTTAGTCTCATAATCAACATTAGATAGTAACGTAATTACTTTGGGCGATTCAAAATTTGGATAATAGAATTTAATATGTTTAAACAACATTTCTATTTGCTCTTTTTCATCTGAAAAATCACTAAATACTTTCTGAGTTTCCGCATATAATTCCTGCTCATCTGTGTCTTCTATTTTCCGTAACCAAATACTATCATGGTTTTGAGCTGGGAACAAATAAGGATATTTACTTTTTAATTGAGGTAACTTTTCTGAAGTTGATGTGTAAAACTCTTGATCAAAGCGGTTTACATCAAATTCAACTGAGATATCAGAAACATCAATATCCGACTTCTCTTTTTTTGTACAATTTATTAAAGCTAAAAGTAAGATTAAAAAAGAAACGTATTTATACATTTATTAAAATTTAGTATTTTCGCTAAAACGTTTTTATCATTATAGCGTAAGGATTTACGTGCGACAAAACTACTAAATTGTTTTACAATGCAAACAGAAAAAGTAACAAAACATATTGTTAATTGGCTAAAGGATTATGCGACTAAAGCTGGAGTCAAAGGATTTGTAATAGGAATTTCTGGTGGAATTGACTCTGCTGTCACCTCTACACTTTGTGCCGAAACGGGTTTAGAGTTACTTTGCTTAGAAATGCCAATACACCAAGCTGAAAGTCAAGTTACAAGGGCTCAAGAGCATATTGCACAACTCAAAGCACGTTACCCTAAAGTAAGCTCTAAAAACATAAACTTAACCTCTGTTTTTGATGCTTTTGACGATTTATTACCTGATGAAGCTGCCACTGTTAAAGTAGATTTATCTATGGCAAACACCAGAGCACGATTAAGAATGAGCACACTGTATTATTTTGCAGGTATACACAGTCTGTTGGTTTGTGGTACTGGCAATAAAGTAGAGGATTTTGGTGTAGGCTTCTTTACTAAATATGGTGATGGCGGTGTAGATTTAAGTCCAATAGCCGATTTAATGAAATCTGAAGTCTATAAAATTGGAGCCCATTTAAAAGTACCTGAATCTATATTAGTCGCAAAACCTACAGACGGTTTATTTGGCGACTCTAGAACGGATGAAGATCAAATTGGTGCGAGTTATGATGAATTAGAATGGGCTATGAAAATGATTGCTCAAGGTAAAACCTTAAAGGACTTTGACGGACGAGCAAAACGTGTTGTTGAAATTTACTTGGAACGCCACAGAGCTAATAAACATAAAATGGTAGCAATACCAGTTTGCGAGATCCCTGAGGAGCTGATGAATTAAACCACTCTATTCAACCTATCGTAAAGAAGTTTTTTAAGCTTTGTATAATTCACGATCATCTCTAACATAGAATGTCGGTCGTCATCAGGTGTTTCTTCGATAAGCTCCTTGATTTTTAATTCAATTAAAATACGACGCAAATTTAAAATAGCATCCATAACCAATTTAGAAAGGCTTTTCTCTTTTGTACGAACATATATTTCTTTACTTTCCCAATCACTTAATGCATATTTCTCATCATCCATTAAGATATCAGTAACCACTCTACCCAATTCAGGATCTTCGTGATTAATAAACCCGTCAGAAGTTATCTTTTCATCTTGATTCAACTGATGAATAACATCAAAATATATTTTTTTAAAAGTAGCATTGCTAAACTCAATCTCATCGTCTTGTAAATGCAAATAGATTTCACTAGCTATTTTGTTTTGATAATTCTCTTTAACCAATTTAGTTCTACCCTCTTCATCTTCAACCTCTACATAATCCTCAAAATCAATTTCTTTATTACCATAAAGCAAGAGAATTTCTATCAATTGCTTTTCTAATTTATTTAATTGATCAGTTTTTTTAAACGCTACAGCTTCGGTTTTTACAACCGTAAAAGATTCTTGTCGATCATCTTTAGGACGTTTACTGGCTTCTCGCTCTTCATTTTTTGATAATTGTGCCAATTCACTGAACAAAACACGTTCAGAAATATCCATAATCTTAGCACATTCTTGGACATATATTTCTCGTTGAATCTGATTCGGGATTTTAGAAATAGTAGCGACTATGTCTCTAATCAACCCTGCTTTTTTTACCGGATCATCTTTAACTTCATCCATCAGTATGGACACCTTAAAACGAATAAAATCTTGAGCATTCGCATCTAAATAGGCTTCTAATTTTTCTAAAGAATTTTTCTTTGCAAAACTGTCGGGGTCTTCGCCATCAGGAAACATGACTACCTTAACATTCATGCCTTGCTCTAAAATCAAATCAATACCTCGAATTGAGGCTCTCAGACCTGCTGCATCACCATCAAACAGCACCGTGATATTAGGCGTTAATCTATTTATCAAACGAATCTGATCTGACGTTAATGCTGTTCCAGAAGAAGCCACTACATTATGTATTCCTCTTTGATAAAAAGAGATAACATCTGTATATCCCTCCACCAAATAACAATTGTCTTTTTTGGCAATACTTTGCTTGGCATTAAATATACCGTAAAGTACTTTACTTTTATGGTATAGCTCGCTTTCCGGTGAATTAAGATATTTCGCTGCTTTTTTATCGGAAGTTAAAATTCTACCTCCAAACCCAAGTACACGACCTGCCATACTGTGTATCGGAAAAAGTACACGTCCTTTAAAACGGTCAAATTTTTTGCTTTGAGTAGGATCTGATTGATTTTCCTTAACGATGGTTAACCCAGTTTTTTCTAAAAAATCTAATTGATATCCTTTCTTTAAAGCAGCATCTGTAAAAGCAGACCATTCATCTAAAGCATAACCCAATTCAAATTTTTTAATAGTTTCATCAGTAAAGCCACGTTCTTTGAAGTAACTTAACCCAATGGCCTTTCCTTTTTGAGTATTTAATAAAACATCATGAAAATAATTGCGGGCATATTCAGAAACCAAATACATACTTTCACGCTCACTTGCCTGCACCTTTTGCTCGTCAGATTGCTCCGTTTCATCAATTTCTATATTGTATTTTTTCGCCAAGTAACGAATGGCCTCCGGATACGTGTAATGCTCATGTTCCATTATAAAGGAAATAGCATTTCCACCTTTACCAGAACTAAAATCTTTCCAAATTTGCTTAACAGGACTCACCATAAAAGATGGTGATTTTTCATTAACAAAAGGACTTAACCCTTTAAAATTACTTCCTGCTTTTTTAAGCTGAACAAAATCACCAATAACTTCCTCGACACGAGCCGTTTCAAAAACTTTGTCTATGGTGTGTTGCGTTATCATATAAGTTTGGGTAGATAAGTATAAGTAAAAGAAACCTCACAGGTTTAAAACTTGTGAGGTTTTAATATGATTAAGAAACCGCTTTTAATTTACTTAAGGTAGATTTTTCCATTTTACCTTCTGCATAGCTTCTGGTTACTCTTAATTTTTTCTCCTCGCCACCAGGCAATTCAAACATGGCGTCTGTTAATATAGCTTCACATAATGAACGCAAACCACGTGCTCCAAGTTTATATTCAACAGCTTTTTGAACGATATAATCTAAGGCTTTTTCGTCTATTGAAAAGTCAATACCATCCATTTCAAAAAGCTTTTCATATTGCTTAATTATGGCATTTTTAGGCTCAGTTAAAATAGCTCTTAACGTTTTAGCGTCTAACGGATTCAAATAAGTTAACACTGGTAAACGACCAATAATTTCAGGAATTAACCCAAAATCTTTTAAATCTTTTGGAATTACATATTGCAACAAATTTTTATCATCTACACGTTCTTCATTCTTTGATGCACTGTAACCTACAGCCTGCATATTTAAACGCTTACTTATGATTCTATCTACACCATCAAATGCTCCACCAGCAACAAATAAAATGTTACGTGTATTAACCTCAACAAATTTTTGATCTGGATGTTTTCTACCTCCTTTTGGTGGTACATTAACGATTGTACCTTCTAACAATTTAAGTAGTGCTTGTTGAACACCTTCACCAGAAACATCTCTAGTTATTGAAGGATTATCGCTTTTTCTAGCAATTTTATCAATTTCATCAATAAAAACAATTCCTCTTTCTGCTTTTTGAACATTATAATCTGCAGCTTGTAGTAAACGTGTTAAAATAGTTTCTACATCTTCACCAACATATCCTGCTTCTGTTAATACCGTAGCGTCTACAATAGCGAAGGGTACATTTAACATTTTAGCAATGGTTCTAGCCATTAATGTTTTTCCTGTACCTGTTTCACCCACCAACATAATATTACTTTTCTCTATCTCAATATCATCTTCATTTTTTGTAGCTGGTTGTAACAATCGTTTATAGTGATTATATACAGCAACCGACAAAACTCTTTTTGCCTGATTTTGTCCAATTATATATTGATCTAAAAAACTTTTTATTTCTTGTGGCTTTTTTAGTATTAATTCAGCCGACAATCCTGAATTCTTAGATTCAGAAAGTTCTTTGACTACTAAACCATGTGCCTGCTCTATACATCTATCGCATATATGACCTTCTAACCCTGCAATCAGCATATCGGTTTCCGATTCTTTACGCCCACAAAATGAGCACTCTAACTCTTTCTTCTCTGCCATAATCTTTTTACTTACTTGAAATCTTTTTACTAAATAGCTTTAAATAGAATCTATTATGAATTTCTAATTAAAACCTCATCTATCATACCATATTTTTTTGCCTCGTCTGCTTTCATCCAATAATCTCTATCAGAATCATCATGTACTTTTTTAATATCTTGTCCTGAATGACTTGCTATTATTTGATACAATTCATCTTTCAATTTCAAAATCTCTCTTGCAGTAATCTCGATATCAGACGCTTGTCCTTGAGCTCCACCTAATGGTTGGTGAATCATAATACGCGAGTGTGTTAAAGCAGAACGCTTTCCTTTTGCACCTGCACACATTAATACTGCTGCCATAGAGGCTGCAATACCTGTACATATTGTGGATACATCTGGCTTAATAAACTGCATGGTATCGTAAATACCTAACCCTGCATACACACCTCCACCTGGCGAGTTTATGTAAATTGAAATATCTTTTGAAGCATCTGTGCTTTCTAAAAACAACAATTGAGCTTGAATAACATTAGCAACATAATCGTCAATACCTGTTCCTAAAAAGATGATTCTATCCATCATTAGACGTGAAAAAACGTCAAAAATGGCAATATTCATTTTACGTTCCTCAATAATATTTGGGGTAAGGTTCGTAGGATACATTGCACTAATCATCTTATCATAGTACATGCTATTAATTCCTTGGTCCTTTATAGCAAATTTTTTAAATTCTTCTCCGTAATTCATTATGCTTTATTTTAAATGGTTCTTGAATAAGACGGTAAATATACTAACTAATTACGAATTTATTTAATAGTTATAGGCTCTAAAAATATTTTGCCCTGAATGTTTTTTGAATTATAAAATTAATTACTTTTACTATAGCAAATTTTAATATTTATGAAGGACTAATTTTAACACTTCCGCACGAAGCTATTTCACTTTTAACAAAAGTCATTTTTATAGCTTTTAACATGACTGTAATTACAGCATGTTTTCGAAAAAAAATTACCTAAAAAATTTTAACATAAATTATTAAAAGATGAAAAAAATTGCAATTCTAGTTTTTGTACTAGTATCCTATACCAACAGTTTCGCACAAGATATTCATAATTTTACTGGAACTTTTTCTGGTTTAACAGAAGATTACTATTTTGAATTTAAAGACAATAACAATAAAATGATTGTTTTTAACGAAATAGATAATGAAGTTACATATGACTTGTTTGACGAGCAAGCTATTGGTAAAAAATTTGAAATAACATGGAAAGACATAACTATAGAGTTAACCGACGAAAATGGAGACCCTACTGGGGAAACTCAAGCTGGCAAACATATCGTTACAATGACTGAAGTACCCATAAAAAAATAATAAGCATAAAAAAAATCCCGAAATTAAAATTTCGGGATTTTTTATTTTTATTAGCTACTATGTTTATTTATAAACCTCTTTTACAAAGTCATCAAAACTTACTTCTTTCGCTTTTAATTTTACATTCTCTTTATAGAAAGTCAATAATTTCTGACTCATCAATTGTTCAGATAAACGTTTCGCTTCTTCTTGATTTCCCAAAATTCTACCTGCTATTTCGTCTAATTCTTTTTCTTCAGGATTTGCATTACCATACTGTGCCATTTGACTTTTAATAAAGCCTTTAGCAAATTCCTTTAATTCTTCAAAAGTTACTTGTAAATTATTGTCTTTACTAATTTTACCTTCAATAAGTTGGTAACGTAATCCTTTTTCAGAACGCGTATACTCTTCTTCAGCTTCTTGCTCAGTTAATTGTTTTTCACCAGCTACTGCGATCCATTTTTGTAAAAATTCAGCAGGTAAATCAAATTTTGTACTTTCAATTAAACCTTCCGTTACTGCATTAAGCAATTGCTGATCTGATTGCTGTTCAAATTGCTTTTCAGCATCTTCTTTTAAACGACTTTTGAATTCCTTCTCATCTTTAACAACTCCTTCTCCGAATAATTTATCGTATAATTCTTGATTCAAATCTGCCGGTTCCGTTTCAGAAATTTCTTCAACTGTAAATTGCACTTCAATATCTAATCCATGGGCATCATCATGAGCTACACCTAAATGGTTTTGCAACAAATGATCATCGGTAAAAAGTCCTTTGGTTTTTAACGTAATAACATCACCTACTTTTGCACCAATAAATGATTTTTTATTGGTTTTACCTTTTACTTTATCTAATTTAAAAGTTGACTTTTTCTCAATCTCTTTTTCTTCATTAACAAACGTACCTGTTATATTTGAATTCTCAGCTATATCAGTTTGAGAAATCATTTTACCATAACGTTCTTGAATATTCTCTATTTGATCATTCAACATCTTTTTGTCAGCAATAATCTTATAACTTGTTATCGCTTTTTTAGGTTGTAAATTCACTTCAAACTGAGGTGCTAGACCTAATTCAAATTCAAAAGAGAACTGATCAGCATCCCAAGAAAAATCTTCTTGAGTCTTAGGTAATGGGTTTCCTAAAATATCTAATTTTTCCTCAACCAAAAATTTACTTAAAGATTCTTGCAATAATTTATTTACCTCATCAATAAGAACAGGCTTTTCATATTGCTTTTTAACCAAGCTCATTGGCACGTGACCCTTTCTAAAACCTGGAATATTTGCTTTTTTACGATAATCTTGTAAAATCTCTGCTACTTTGTTTTGATAATCCTCCTCTGTAATATTAATTTTTACAACAGCATTTAAATCATCAATATTTTCTTTGGTAATATTCATCTTATATTTCTTTTCTTTAATGTTGGAATAATGCTAAATCGCTTTAGCGAGTGCAAAATTAGTAAATTTCTACTATATAACAAGTTAAGACATCTGTTTTTGTTTATCTTCCTTTAAAAAGGAATAAAGTATTGATTGAAAAAAGGATAACAGTAAACTAAATAATAAAGCGTACCAAAAACCTGATACTGCAAAACCATCCACCAACTTATCAGCCAATAAAATGATACCTGCATTTATAACAAATAGAAAAATACCAAGAGTTAATATAGTTAAGGGCAATGTAAAAATTATAATTAACGGTTTCACAAAAACACGTAATAACCCCAACACTACTGCTACAATTACAGCGGTTGAATACGAATCTACATAAATACCTGGTAAAATTTTTGCTAAAATAACCACAGCTATAGCTGTCAGTAAGATTTTTAAAACTAATTTCATATTGATTTGTTTTTTATATTCATTTAAAGGTACACTATTCGTTTTTTCATTTCTTATCTAATTTTATAAAAAAGAGTCTAATATAACCAAATATGTGCACCCAAACATTTCTTACGAGAACAAACTAAACAGTCAACATATATGCCAAAGCACTATTCGTTTAAAAAACTGACAACATAGCTGTAAAAATCATTAGGATTCTCTGCATGCAGCCAATGTCCTGCTTTTTTGACAGTTTTCACTGTTGCTTTTGGAAAATGAGCCGTAATTAATGAAATATCACTATCTGCAATATAACCTGAATTTTCTCCTTTTAAAAATAAGGTATCACCTTCAAATACTGATAAAGAAGGTAAAGGAGCCCCTATTTCATCAATATTCTCAATTAGCCCCTCCAAATTAAATCTAAATGCAAGTTGCTCTTTTGTTTTCCAGTACACATTCTTAAGTAAAAATTGACGTATACCCCAATCTGAAATGTATTTTTTTAAAACTTCCTCAACCGCACCTCTCGTTTTTTGTTTTGAAAAATCAATCGCCGATAAACCTTCAAAAATCACATCGTGATGCCGAGGATAAAACTTGGGACCAATATCAGCAACAATCAATTTATTCATTTTTTCGGGATGGGTTACTGCAAATAACATAGCCACTTTTCCACCCATAGAATGCCCAATTAAGTTTACTCGACTAAATTGATGAAAATCAATATAATTCGACAAATCTTCCACCATTACTTCATAGTCAAAGTTATCTGAGTGAAAACTTCTACCATGATTACGCTGATCTATTAAATGAACTTCATAATTTTCTGCAAACTTATTTGCTAAGGTTTTCCAATTATCACTCATACCTAAAAGACCATGTAATATAATTAATGGTTCTCCTTGGCCTTGAATTTTAGAATACAATACTTCCATTATTTTAATTTATGTAAATATAAGTTTACTACATTCTCTAATCCTAAATATAAGGCTTCAGCTATTAGAGCATGCCCAATTGATACTTCTAATAAATTAGGTATGTTTTTAGCAAAAAACTGAATATTATCTAGACTTAAGTCATGACCCGCATTTATCCCTAAACCTAGTTCTGTAGCTAAATTCGCAGATGCTACATATGGCTTTATAGCTTCTTTATTCCCCAATCCATATTCCGTTGCAAAAGCTTCTGTATAAAGTTCTATTCGCTCTGCCCCTGTCTTTACCGCAGCTTCTATTAAACCCAAGTCAGGATCCATAAAAATTGAAGTTCTAATTCCATTTCTCTTAAATTCAGCAACTACTTCGGTTAAAAATGATTGATTTTTAATGGTATCCCAACCAGCATTTGAGGTAATGGCATTAATTGCGTCTGGCACCAAGGTTACTTGAGTGGGCTTAATAGCGACTACTAAATCTATAAACTTTTTTATAGGATTCCCTTCAATATTATATTCCGTAGTTACAATCGGTTTTAAATCATATGCATCCTGATACCTAATATGCCTTTCATCAGGTCTTGGGTGTATGGTAATGCCCTGTGCTCCAAACTCCTGAACATCTACAGCTACACTCACCAAATTTGGAGTATCTCCACCTCTAGAATTTCTTAATGTGGCAATTTTATTAATATTTACACTTAATTTTGTCATTTGTCGTTTATTGATTAAACAATTTTATGCAGGACCTACCTTTGTGTTCATTCGGTTATATACAGGTAAGGTTTAACCTTCGATAAAATTTACAAAAACAAAATTAGTGTATTTGTAGTTTAATTTTAGTTATTTTGCAACATAATATGATAACATCAGATTACATATCAAAAGACGTAAGGGCATTGCAGACGTCTGACAAGATTAGCAAAGCCAAAGGATTGTTTAACCTGCTTACATTCACACACCTGCCAGTTATTGAACATGGTAATTTCATGGGGTTAATTGCTGAAAATGATGTGCAAACAATTACAGATGATGATCAATTATTATCTGAATACAGCTATTTATTTCAATCTTTTTTTGCTCGAAAAAACACGAATTGGTTTGAGTTATTAAAAGTATTCGCTTTAAATGAAGCCACTATAATTCCTGTTGTAACAGAAAAGTTAAAGTATTTAGGATATTATGAATTAGCTGATATTTTACACATATTTAATAGCACACCATTCTTAAACCAAAGCGGTGCCGTTATGGTTGTTTCTAAAGGAGTTAGTGAATATTCGTTTAGTGAAATTTCTCAAATTGTAGAATCTAACAATGCGAAATTACTTGGTGCTTTTATATCAAATATTAATAAAGAAACTGCAGAGATTACGATTAAAATTAGCGATCATGATCTTAACAACACCATTCAATCTTTTAGACGATATAATTATACGATATTGAACAGCTTCCATGTGGATGAGTATCTAAACACATTAAAAGAGAGGTCTGATTATTTACAAAAATATTTAGACATTTAGACATAAAACCAAAACATGAAAGTAGGTATTTACGGACAATATTATAAGGGAGAAGCCATTAGCTATATAGAAATTCTATTAAAAACATTGGCTGCAAAAAATATTGATGTTTTTATTGAAGAAAATTTTTATGACCTTATTAAGGTTAATAATTTCCCTGAGAAAGAATATCAGACCTTTAGCAGTTATAAAGATTTAGACAATTCTTTTGAGGTAATGCTAACTGTTGGTGGTGATGGTACATTTTTAAGAGCAGTCACCTTTGTTAGAGATTTAGACATTCCAATTTTAGGTATTAATATTGGTAGATTAGGTTTTTTAGCAACGATACAAAAAGACAGTATTTCTGAAGCTATTAATTTATTAATTACCAGAAAATACACCATTAATGAAAGAACATTGCTCAGTGTTACTTCAAATAAAAAAAATGATGACCTTTCAGAAATTAACTTTGCCTTAAATGAAATTGCCGTTAGTAGAAGAAATACAACTTCAATGATTACGGTTGAATCTTATCTAAATGATGAGTATTTAACTTCTTACTGGGCAGATGGTTTAATTGTAGCTACACCTACTGGATCTACAGGTTACTCTTTGAGTTGCGGCGGACCAGTAATTACACCAAATACTAAAAGTTTGGTATTGACTCCTATTGCCCCTCATAACTTAAATGCAAGACCTTTAGTTATACCCGAAAACACAAACATTAAATTAAAAATTATTGCAAGAGAAAAACAAGCTTTATTATCTTTAGATTCTCGAACAACTACCATTGATAGCAACTCGGTAATAACTATAAAAAAAGCTGACTTTTCACTTAAAACAATACAATTAGATCAACAGACTTTCTTTAAAACACTTAGAGACAAATTACTTTGGGGAGAAGACAAACGCAACTAAAAACCTTTTTATTAACAGTATTTTGTGAAAACTTAACGGTCTTGACAACAATATTTTACCATTAAAACTGTTTATCAAAAAAGGAAGTTTTATCCTTTTAAACCTGATAGATTTAACTATATTTGCAAACATTTTTTAAAATGAGAAAAAGGCTTTTATTTAATATATTTATACTAATTACAAGTATTTCATCAGCACAACTGTATGAAGCAGGTGTCTTTTTAGGCGGAAGTAATTACATTGGTGATATTGGTTCTGAATATTATATTCAACCCAATAGAATTGCTATTGGTGGTGTTGCCAAGTTTAATTACACTCCTAGAATCACCTTCAGAGCTACGGGTTTATATACACGTTTAAGTGATAATGATAGTAGAGCACAAAGTAGTGTGAGGCAAGACAGAGGTCTCCAATTTAGAAATTCAATTTTGGAAGCTGCCTTAGGAGTAGAATTTAGCTTCTTCAAATATAGTCTTAATAAAACAGGATTTACACAAGCACCTTATATAATAGCACAAGTAGGAGCGGTAAATTATTCAACGATTGGACCTGATGGAGGTAAAAAAAGAACAACCTCAGTAGTTTTCCCTATTGGCCTTGGTTATAAAATGAAGTTGATGGAAAATGTGGGAATTGCTCTAGAAACATCTTTTAGATACACTTTTAAAGATGTTATTGACGGCAACAACCACGAAATTGACGATAGTAGATTTACATTTGGAAACCCCAACAGCGATGATTGGTATGTTTTTACTGGCATTACAATAGTTTATGCCTTTGGTAGACCAGGTTGCTATACTGGTGCCTTTTAACACACAATGGATATAATAACACAAATAAATACCGAAAAAAAACCAAAACATGTTGCCATAATTATGGATGGCAACGGTCGGTGGGCTAAACAAAAAGGAATGCTCAGAGTTTTTGGGCATCGTAATGGTGTTAAAGCAGTAAAACAAACTGTTGAAGCCGCTTCCGAAATCGGTATTGAAGTTCTTACCTTATATGCTTTTTCAACAGAAAATTGGAACCGTCCAAAAACGGAAGTAAAAGCCTTAATGAAAATTTTAGTGAGTTCGCTAAAAGATGAATTAGAAACTTTTCAACAAAATAATATTCGACTACAAACGATAGGTCAAACTCAAAATTTGCCAAAAAAAGCTCAAAAAGAACTACTTGAAGTTATTGAATTGACCAAAAATAATACATCTATGGTGTTAAATTTGGCATTAAGCTATGGGTCGAGAGAAGAAATTGTTAATACTATTAAAAATATTTCTAAAAAAGTTGTTAATAAGCAGCTTTCAATCGAAGAAATTGATGAAAATATTATAAATAATCATTTATATACATTTACTTTGCCCGACGTTGATTTTTTGATACGTACTAGTGGTGAAAAACGCATCAGTAATTTTTTATTATGGCAAATTGCCTATGCTGAATTATACTTTACTGATGTATTATGGCCAGATTTTAGAAAAGAAGATTTTTTTAAAGCAATCTTAGATTATCAATGTCGAGAAAGACGCTTTGGGAAAATTAGTGAACAAATTCAAAACAATAATGATTAGAAAACTAAAGGTCAACCTATTACTCTTAGTATTTACACTAACGGCATTTTTAAGTAATGCACAAGACATCCCCCAAACAACTATAAAAACTGCAGACACCATAATCACCCCTTCTGCAATTGATAGCCTTGCTGTAACATCTACTGATACAATTCCTGCTAAAAAAATAAATATTGACGATGTTAATTTCAATAAAGTAAATACGTATATACTTGGTGGTATTTCTGTTAAAGGAAATGAGCAATTTTCTGACCAATCTATTACCGTTTTTTCTGAATTACGCGTTGGGCAGCCCATAAAAATACCTGGTGATAAATTGACCGGAGCAATAAAAAAATTGTGGAACTCAAAACTATTTAGCAATGTTGACGTTTACGTCACAAAAATTGATGATAACACTATTTATTTAGAGTTCGAAGTTCAAGAACTTACTAAAATTAGCTCCGTTACTGTTGAAGGAGTGAAAAAGAATAAGGGTGAGGAACTCATTAAAGAAACAGAGTTCAAAAAAGGTGCAATGCTTACCGAAAACCTTTTAACAACGACTAAAAACTACATTAAAAAGAAATATGTCGACAAAGGTTTCTTAAAAACTAAAGTTAACATAAATACCAAAGTTGATACTACTGATAATAATGCCGAAAAAGCATTGATCGTTATTGATAAAGGAAATAAAATAAAAATAAAAAACTTACGATTCAGCGGTAACGTAAAGCATGAAGATAAGTGGCTTGCGAAGCAGCTTAAAAAAACAAAGCAAAAGAAATTTTATCGCTTCTGGAAACCTTCTAAATATATTGAAGAAGAATACGAGGCCGACTTAGAGCGATTAGTTGAAAAATATCAAGAAAAAGGATATCGTGATGCTCAAATTTTAAAAGATTCTATCTCTTGGAACGATGACAATACCATCAATCTGGACATTACCGTTAACGAAGGTAAAAAATATTATTTCGGTAATATTGAATTCTTAGGGAATACCGTTTATTCTGATACTATTTTACAACAGTTCATTGGATTAGAAAAAGGAGACATATATAATGGAAAATTATTGAACGAGCGTATTAAAGGTGATGGAACACCAGATTCTCAAGATATTACAAACTTCTACCTTAATAATGGTTATTTATTTTCTAGTGTTATCCCTGTAGAAACCAAAGTAGAAAATGACACTATTGATATTCAGATTAGAATTAGAGAAGATGAACCTGCTAATATTAGAAAAATAACACTTGTAGGTAACGAAGTAACCAATGATTATGTATTATTGAGAGAAATGCGTACCATGCCAGGTCAATTGTTTAGTAGAGAAGATATTATACGTACCATTAGAGAGGTAGGGCAGCTTCCATATATTGACCCAGAAAGTATTGTACCTGATGTACAACCTAATTATGCTGATAAAACAGTTGATATTGAATATAGTGTTGTTGAAAAAGGTGCCAGTCAAATAGAATTACAAGGTGGTTTTGGTGGTAGTACTTTTATAGGAACTTTAGGGTTGTCTTTTAGTAACTTTTCGATAAAGAATATTTTTAAAGGTAAAGAATACAAACCTGTTCCGAGAGGAGATGGACAGAGTGTTGCATTGCGTGCTCAAGCAAGTCGTTTTTCTAATTCATATAGTTTATCATTTACGGAGCCATGGTTTGGAGGTAAAAAACCAAAATCATTATCATTATCTGTATATAGCTCTAGCCAATTTAGCTACAATTACCAAACAAATAAAGTTGATAAAAGCCAAAAATTAAATATTATTGGTGCTACATTAGCATTAAACCAACGTTTAAAATGGCCTGATGATTATTTCACATTATCTACGGCTATTAGTTACCAACGTTTTAATCTAGATAACTTTTTCTTAGGTACTTTTGGATTTAACAATGGTATTTCAAACAATTTATCTTTAGGTCTTAACTTTAGCAGAAGTTCTGCTGGTTATAATCCAATTTTTCCAACCTTAGGTTCTACATTCAGTATAGGTGCTAAATTAACACCTCCATATTCATTGTTTGATAGTAAAGATAAAGATTATGAAAATTTAACTTCTGCAGAGCGTTTCAAGTTACTAGAATATTACAAACTTAACTTTAGTGGTAAATGGTTTAGTAAAATAATGGGAAAACCTCAACACGAACTTGTTTTGATGTCTAACGTTGAATTTGGTTTCTTAGGTGCTTATAATAACGAATTAGGTGTTTCGCCTTTCGAACGTTTTTACTTAGGTGGAGATGGTCTAGCTTCCGGCCAATTTGATGGTAGAACTACAGTTGGTTTACGTGGATATGAAAATAATAGCTTATCTTCTAACTTAGGTAGTACTATCTATAACAAATTTTCATTAGAACTTCGTTATCCTATAACTTTAAAACCAACCGCTTCAATTTACGTATTAGGGTTTTTAGAAGGCGGTAAAGCATTTGATGATTTTAATAACTTTGCACCATTTAATTTAAAACGTTCTGCTGGAGCAGGCATTAGAATACATATGCCAGCATTTGGTTTATTAGGTATAGATTTTGCTAAAGGATTTGATACTGATCTAGTTACGCCAGGTCAATCTGTACATTTTATTATTGGTCAACAATTCTAACTAAATTAGTACATTTGCAATATATTTACTTTGGCACGGTTTTTTCTAAATACACATTGTAGCATGATACGTAATTTAATTTTTATACTAACTATATTTGCAAGTACTGTAGTAGTAGCTCAAAAGCCACAAAAAATAGCATATATTGATATGCAATACATTCTAGACAATGTACCTGAATATGTTGATGCGGAATCTAGACTAAAGGCAAAAGTAATTACTTGGCAACAAAAATTAGATGCAATAAAGAGTGATATTGAAACTTTAAAAACAGATTTAAGTAACGAAAAAGCTTTGCTAACTGATGATCTAATTAGTGAAAAAGAAGAAGATATTGAAATCAGAGAGCTTGATTTAAAGAATTTGCAAGCTGCTTATTTTGGTCCAAACGGAGATATGTTCTTTTTACGTCAGCAGTTAGTAAAACCAGTACAAGATCAAATATATAATGCAGTACAAGAAATAGCCCTAGCCAAAAAATACGATATTGTTTTTGACAAGTCTAGTGATTTGGTTATGCTCTATTCAAACAATCAATATGATATTAGTGAGTTAGTATTAAATAAAATTGTAAAAGGTCGGAAGATTAAAGAGATTGCAGAAAAAAAAGTGGAACGGACAGAAGCCCAAGAAGTAGCAGTTGAAAAAGCTAAAACAAAAGCAGATGAAAGAAAAACTAAAAATGATGCTTTACGAGAAAAAATTAGATTACAAAATGAAGAAAAAGCTCAAAAAAGAGCTGAAGCCATAAAGCTTAAGCAAGAAGCTCGTCAGAAACGTTTGGACGAAATTGCAAAACTAAAAGAAGATAGAGCTGCAGCAATAAAACAAAAACAAGACACAACAAAAACAGGACAATAGAAAACAGATGTTGACTTTAATGTCACTGATCAATAATAATACAAGGAACAACAATAAACAATAATTAATAAATTAAAAACAAATGAAACTATTTAAAAATCTACTATTAACAAGTGTATTAATTTTGGGAGCTATGACCGTGAATGCACAGTCTAAAGTAGCACACATTAACACTGACGAATTAGTTGCTGCAATGCCAGAAACTAAACAGATGCAAGAAGAACTTAAAAAAGTGGTGCAAGCATATGATGCTGATTTCAAAGAACAATCAACTGCATTACAAACAAAAATGCAAAAGTATGATAAAGAAGCACCTACTCAAACAGATGCTGAAAATCAAAAAAGACTACAAGAAGTTCAAGATGCACAACGTAAATTACAAATGTATCAACAAACTGCTCGTGAAGAATTACAAAAAAAGGAGTTTGATTTATATAAACCTATAGCTGAAAGAGCTCAAAAAGCAATTGATGCCGTTGCCGCAGCAAAAGGATTTGATTATGTTATTGACTCTACTCCAGGTAAAGGATTAGTTGTTTTTAAAGGGACTGATCTAATGGCTGATGTTAAAGCTAACTTAGGTATCAAATAAGATTTTACCTAAAGTACATTAAAATAAAAAATCCCGTTCTAAACGGGATTTTTTATTTTAATACCCTAAAGATAGTTATGCATTATCTTATATTTGTAATATGACTTCTACAAATCCTATTGGTGTTTTTGACTCTGGCATTGGCGGTATTTCTATTTGGAAAGAGCTCGTCCAGCATTTACCTAATGAAAACACTATTTATCTTGCAGACAGTAAAAATGCTCCTTATGGTGAAAGGTCAAAACAAGAAATTATTAATCTGAGTGTAAAAAACACGGAGTTACTTTTAAAAAAAAATTGCAAGCTTATCGTTGTGGCCTGCAACACCGCTACCACTAATGCCATAGATTATTTGAGATCAAATTACGATGTGCCGTTTATTGGTATTGAACCTGCTATTAAACCTGCGGCATTAAACACTAAAACAAACGCTATTGGTATTTTAGCTACGAAAGGAACACTAAGTAGTGATTTATTCCATAGTACTTCACAAAAGTTTACAGAGGGTATAACCGTCATTGAAACTATCGGGGAAGGATTGGTGCCTTTAATAGAAAATGATCAAATAAATAGTATGGAAATGGAACATCTGTTGCAAAAATTTTTACAGCCTATGTTACAACAAAAAATAGATTACCTTGTATTGGGTTGTAGTCACTACCCTTTTTTAATACCTCAAATTAAAAAAATAGTTGGAAATAAGCTCACTATTATTGATTCTGGTGAAGCTGTGGCTAGACAAACCAAAGCAATTTTAGAACGCCATAATTTATTAAATAATTCAACCACAAAACCTAGTCATAAATTATTTAGCAATGCTGATATTAAAACCTTAGTAAGAATTGTTAACGGCATTGACACATCGGCATCTGTAGCATTTTTAAACTTCTAAAATTACCAATCAATTTATTACCAATCAATTACTATTAATAAATTATAAAAAAAAGACAGCTAAGAAACTTAGCTGTCTAAGATTTTGG
Source organism: Aureibaculum algae (assembly GCF_006065315.1). GTDB lineage: Bacteria > Bacteroidota > Bacteroidia > Flavobacteriales > Flavobacteriaceae > Aureibaculum > Aureibaculum algae. The sequence continues at coordinate 788,199 of NZ_CP040749.1, read as the reverse complement.
GATATTATTTTTGTCGCTAAACACTTATGAAAACACCCAAAAAAGAAAAGGCGAAACCTTTTCTAAGTAGACTGCTAAGATACAAATATTTTTTATAAATTATAAAAAAAAGTAAAAATTCGTATTTCAAATCACCTAAAATTACGTCATCCCTTTTATTAACTACCTAAACATTAAATAGATTTTTTTGTTTATGCTACTTTACTACGGTAAACAAATTTTACTTCTTCAAAATTTCCAATAAAATAAATTGGTTTAATTGAGCACCTAACTTGTTGAAGTTGTTATCTGCTACTAAAATCAAAGTTTGATTTCCATTAGCCAACGTTGGACCAACCGTCAGCCCTTCAATATTATCTATACTTGTATCAGTCAACTGACTTCTTACACTTTCAAAATCGAACAAAAGCTTTTTATTAGCTAGAACTAGTTCTGAATTAATTAATGACTCCGTAGCAATTGTATTGCTGGCTTTTGCGGCATTAACCGCATAAATTCTTATCGTATTACCCTGTGTTCCCAATCCCGACGAATAACTACGTTCAATAATAATAAATTGATTTTTATGATATTCAATCAGATCAGTCAACCCATTTACAGCAAAGTTTCCTTGCGGTTCTTTTGCTATCTTATCCAACAAATAAGCAAACTGCATTGTCGGTTTTTTAGTATTCGCATCTATATATGTTATTCTAACTGGCGATTTCGTTTCCGAAACTTTTGGCTCCGGTCCATCCGATTCCAATGGCAATTCCATCGCAATCCAATATCCTTTTTGGTCATAGCTAATTGCCACACCTTCTAACGTACCATTATTTCTAGGTTGCTGCTTACTAGTTGCTTTAAAATAGTCTGGTATTTCAAAAAAATGGTTAATTGAACCTTTAGAATCAACACTAAAAAAAGAGGGGTCTTTTTTTAGATTAACACTCCCTTCACTTGTTATTACAACGTTATTCGTTTTTTTATCAAACCGTATAGATTCAACATCCAAATAGTGTGTGCTGTCATTAAAAGCAACCACTTCTGTAAACGCAATTGTATCAATTTTTGAATTATTTATCTCAATGTTCGCTTTGTAATATCTGGGATTAGAAGCGTCGTCACAAATTAAATAATAGTTGCCATTTGCATAGTCTATTCCCGACAAGCCACCAACTAAATTACCCTCTATTGAAATGTTCTTGGGCACAATATATTCATCTAGAAACCTAAGTTGAATTTGTTTCTGAGTTGTCGATTTAACAGTCTTACAACTTATAGAGACTAGTATTAGTGCTATTAAAACAAGCGTTTTTTGCATTAATTACTTCTTTTAAAATAAAAATCAATCTTCTTATAAGTACTATCAATTTGCCCTTCTACCCAAGCATGTATTGAATCTTTTACAGGATTGGTATAGGTTATTTTACTAGGAAAATCATGTTGTTCATTAATAAACGTAAATACATTATTGCTTTCGGGTATCAACTTAAATTCAACGGGCTGTTCATCATTTTGATTTGGAACACTCACCGTTAAAATCAACTGATTTGAAATTTGCTGAATACGCATGTTTTCTTGGAAAACGGTATCTTTAGAAACTGTTGTATAGCTATAAGCAATTAGCGTACTGTCATTTTTCTGTTTCCAACTCTCATAGGATTGCTGTTCAGGAATTATATTATCCCAATTACCAACTAGCCATTTTAGACTTTCTATTGTATTGTATTTACTTTCAGAAATATTGGATGTTTCTTCTACCTTTTCTCGTTTCTTTTCACAGGAAAAAATTAAAGAAACTAAACCGATAAGAATAATTATTTTTCGCAAATTATAGCTTTTTATTATTTATACCAACTTGAATATTTAACATAATTATTGGCAATTCTATCAATTTCTCCTGAGATTAGTTCTTGAGAGATATCCTTAATTTTTTTAGCTGGCGTACCTGCATAAATACTCCCCGACTCTACTGTAGTACCTTTAGTTACCACTGCACCAGCTGCAATAATTGAATTGCTTTCTATAATACATTCATCCATAACGATACTACCCATGCCTATTAAAACATTATCATGTATTGTACAACCATGAACAAGTGCGTTATGACCTATAGATACATTATTTCCAATTGTAGTAGGACATTTTTGATATGTACAATGTACCACTGCTCCATCTTGAACATTTACCTTATTACCTAATTTAATAAAATGCACATCACCACGTAATACTGCATTGTACCAAATACTACATTGATCTCCCATTTGCACATCTCCCACAATTACTGCATTTTCGGCAATAAAACAATCATCACCAAATTGTGGCTTTTTCCCGTTTAATTCTCTAATAATCATATTTTAATATTAAAAAGTTTGTAGATTACACTGACCGTTTTCACCTTCAGATACTACAAAATTAATCAATTTATAGGATAGCTAACTATAAAAATTATTAAGGTTTCAAAAAACTTCCGAGTACGAACCTTACTACTTAAAATAAGATAAAAAGTCTGCTTTTTTAGATGCTGAAACACTTAACTCTTTCCCATTAGATAAAGAAACAGTACCTCCCTTTCCTTTTTTATAAGATATGATATAAGACACATTTACTAAATATGATTTGTGAATACGTGCAAAACCACTTTCTTTCAAAATATCTTCAAAATACTTTAAGGTTTTACTCACTAATTTTTTATGCTTATTCTCTAAAAAGATCTCTGTGTAGTTATCATCTGCCTTGCAATACATAATGTCTTTCATTTCTAAGACCTCGAATCCGTCTTGTGTAGGTATTGTTATTTTACCTTCATTCACTTTAATTTTCGGGACTAACCCTACATTTTGCAATTCACTTTCTTTGGATCTTAATGTGGTTACATAATCAACTGCTTTAATTAACTCATCTATGGAAATTGGCTTTAACAAGTAGTAGGAAGCATGATTGTTTAATGCATCAATAGCATATTGATTGTAAGCGGTTACAAAAACAACTTCAAATGTTGTGTTTCCTAATTTCTCTAGTAAATCAAACCCACTACCATAAGGCATTTCTACATCTAAAAACACCAAGTCTAACTCGTTATTTCGAATTAAAACCATCGCTTCATCTATATTTTCAGCTTCGCCAACAACCTCAACTGTTGGGCAATATTTACCAAGATAATTCTTTAAGATTTCTCTACTGGTTTGCTCGTCTTCTACTATTATGGTTTTTAAAATCATGCGTAATCGTGTAATTGTTTAATCGTGAAATCTTTGAATTGTGTAACTGTGTAATTGCTTTGATCAAATTTGATTCTAAAAACACCCCTAAAGCCCCCTCAAGGGGACAATACTCATGCAGCAATCTTCCCATTTAAAATTATCATTTTTCGAAATTTAATTTTTAGCTCTTCGTATTTCCTACCTCTTCCCTTTTTACTGTACTTCCGCCTTCGGACTTCCAACTTCTTTTTAGTCCTTTTTTAAAATCAAAACCACTTTGGTTCCTGTTTTATCTTCATGCATATCTTCAATAAAAACATCAACTTTATCTTTATACATTTGATTTAAAATCTTTATTCGCTGCTTTATATTTTGCATTCCTTTCGACTTTTGTTTTTTCTGGTGTTCCGTTTTTAAAGCTTTAGATTTTACTCTACCAATACCATTATCAGCTATTTCAATTTTAATGGTTTCTTCATCTATTTTGTCCAGACTCACTTTTAAAAATCCTTTTTCCTTTTTATAGCGTAAGCCATGCCATACCGCATTTTCCACATAAGGTTGTAACAGCATTGGTGGAATTTGAAATTGCCCTCTATCAATAGCTGCATCGACATTTAATTCATAATCAAACTTATCTTTAAAACGAGAGTGTTCTAATTTCAAATAAAGTTCTAACAACTCAATTTCATTTTCTAGCGGAATAAAATCTTCTTCAGAATTGTTTAAAACACTTCGCATTAATGTAGAGAAATCTGTCAAATATCGATTGGCTGTACGTTCATCATTTTGACTTATAAAGCTATTCACGGAGTTTAAGGCATTAAAAATAAAATGCGGATTCATTTGTGTACGCAATGATTTTAAGGCCAGTAAATTATTTGCCAATCGTCTTTGTTTATTGCTTCTTATCATCCAAAATAAAGAGAACAACAACAGTAACAAACCACCAATTAACGCATATATTATGAGTTTTTGTCGTCTATCATTTTCAATTGTCAATCTGCTCTCTGATTGGCTTAATTGATACTTACTTTGTGTTAATTCCCTGTCTTTTTCTAAGCTAGTAATTCTATTCTGTTTTTCTGATAGATCTCTATTAAGACTAACGACAGCATTTATTTCCTCTTCCTTTTGTTGATATAATTTATCAACTAAAGAAACATATTTTTGATAATTACTCAACGCTTTATTATCATCTCCAACAGAAGCGTATGCTTCTGACAAACGTTGTATGGCATCTTTTTGCGTTAAAATGTCTTCATTGTTTTCCGCTTCAGAAGCACTTTCCTCTAAAATAGGAATGGCTTCTTCAAAATTATTTTGTTTTAATAAAGCATTTCCAAGATCATATTTAACTTTTGGTTTTGACAAAGCTTCTGAATCATCTTCCATAACAACCTCACTAAGCTCAGCATCTTCTAGATTTTTCAATGTTTCTTTTCTAAGTAAAACCTCTTTATCAACGTTTTTATTACGGCTGTAAAAATCGGCCGTACGTTGACTTTGAATCGCTTCTTCCTTTGGACTTTGTTTACGAACATTTGTCCGTGCAAGCATTAAAAAGTCTTCCGCCTTTGCAATTTGTCCACTTGCCTCTAATGCTTCTGAAATCCGCGTGTTTAAATCTGTTATTTCAGCTGTATTTTTTTCCTTTTGAGCTATTGTTAATGCGTTTTGATATTGAGCAACAGCCTTATTATGTTCTTTTAATTTCAAATAGATATTCCCTAAACCTTTATATGCCACTATTTTTTGCATATCTGACACCTTTTTCTTGCTCAGAACTCCATTATAATTATTTTCACTTTTTTTAGTATCATTATCCCGAAAATAAGCATCTGCTAATTTTAATTGTACGGCTATATCATCAATATTATCAATAGATGTTTTATAATTACTGGCAGCTAAATCGTATTGCTTTAAATTCATATAAACATCTCCGAGAATAGTATATGATTGTGCCAATTGACTTTTATTATTATTGTCATTTGCAATTAATAGTGCTCCTCCAACTTGATCTATACTTTTTGTGGGGTTTCTCTTTTTATTGTAATTAGCTGAATCTAAATAAAGTTGAAATTGAGATGCCCCTCCTCGCTTACTAATTTTTGAAGATGACCCTATTTTTTTCTTTTCATCATTCTCTATAACTCCAGATTCATCTTGAACTTCATAATATACACTGCCAGTTAAACGATAGGTATTTATAACGACTCCATTTTTACTCAACTCAATTATATCTCCATTACTAGCGTTAATCGAAAACTCTCCATTCGAATTCGTTGTTGTTCTTAACCCCTTACTTTTTACACGTACGGTAAGTCCACTTAATGGTGTACCACTTTCATCAGTAATCCTATCTGAATAGATCTTATTAGGAAGAGCTACCCTATCATTTTCTTGGGCCTGCATATAAGAAAATACCACAAAAAACAGCATGGTAAGTATGTAAAGTTTTTGCTTCATTAGGTTTCTTTAATTATGTAAATCTACATACTAAAATTGGTTTTATAAAATGGCTGTATACTAATAATAAGGTTTTTACGACTCAAATAGACACTAAATAACTACTTCCCTTTTTTAAATGTCTTTCTCACTCATTAAAACAACCATTTCACTCATTTGTAGTTTTTATAGCTCTTTCTTCAATATACTTTTACTCTGAATTTAAAACAAAAATTATGAACTATTCGAAAAAAAATCAAGGCCTCTCTTTTAAAATTAAAAATAGTGTGAGTAAAATTTTAATACTAATGTTTTTCTGTAATAGCTTCTTAAGCTATGCTAATGAAGAACATCCGAAGATAAAAAACACTATAAAAGTAGCGTTATTATTGGATACTAGTAATTCAATGGACGGATTGATTAATCAAGCAAAAACCCAATTGTGGGAAATCGTAAACGAACTTTCCTATGCAAAATGTGAAAATGAAAATCCCGATTTAGAAATTTCATTATACGAATATGGAAATAGCGGCCTTCCTTCTAAAGAAGGATTTATCCGTCAAGTTATCGGCTTTAGCTCTGATCTTGATGAGATTTCAGAAAAACTGTTTGCATTAAAAACAAATGGCGGCAATGAATTTTGTGGTGAAGTTATTATGACCTCATTAAAAGAATTAAAATGGGGTAAAAATAAAAATGATCTTAACATCATCTTTATAGCGGGTAACGAACCTTTTACACAGGGTAAAACTGATTATAAAGATGCGACAACACAAGCCAAAGAACAAGATGTTGTAGTAAACACCATTTTTTGTGGTAATTATCAAAATGGAGTATCTGGAATGTGGAAAGATGGTGCTACTTTAACTGGCGGTGATTATATGACAATAAATCAGGATGAAAAAATTGTACATATTGCTTCTCCATATGATGCCGTAATTATCAAGTTAAATAAGCAATTGAATGACACCTATATTTATTTTGGAAGTAATGGCTATACTAAAATAAGAAAGCAAGCCCTTCAGGACAGTAATGCTGCTGAATTAGACGAAGTTGTTGAAGTTAAGAGAGCCGTAAGTAAAAGCTCTAGAATATATAATAATGCTACATGGGATTTAGTAGATGCCGAAAAAGAAGCAGGATTTAGTTATGATAAATTAGACAAAAAAACCTTACCCGATGCTCTTAAAAATAAATCATCAAAAGAGATTAAAATCTATGTTGTCGCATAAAGTAAAAAACGTACTGAAATTCAAGAAAAGATTCAGGAACTGAATACTAAAAGAAATAAGTATGTTGCCGAAAAGCAAAAAGACAGTAGTAAAGGTTTAGAGAATGTTATGGTAGAAGCCATAAAAAGACAAGCAAAAGGAAAGAATTACAAATGGTAATCGAAAATAACAACATGAAAAAGTATCAAATTTTGATGACGATAGCATTCCTAGGAATGCTATTTTTATCTTGTGCGAAATCAGCGGAAGATAAAAATACGAATACAATTATTGACAAACCAGAAAATCAGAAAACAGTAGCAAACACTCTTGTTGCCAATTTACCATCTCTTATTGAAAATACCGATTTTATTGTTTTCTCTGTTCGAGACAATGAGGTTCGCGAACAAAAAAGAAGTTCTTATACTAGTGATGATTGGCAAAAAAACTATTTGAACAATCTCATATTTCAACATATAAAAACACAAGAAACTCACGTTTTAACCAAGAAAAAGATAAAGATAATTTCTTTTGAGAGATTCATTGATAGTCTTAACCCAACATTAAACACAACGATTTACCAAGTAATTGATTCGTTTCCTAACAATGAAAAACAAGAGGCCTTTACAGCATTATATTTAAGTACCAATGCCGGTAGGAATTTTACAAAAATCACAAAACTAATGAGCATTTAAAGAACTGGAAATATATTCCTGCAACAGCAACAATTTACTTTACAACATATGATGATATAGACAATAACAGAAAACTCAATGACGAGGATGGACAATCAATACATTCCGTTTCTATGAATGATTTTATCCGTAAAGATTTGTTAGTAGAGGAACTACAAAGTTTAAATTAATTTAAATTTTAATTATCATTTTTAAATAAAAATGGATTAAATCTAGGAATATACCCCTGATCCTTAGGTCGTTTATTGAATAAATTAATACCCAACGTAAATTGATGAAACCCACCGTTTGCAAAGGTTACATTTCCCAATTGATGCGTATAGGTGTAAGAAAGTAAATAACGATCAATTTCAAATCCCGCAATTGGAGTCAATTGACTCAATTCTTGTAATTTATTACCGTCTAAACTTTGACGGTAACTTAAGGCAAACCAAATACGCTTATTTCTATCTAATAGTTTATAAACTTTGGCATTCAGGTCAACATTAAATTCACCTGTTTTTTCAACATACTGCAACATTACAGAGGGCTCCACTTGAAATCGTTTTTCCCAACCAAAAAAGTAACCCATATTTAACAGATAGGTTCGTAAGTTCAATGAATTGTAATTATTATCTACAGAATTTTTAGTATTTAACAACAGGTTTTTTGCTGTTAAATAAACATAACCATCTAAATTAAAGTAAGCTGCACTAAAATCAGCATTTACATAATGATCTGATTCAATAACCTGTGAAATAATGGGGTCATAAGCAGTAAAACTACGTTGATCTAAACTATTTTGGACATAAGACCCAGATAGTGATAATGAAAGCTGATTTAAGGCATCATCTCTCCCAAAATTAAGATGATAGGCATAAGTTGCACGTACTCCTAATTGCGAATGATATCCGTTTTTATCATTAAACAACATTCCTCCCAAAGCCATTCCTTTTCCAAATCCTTGATGGTAAGTTAATGTTTGTAAAGACGGAGCATCTTCATTATCTGACCACTGTTGCCTGTGTGTTAGTCTAAACTTAGCTGAATTCCCTATACCAGCTGCTGCTGGATGCACTAAGAATACATTATCTGATAAATAATCAGAATAAATAGGCAACGTTCCTTGAGCTTTCAAACTGAAAGTACTAAAAGCAATAATTACTATTGCTAAATATTTTTTTAAATCATTCATCAAATAAAATTTCTAGAGCTTTTTATTAACTATCGTCTAATTAAGCTAAAATTACCTTTTAATGTTCTTCCATCTTCCAGTTTTACCTTAAACCAATAGTCAGATTCTGGCATTAATTTACCTCTATATGTTCCATTCCATCCTTCAGAGGTGGGTTCAATTTTTGTTATCACCTTACCTAATCTATCAAAAATATAAATAAGAGAAGTAGGCTGAAAGCTTACTCCATCTATTTGCCAAAAATCATTAAATCCATCACCGTTTGGCGTAAAAAATTTAGGAAAACCAATGACAGAAACTTCTTCTTCTAGTGTACCACAGCCATTTTTATCTCTAATGTATATGGTATGAATGCCTGATGTAACATTCTCAAACATATTAGAATCTTGGTACACACCATACTGATTATCTAGTGCATATTCATAATCTCCCTCACCCGTAACATTAACAGTTACTGTATTATTCTCTGCTGCATCTTCCACTTTAAAATCTTGAAAAGCAGCAATATTAGATGAACTAATCAAAATGGTTTTTGTTCTCGAACAGTTGGTTACTGAATTGTAAGCTGTAAGTTTATAGCTACCTGGTTCTGTGAAATTATAAGAAGCCGTATTACCATTAACCAAATCAGTATCGCTGCTATCGGTCCATTGATAATTATAAACATCTTGTGGATTCATAACAGAAACAACAACAGGTTCTAATGGATTGTTTATACATGTAAAGGCCTCTTCTGGAAGATCAAAATTTGGCAACTCGTTAACTTGTAAAGTAATAAAATAACCCAATCCTAAACACTTATTATTATCCTCACTCTCTATTCTAACGACTATTTTTTGCGTAAAAGCGGTTGTATTTGTATAATTTTCAGGATTTATGGCATTTATTTCTTCCAGTCCGTCGGACATGCTCTCGTAATAAGTAACCGCTAAATTCTGATTACTTGGTAATTGATCTAAAATAGTTGCTGAGCCATCAGCAAAATTAAATGATGTAAATCCATTTGTATCATCACCGTCGGTACTATCATCACATTCATTTATAATTAATGAATAATCTGAATTAATTGAAGTTGACGATACTTTTAAATTGATTTCCACAATTTTCTCACAGCCATAAGTATTTTCTATACGTGCATACACTTGAGTTGCTAATGCATTAGAAAAATCTTGAGCGTTTTGGATACTTTTGACACTATTGCCTTCAATAGCATCTATATTCTTTTGATAAAATTTAATATTCAAATTAGCTGGATCAGTAACCATTAATTGAATAGCTTCATTTAGATTAAATACAGTAACGCCATCCGTATCATCATCACATTGAAACAAATCTATCGGGGTGGTAACCACAGGTACATCAAAAATGGTAATTGTCTGCGTAATTGTTTTAGTTTCTGTAGCTGTAGTAACCTCAACATTAACAATATAATCAGCAGCTGTTGTATAGGTATGCGATGGCTCCAAAACTGTTGATGTTGATCCGTCTCCAAAATCCCATTCAATAGATAAAATAGGCTCATTAGACTCTATTGAAAATTCTGTCTCATTACCCAAACAAAGGTTTTCCGTACTAATTAAAGCTGCAAAAAACGATTGAATAAAAGGTGGTAATCCTTGCGTACCTAACCTTCCGCCAAGGCTAATAGCATTGTGGGTATAGGTAGCACCATCACTATCGGGATTATTGATGACACCTAAAAAAGAGGCATTATCTATAGTTCTATAAATTTTACCATCTACACCTACTTGCAATGCGGCCCTTGAATTCATATAGGAGTGCATTTCAATTTTATTGGCATTTATATTTGAAATAGACAGGTCTGCTAAATCAAGTGAAAACTTGAATAGTTTTTCTAAATAAGGTCCATTTCTACCAAAATTACCTGTAGAGATATATAATTTTTTACTTAATGGAGAAAACTCAACACCATAACCAAACTCGTTTGACAAATCTAATCGACGTTGGTTTGAAACACTACCAGTGGCACTATCAAAATCATATAAGAAAGTACCTGAAGACATATTTGCGGAAACTAAAAACTTTCCATCTGGTGACGTTTTTAAATACCCCCTCATATCATCAGGGTTCATAAAACCAAGATTTCCAGTAACAGGAGTACTTTCAACTCCGTTTTCATCAACTTTATAGACATAAAAACGTCCTTCCTTAGTCGCTATTACCCAAAAAGCCTCTTCATCTTTTACTTTTATGGCTGTAATTTTTTCAGATACGGGTAAAGACAATAGCTTTGTTGGTTTGGGAGAATTACTAGTTCCAATAACATCACCTAAACCACTATCTAATGTCATATCAACAGTGTAATAATTGAGTCCATTTTCACCTCCAGACCAATCTACAGTAAAGATATAGTAGATATTATTATCATCAGGTTTAGGTACAATAATGGCAGATTGAGAACTAGAAGAATCTCCTAAAAGGCCACTACCACTAGGCATTCTATTATGGTTCTTGTTCCAAACAGTGGTACCATCCGTATAAAATAAAAGATTGCCGCCAATATCAGATATCGTTGCACAACCTTCAGTGGTAGATAAAACGCCGTTTGTATCTACTGTGGGTACTCCTGTGCTAAAATCTAAGCCCGCTCTATCACCAAAATACCAATGCGATGCTTCTTTTTGTGAAAAAGTATTTAGGGTTAGGGACAAAGAAAATAAGATGAAAAAGTAAAATCTCTTCAAATGAATAAGTTTAGGTTGTATCAAATATAGTATTACTTTTGTAATAAATTAATTTGAAGATGTTAAAAATAGATATAGAAAGTACTAAAACACCTACCATAATTAAGTTTGTGGCCAATAAAATTTTAACAGAGGGAAGCTTTGAGTATAATTCTGTTGAAGATGTAAAAAACTCAACATTTATTCAAGAGCTTTTTCATTTACCTTTTGTTAAAAAAGTATTTGTTACCGCAAATTTCATTGCTGTTGAACGCTTTGATATTGTAGAATGGACTGATGTTCAAGATGAACTTAAAGCCATTATCGAAAATTATCTTACAGTAAACGATAGTCTTTTCAATTCAAAAAAAGAGACCAAACAGATTTTTGTAGACGTATATGCAGAAAGCACTCCAAACCCTGGGGTTATGAAATTTGTAAGTAATCAATTATTGACTTCAGAAAATATTGAAGTTACTTCATTAGAAGACGCGTTAGAAGTTCCAATTGCCAAAGAATTATATAGTTTTCCATTTGTAAATGAGGTCTTTATTTCTAACAATTACGTTTCAATTACAAAAAACAATAGTGTTGAATGGTTCGAAATAACAACAGCTCTACGCGATTTTTTAAAAAAATATTTGACGGAATCCAAACCAATAATTACAGAGAACTATGTACCTATAGTGCATAAAAAAGTGGAAATAGAACCAATACCCACAGCAAACTTAGATGATATTTCGCAAGAAATTATTGCTATTTTAGATGAATATATCAAGCCTGCAGTAACCTCTGATGGTGGAAATATTATGTTTCAATCATATGATGCCAGCACAAAAACAGTAAGCGTAATTTTACAAGGAGCCTGTAGTGGTTGCCCTTCTTCTACCATTACTCTTAAAAGTGGAATTGAGGCCACTTTAAAACAATTGTTACCCAATAAGATAGAGGAGGTAGTCGCTTTAAATGGATAAAATTGTATATTTACAATTCACTCATTTTATAAACTTAAAATCAAATATTATGGCAGTAATGAAAGTAATTGAAGTAATGGCAAATTCTGACAAAAGCTGGGAAGAAGCCACTCGCAAAGCAGTAAAGCACGCATCTAAAAGTGTAAAGCATATCAAATCTGTATTTGTACAATCTCAAAGTGCAGTTGTAAAAGATGGTGATGTAGAAGAATTTAGAGTAAATGTAAAAATTACTTTTGAAGTTCAATAACGCTACTTTTTTATAACAAATTTAAAACGTTTTGAACTTTTCAAAACGTTTTTTTATTTACATCACTTTCTTCTATTTTTGTAACACTTAAAATAGCTTATAGAGGCTTGTCATTATTCCTTATCTTTATCGCAATATAAAAATCATGATTCAAAAATATTTTCTCCTATCATTATGTGGTATTCTTATGATTAGCTGCAATAGTCAAAATAAAGAAGAGATGACAAAACATAAGTACACAAACAGTCTTATTAATGAAACTAGCCCCTATTTATTGCAACACGCACACAATCCTGTAGATTGGCATGCCTGGAATGATGAAACGTTGGAGTTGGCTAAAAAAGAAAACAAACTAATTTTAATTTCTATTGGTTATGCGGCATGTCATTGGTGCCATGTAATGGAACATGAAAGTTTTGAAGATTCTACCGTTGCAAAACTTATGAATCAAAATTTTATCAATGTAAAAGTGGACCGAGAAGAAAGACCTGATGTTGATCAAGTATATATGAATGCCGTACAATTAATGACTGGAAGTGGCGGCTGGCCTTTAAACTGTATCGCTTTGCCTGATGGCAGACCTGTTTGGGGTGGCACTTATTTTCCGAAAGAAAACTGGATAAGTGCCTTAGAACAAATCACAAAACTCTACAAGGAAAATCCTGAAAAAATGGAAGAGTATGCTACGCAACTAACTACCGGTGTTCAGCAATCAGATTTGGTTACCATAAACACTTCCGAAAAAGAATACTCTACCATTGAATTAGACACCATTGTAGACAATTGGAAGAAATATATGGATACAGACCTTGGCGGTAACGCAGGTGCTCCTAAATTTCCTATGCCCAACAATTATCAATTTCTATTGAGATATGCCGTTCAAAATGCCGATGATGAAATAATGGATTATGTAAATACTTCGTTAACAAATATGGCGTATGGCGGTTTGTACGATCAAGTTGGTGGTGGTTTTGCTCGCTATTCGGTAGATGCTAAATGGCACATTCCCCATTTCGAAAAAATGCTCTATGACAATGGCCAATTGGTAAGTTTATACTCAAATGCATACTTGGTTACTAAAAACCCCTTATATAAAGAGATTGTCTATGAGACTACCGCATTTATAGAGCGAGAGTTAATGGATAAATCAGGTGCCTTTTACTCTTCGCTTGATGCGGATAGTAAGAATGAAAAAGGTGAATTAGAAGAAGGGGCCTTTTATGTTTGGAAAAATGAAGAGTTAAAAAATATTCTTAATTCCGAAGGCTCGGGAGATTTCGATTTATTTGCTGCCTATTACAATATTAAGGATGCCTTTAAATGGGAAAATGAAACCTATCATTTGAATCGAATAGAAACAAATGATGACATTTTAGAAAATTTTCAAATCTCTAAAGAAGATCTTTCCAAAAAAGTAACTACATGGAAAGAGACCTTACTTAAAGCCAGAAGTAAAAAAGACCGTCCACGTTTAGATGATAAAATACTTACAGAATGGAATGCTTTAATGCTTAAAGGTTATGTTGATGCGTATCGTGTTTTTGATGACAAGCGTTTTTTAGAAAGAGCATTAAAAACGGCTAACTTTATTGACAAAACACAGCATAAGGCAGATGGTAGTTTATTCAGAAACTACAAGAATGGAAAAAGTAGCATTAATGCTTATTTAATTGATTATGCCACAACTATTGACGCATTTATTAATCTTTATGAAGTTACTCTTGATGATCAATGGTTAAATGACGCAAAAAAAATGACCGATTATTGTTATGATCATTTTTATGATGACAAGAGTCAACTATTCTTCTTCACCTCTGATGAGGATAAACAATTAATAACTCGAAAAATTGAAACTGATGATAATGTTATTCCGTCTTCAAATTCAATTATGGCGAATAATTTATTTAAACTCGGACACTATTTTGCCAACCCAACCTATGCTAAAAACGCCAATCAGATGTTGCATAATGTTAAGGAGAAAGCATCAAAATATGCTGGTGGGGCATCCAATTGGTTGTTGTTATATTCAAATTTTATAGGTGATTTTTATGAAGTAGCGATAGTTGGTGAAGATGCTTTAGAAAAATTAAAAGAATTTAATAAGAAATATATTCCCAATAAGTTAATCGTTGGTAGTACTACTGATAGCAATATGCCTTTATTAGAGTACAAGTATTCAAAAAATGAAACTACTTTTTATGTCTGTATAGATGGTACTTGTCAATTACCTGTTAATGAAACGGCAAAAGCACTTCAACAAATTAAAATACTTTTAAAATGAGAACGGTTCAAATAGTTTTAATTACTCTTGTGGCTCTATTGCATTTCTATTTTCTAATATTAGAAATGTTTTTGTGGACAACACCGAGGGCATTGAAAGCTTTTGGATTATCAATAGACCTAGCAAAACAAACGGTGGTATTGGCAGCCAATCAAGGTTTATATAATGGTTTTTTAGCGGCTGGCCTCGTGTGGTCACTTGTAAACAAAAGTTTTCCTGATCAAATTGCAATATTCTTTTTATCTTGCGTCATTATTGCAGGCGTCTACGGTGCTTATTCAACAAAGAAAATAAAACTATTTTACATTCAAGGAGTACCAGCCGTTCTTGCTTTAATTACAATTCTTTTCACTTAACAAAAAAACTAAATATGGATTTTGACAGTATTATTGCCAGTATCACAACCTTCTTAGCTACCTATGGTTTCAGTATCATTGGAGCCATTGTAATATGGATTGTAGGCTCTTGGGTTATTAAAAAATTATTGAAGACTGTAGCCAGTTTAATGGGTAAAAAAAATTATGATGAAAGTCTACAAAAATTCCTAACAAACTTAATAGGTTGGGCTTTAAAAATCCTTTTAATTATCACAGTTTTAGGAATTTTAGGTATTGATACAGCATCTTTCGCTGTAATATTAGGAGCCGCTGGCTTAGCTATAGGCTTAGCATTGCAAGGATCACTTGCTAATTTTGCTGGAGGTGTTTTATTAATGATTTTTAAGCCAATTAAAATTGGTGATTTAATTGAGGCTCAAGGTGAACTTGGTGTAGTAAAAGAAATTGAAATTTTTACTACTAAAATTATAACCCCTTCAAATAAATTGGTAATTATTCCGAACGGAACATTATCTAACGGTAACATTGTAAACTATACCGAAGAAGGCCAATTAAGAGTAGATCTTACCATTGGCGTATCATATGATGCTGATATTAAACAAACAAAAGAGGTTTTACTTTCAGTTTTAACGTCTAATGATAAAGTTTTATCTGATCCAGCACCCTCAGTAAATGTTTCTGAATTGGCTGACAGTTCTGTTAATTTTGCGGTTAGACCATGGTGTACGCCAGCAAATTATTGGGACGTATATTTTGGTACAATGGAAAATGTAAAATTAGCCTTAGATAAAGCTGGTATTGAAATACCTTATCCACATGCTGTTGAAATACAAAAGAAAGGATAATTATTTCTTTGACTTTGTAACCATAAAATCTTTTAAATAAAAAGGTTCAAAATAAGCGACATCTTCGGTGTCGCTTTTTTTATACTTATCAAAAGAAAGTTGAGCCATTTGTTTCGCTGAGGGAAAATATCCGTCAAGAAAAAAAGCATTATCATTTTTCAGTATTGATTTGCATTTATCAGCACCATCACCTAAAAAATAAACTTTTCCCTTACTTAAATATTCTAAAAACGAATTCTCGGTAATAACTTCCGCTTTAATTTCTCTAATTTGATTGTGGTTATGATTATAAACAGCACTGTAAACCTCCATCCTTCTCGCATCTAACATGGGTACAATTACGGCATCTTTATCAACAGTAATGGAATTAGACAATGCCGTTAAAGTAGAAACAGCAATTAACGGTTTATCTAAAGAGAAACACAAACCTTTAGCAGTTGAAACTCCTATACGTAATCCCGTGTAAGAACCAGGCCCTTTGCTAACCGCAATGGCATCTATGTCACTTATTGATTTTCCGGCCTCTGTAAGGATGTTTTTGATTAAAAGGTGTAATTGCTCACCATGAGAATAGTTACCGTCATTTACTTCATTTAACGCAAGTAACACACCATTTTCGGCTAAGCTAACAGAGCAATTTTTGGTTGCCGTTTCTATGTTTAGTATTAAAGACAATTTTTTAATTTAGTTGGCAAAGATATACTTTTGATGATTAATTAAACAAAATTCCAAACTCCTCTAATAGGAATTTGGAATTTATGATTTAAAATTTTAGATGTTATTTATTCCAAAACGATTTCTTCACCAAAATAGAATTCTAATACTTTAGTTTTAAAAACATAATCGTATTTAGCTCTAATTAACGTAGATTCAGCATCTACAAGTCTGCTACGAACTTGGTCAAAATCAAAAGAGGTCATTGCTCCTAAACTATATCTTTGTTCAGCATTTTTAAAAGCTTCGTTTTGAGCGTTTAAAGATATATTGGCAACCTCATAAGACTTTGCCGCTGCTTTAGAATCTAAAAAAACGCGTTCAATGGTTTCTTTTAATTGCAATTTTTGGTCTTCTAAGTCAATTTCACTCATTTTTTGACTGATAATTGACCTGTTTACGTTAGCCTTTGTCTGATTTCTATTAAATATAGGAATGCTTAAAGATAACCCTAAACTATACCCTAAATTATCTCTAAACTGATCTGAAAATCCATTATTTGTAAAGGCGTCATTAAAAATATTTTGATAAGAAGTACCTGCTCCTGCTGACAAACCTAAAGAAGGTAAATATGCTCCTTTTGCACTTTTAATATTTAATTCGGCATTATCAACTTCTAATTTTGCTCTAGCAATTTCTGCTCTATTTTCCAATGCTTTTTCATACACCATTGTTGAATTATCATATAAAGTAGCAATAGACGGTGAACCAACATCAACTTTTGCTACATCAAAACCATCTGTATCTACCTGTAACAATTGGGCTAACGATAACAAGGCTAAATCTAAGGCATTTTCTTGTGTAACCACATTCTGAGCATCAGCTGCTGCCGTAGATTCTGCATCAAGTAAATCACCTTTTGGTTTTACACCAGCGTCAACTTGTGCCTGAGTAGCTTCTATTTGTTTTGTACTGATTTCATACTGATTTTGAGCAACTTCTAAATTCTCTTTAGCAAATAAAATATTCAAATATGCATTCACAACAAATAATGAAATATCATCTTCAATTTTTTGTAAATCTAATTTACTTGCTTTCACACCTAATTGAGCTTGTTTATAGCTTATTAAATTTCTAAACCCATTAAAAATTGTTGTACTACTGCTTAGGCTAAAAGATGATCTAAAATTATCTGTTGATATTCTTGACCCATCCTGACCAATTGATGATCCGAAATTCAAACCAGGATTCACTGAAGCATTTAAATTAGGCAAAAAATTCCCTTTTGCACTTATGACATTTATTTCGCTTATTTCAACTAACTTCTTACTCCTTTCAATACTGATATTATTCTCTAAAGCATGTTCTATACATTCATTTAATGTCCATTCTTTATCTTGAGCAAAAGAGGTTGCTACAATAAGGAGTGCGGTTAGAACACTTAATCTGATTTTCATAAGTTTATAATTTTATTGACCCTTATTGTTCAAATGGAAAACCATAATAACTATTCGATTTAAAATCTGGTTATTATGTTTATAAAACAATTGTTTCTAAAGGTTGATTCTACTGATTTTTTATATATGACGAACAAAAGTAAAACTTGTTACACTTATATGCTCTTAATGTAATATTAATTTATCCTTTTTTCATTTTCTTATAGAGAAAATATCCTGCAACACCTACTAAGATATATGGAAAAGCCATAAGGTATACAATACCATTATTCAATCCCTCAGCCATTTCTGCATCACCAGACTCTACAACAGCCTTACACATAGCACACTGAGCACTAACCATTTGAGTAGCTATTAAAAAGAATACTATGAATAATTTATTTTTCATAAATTGATTTTTATTCAAATAAAAAAACGGAATCAATTCGATTTACCAATTTTTCTTTGTTTCGCTCAAAAAATTGGAATCTCATTGATAATAAGGCGAAATCATCAAATAAACCACCACTCCCGATACGGCAACATAAAGCCATAAGGGAAATGTAAATTTCGCAATTTTTTTATGTTTTTCAAAATTATTAGTAATTGCTCTTACATAGGTAATTAATACAAATGGTATTACAATTATAGATAGTAAA
This sequence comes from Aureibaculum algae, assembly GCF_006065315.1. Classification (GTDB taxonomy): domain Bacteria; phylum Bacteroidota; class Bacteroidia; order Flavobacteriales; family Flavobacteriaceae; genus Aureibaculum; species Aureibaculum algae. The sequence goes on along the minus strand of NZ_CP040749.1, from coordinate 769,365 downwards.
ATATGTGTCAATAGAATAAACAAATACACATACTTTATTGCACCTTCTCCACCAAATTTAGTAGAGTTTGAAGTCATGTGATATAAAACATACAATACCAAAAAAATAACAGAACATAATATGGCCGTTTTCATAAGACCTTCATGTAAGTTTCTTTTATTATTTTTAATAGCCCATACCGCCACTATTAAAACCAATGCCGTAAATGCATTTATAGAAGCATAAATGGGAGGTAAAAAAACAGGTAATTTCACATCTATTTTAACGCTAAATAACCCAGCAACTGCCAGCGGAATAACTACGGACAACACAACAATCCATTTATTATATTTTTTTGATGTTTGCTCCATTATTCATTTAATAAAATAGTAATATCTTCTTTTAACATTTGAACCTGTTCAGCATCCAATCCATCATAAAACTTTATCGGATTTTCAAATTCACCTGATGTAACTGTTCTTGATCGGATAAATCCATTTTTATCTACCAAGGCAAATAATCCAGAATGTTCAAACCCTCCTTCTGCTTCATCATTTTCTCCTGCATATAGCTTAAACCCTTTATTGGCAAAATCATAAATCACATCTTTATCTCCAGTTAAAAATTGCCAATTTTTTAGCGTTACATTATGTTTTTCTGCATATTTTTTTAAAGTTTCAGGAGTATCTCTCTTGGGGTCAATGGTTATTGATGCCATACCGAAATTAGGATTACCATAAAACTCATCTTGTATTTTAAGCATACTTTTATGCATTTTTGGACAAATAGTTGGACAAGAGGTAAAGAAAAACTCTACGACATATACTTTATTCTTAAAGTTTTCATTTGAAATTTCTTTGCTATTCTGATTGGTAAACTTAAAATCAGGTACCTTCTCAAATGTTAACAACGTAGTTGGTGATAATCTATCTACAATTTTAGGCACCGCCCAAATGCCAAAAACCAATACTATAAATGCAATACCTATGTATGTTTTTTTCATAATTAACAATCTAAACTCGTCGAAAAAACATCCCTAATGAGCTTCGCTCGTTATCTTCACGGTGACCCTTTTTCCTAATAACACTTTTACTTAAATTTCTCTGTTGTTCTTTTTTAATGCCATTCTATATTCTGCAATTAAAACTTTTACATCATCTACCATTTTTCCATGTATTGGTGCTACTGTTTCTGCATTATACCCATACATTAATCCATTATCTTCATCATCCGTTCTTCCACGTAAATATCTATCCTTATCAATTATAAATGCATATGGAGAATAGCCATTTGCATCAATTTTAAGGTCGGTCTTTAAACTATCGAACAATCCTTCTATTTGTTCTTGGCTACCATATAAGAAATTCCACTTTTGCATATCGGTAGTTACCTTCAATTGCTTTACCAGTTCAGCTACTTGACTAGAAGAGCCTTCTTTCAATACGACAATGAATTGAAAATCTTTAAACTTATAAAAGTGTTTGTATATTTTTTCATTTAGGTTTAATGCATTATTCTTTACCGTTTGCAAATCGTTCCCTAAAAAACTGAGTACTGTAATTTTACCATCTAAAGAAATGGAAGCTCCTGTGCTTGTTTTAAATTCAGTTACATCACCAATTTCCTTATTCAGCACGGGTAGTTTAGCAAACTTATTGGTACCAGTCAATAGCAGTAGATAAAAGACCAATGGCATAATAAAAAGCCCCACTAAAATCCAAAATTTCTTTGATTTCATCAGTATTACTTATTGTTTATTTAAGGTTAAAAGGAATGTCAATCTTAACAGTATAGTTCTTTCTAAAAAAGAAAACCGACATTTCGAACCTATCAATTAATTTGATAACACAAAATTACGGTTCTTTAGCGTATAAAAAAAGCGGTTTAAAAACCGCTTTATATAATTTATATGTTACTAAAATTTAGTAGCTCCATTTTGTATAGTTACTCATCACATCTCCAATATACCCTCCTTCAATCAACAATAAAGTTGCTAAATAACAAATTAAAAATACTGTTGTCCAAACGATGGCTCTACGAAAACCAGACTTCTCTTGCTTAAGGTGCATAAAATACCAAGCGATACCATATGCTTTTACCAATGTAAGTATTAAGAAAATCCAATTTAATAAACTTGTTCCTAAAAAAATAGTCAGGTGTAAGCCTTTTGGTTTTAAAATACCTAAGATTACTTCAACAATTGTAATTAGAGATAATGCTCCAAATACTTTCCATATTAATCCAACGTGCGATTCGTGTTCGTGTTCTTGATCGTGTGCCATATTATTTTTTTAAACTAAATAGAAGAATGTAAATACAAATACCCATACCAAATCGACAAAGTGCCAATATAAACCTACTTTTTCAACCATTTCATAATGACCTCTTCTTTCATAGGTACCAATTATAACATTAAAAAAGATAATGATATTTATCAATATACCTGAGAAAACGTGAAATCCGTGAAATCCTGTAATAAAGAAAAAGAAATCGGCAAACAACGTATTACCATATTCATTAATCTTAAGGTTTGCACCTTTTACGACACCTGTTGCTTTCGATAAAAACTTATTGGCGTCTTCTCTAGATAATATTATTTTATGTTTTGTTGCTAAATCAACCTCTTCAGTTCTTAAGCTGATATTGGGACTGTTTTTAAAACTCTCTATCACTTCGCTTGTTGTAAATGGAGGTAACGCACCGGCATCTTGTACATACCATAATCCATTACTTTTAGTATGTGCAACTCTTTCATTAGCAGCAGACTTTGTAACAAAATCTTCTAAGGCTACTTGATGACCAGAAGCATCTACAAATTGAACCACTTTACCATCTTGTAAAATTAAAGATCCATAAGTACCACCAATAAAATTTTTCCACTCCCAGGCCTGTGAGCCTAAGAAAATTAAACCTCCAATAATTGTTAGCAACATATATAATGTTACTTTGGCTTTCTTCATCTGATGACCAGCGTCAACAGCTAACACCATTGTTACCGAAGAAAATATCAAAATAAAGGTCATAAAAGCCACATAGTACATAGGAAAATGACCATGTAAAAAAGGTACGTGCGTAAAAACTTCGTCGGCAATTGGCCAACTGTCTATAAATTTAAAACGCATAAGCCCGTAAGCTCCTAAAAATGCAGAAAAGGTTAAGGCATCAGACATGATAAAGAACCACATCATCATTTTACCGTAACTGGCTCCTAACGGTTTCTTACCTCCGCCAGACCAAGTTTCGCCTTCTTTGTTTTCTGTAGCAATTGTTGCTTCCATAAAAAGTTTATCAGTTAATTTTGGTTATATAATATTGGTTGATACGCAAAAATATAAAATTATATGACATCACCAATTTTTATTATGTAATGAAATAGAAAAATAAAAATAGGAAAATCCATAAAAAATCAACAAAATGCCAAAAAATTCCACCTACTTCTAAGCCTAACGCATTATCGGCACTGTATTTATTATTTAAATGTCTAAAAAGAACAACTAGCAAAACTACTAGACCTGCCGCAACATGCAGCAAGTGAGCAAATGATATTACGACCAGCAATGATGAAGATACAACACTGCCTTCTCCGGTAAAATATAAGTCTACTTCTCTTAATTGATTAAATCCTTCGAATTGAAAAAATACAAATCCAACAGCCAACACTAACGTAATTACTAAAAAAATTGTTGTTTGTGATCTATTATTTTTTAGAATACTTTTTTTTGCTAAAAAATAACTAATACTACTTAAAATAATTAATAGCGTGCTAATATATAGGGCTTGAGGCAAATCAAAAGAAACCCAATCTTCACGATTACTACTTATTACATATGCACTAGTTAATCCGGCAAACATCATTATCATACTAATGATGGCTACGTACATCATTTGTTTCGAAGTTCTACTTCTTATTTGAGCGTCCATGATCATTTTAATGTAAAAATTTATCGATTACGTAAATTACTTGTATTAGTGTTATATAAAAAACACTTGACAACATTAATTTTCTCGCTAATTTATCCGTTTGTTCTTTGTGTAATTTAATACCGTAATATAACATTACGATACCTGCTATAAAAATTAAAACTGCTGCCACTGGTGATAAATATAAACTACCCGTTAACTTAAAGACCGGAAATACAGAGACAACAATCATCCAAATAGTATACAATATAATTTGCGTTGTTGCTTTTCTATTCTTCTCTCCAGTGGGTAACATATTAAACCCAGCTTTTTTATATTCATCGTATTGTAACCAACCTATGGCCCAAAAATGTGGGAACTGCCAAAAAAACTGAATCATAAATAACATTCCTGCTTCAATACCAAAATGATTGGTCGCGGCTACCCAACCTAACATAAAGGGAATAGCACCAGGTAACGCACCTACAAAAACCACCAATGGTGTTTTAGGTTTTAAGGGTGTATAAATACTTGTATATAAAAATATAGAAATGGCCCCAAACATAGCTGTCTTAGGGTTTATCATATATAAAATTGCAATACCTAAAACGGTACTTGTTCCTGCTATAATTAAAGCTGTATTCACAGACATTCTACCCGTAGGCAATGGTCTGTTCATAGTACGCTTCATTAATTTGTCTGAATCTTTTTCGATAATCTGATTAAAAGCATTTGATGCTCCAACCATAAAATAGCCGCCAATTGCCAATAAAAAGAGTGTTGATATTTGTACAGATTCTGCAGCTAATAAATATCCTGCCAAAGCAGAAAAGACTACACTAATAGATAATCCAAACTTTGTTAATTGCTTTAAATTATCTAAAGTCGATGCGAATGATTGCTTTTTTGCGATAGTACCCAATGAAGTATTCATAAATTATTACTAAAGTGGTGCAAATATATTTATTAATTTGATACAACCGACAGTAAAATAGAGACTTTACAGATCATTTTTAAAAAAAACCAAAAAAGGCTTTGCAATTTATATAATTATATTAAATTTGCCCTCGCGTTTGAGATGATAACGCCATGTTCTTTAAAAAACGCGAAAGTAGCTCAGGGGTAGAGCATCACCTTGCCAAGGTGGAGGTCGCGGGTTCGAATCCCGTTTTTCGCTCATTCATAATATATACCAATTTGTTGTCGTGCAAACGATAAACAGGCTCGAGTGGTGGAATTGGTAGACACGCTGGACTTAAAATCCAGTGGACAGTAATGTCCGTATGGGTTCAAGTCCCATCTCGAGTACTATAAAGCCTAAGTTTTTACTTAGGCTTTTTTATTTGAATTCCTTCTTGGTACAACATAGGTACAACATTTTAGACCTATATTGCTTTTCCTTATAATTTAGTGTGATTTGAATTAATTTGATTTTCCTCATAAATCAAAATTAATAATGATGATAATTAAAAAGGTTGTTGAACTGGAAATAACTCGACCGTAGGAAGAGATATTCTATTTCAACAAGGTCCGTAATTTTAAAGCTACGTTAATTTTCGAAATGAATTTATAAAATTTTCACCCCGACTCTTTACAGATTTATTTTAAAACTCCTTGTTAAAAAATAATATACTGAATAGCACTAATGTAACAAAATAGGGATAATGTTGCCATAGGTTTTTAGTATAAATGCAACCGAATTTCATGAAGAATTGAGGGTGTAAATTTTACTTTTTCCGCAACCTTTTTTGTAAATTAAAACATGGGAAATGATAAGCGATATAACACTCATTTTGACAATAAGATGAAGCAATATGAGCGGTTGTTTTTAATGCCGTTTTTGATTGTTAAGGAATTGATATTGCTATTTGTGGGGTTTTTGAAATGGGTTAAGAGAGATTAATTAAAGTTATAGCTCTTTTTAGAAACTTGTTTGTCATTTCTAGTCTATTTAACCATTCTTTTTAAGACATTTTTTAACTTAACATTATACTAGAATTGAAGTAATAATATAATTATTCAAAAAATCAATTTATTTAATATGCTAGAGTTAATAATACTTAGATTTCAATTGCTTATTGTTAAATAGTATAATAAGAATATTGTTTAAATTATCCCCACATTTTTTTCGAAGTATAGAATATGCCTTAGAGATATGACCTTCAACAGTTTTAATTGAAATATCAAGATATTCAGATATTTCAATATTTGTAAGCCCTTCTTTTTTACTTAACAAAAATGTTTTTTTGCATTTAGGTGGTAAATTGCAGATGCCATCATTAACAAAGTCTATCTTCTTTTTTATTAGTTCAGAATTGTTTTCATCAACACTTTCATTTAAAGCTTCAATATAAGTGCGTTCTAATATGGAGATGGCTTTTGTCCTATGATAATCATTTATAAACTCATTATAAGTTGTTTTGTAAAGGAAGTTTTTTATAGAATAATCAGGATTTAAACGTTTTCTGTATTTCCATGTTCTTAAGAATACGTTTTGAATTATGTCTTGGGCACTAGCATTGTCATTAGTAAGACTTAAAGCGTAAATATATAGGGGTTTGTGATAATTAGTGACCAAATATGTATAAGCATTTTCGTTGCCAATCACAAGTTGCTCAATCAATTTAGAATCATCTTTAAATGAAAATAGCATAGATAAAATTTACAAATTCATATTTTTTAGAGCATAAATATCTTAATTTAATAATTAAAAGTAAAATATTTTTTTTACAAAAAGGAAGGGTTATTGACTTTTGTATTGTAATAGGTAATAAAGAAATCAAAATCTAGATGTCTGTGCAAATTGAAAAAATAATAGTAAAATACTTAAATCAGTCAGCTACTGCTAAGGATTTAGATCTGCTTTTTGAATGGATTAAGCTATCTGAAAATAAAAAAATATTCAGAGATTTTGTACAAACTCATTATGCCATTTCTTACAATATGAATGATCCAGACCATAAAAAAACACTTGAAGAACTACTTTTTGTAATAAAAAAGGAAAAATCATTAGCTTATAGAATAAAAAATAAAATAGGTTATAGATATGCAGCGGCTGCTATGATAATTGGATTGATTTTTTCAGTTTACTTATTTAAGGACAAAATATTTCATAATAGAATTGAAAATAATGAACCTGTCATCGTAAATAATGAAATTACCCCTGGTGTAAATAAGGCGATATTAACTTTAGATAATGGTTCTCAACTCATATTAGAGAAAGGAAATACTGTGCATACTCAAAATGCGGAGAGTAATGGTGAGGCACTTATTTATGAAGCAAAAAAGAAGAATGATGGAGAAGTTGCTTATAATAATTTGACTATACCGAGGGGGGGGTATTTTTTTATTAAACTTTCGGATGGAACTAAAATATGGTTAAATTCAGATTCGAAATTAAAGTACCCTGTAAGTTTCAATAAAGGAGAAACTAGAAAAGTTGAATTGGTATATGGTGAAGCTTTTTTTGATGTTTCTCCTAGTACTATTAATGGAAATTCAAAATTTGTAGTAATTAATGAATCTCAAGAAATAGTGGTTATGGGAACAGAGTTTAATGTAAAAGCATATAAAGATGAATCCAATATTTATACAACTTTAGTTAAAGGTATAGTATCTGTAAATTTCAGTAATAGACAACAAATTATTATTCCAAATCAACAGTTAAATTATAATTTGGACACGAAAAAATCATCAATAAAAAAAGTAGATGTTAGTAATGAAATATCTTGGAAGGAAGGTCTTTTTAACTTTAATAATAAATCATTAAGAGAAATAATGAAAGTTTTATCAAGATGGTATGATATAGATGTAGTTTTCGAAAATAAACAAATTAGCGATGAGGAATTTGTTGGAAGTTTAAGCAAAGACCAAAATATTGAAGATATATTATCTAGTATTAAGAATTTTGGAATAATTAAAGAATATACAATTATTGAAAAAACAATAATCTTGAAATAAATAAAAAAAGGGAACGAAGTTTTGAAATTTGACGGTATCAAACTCCGCCCCTCCACTATGTATTAATTAAATGTTTAACTAACACCATGCAAATTTATGAAAATTAAAATTATCAATATTCGTTTCCTACGTGGAAAGCGGTATTTAACAATGATTATGAGAACTTTTATTTTTTTATTATGTACATCAGTTTTTGGACTCACGTCAGATATTGCTTTTTCACAACAAAAAGTAACTATTAATCATGACCAAATGGTTACAATTGATAAAGTATTTGAAATTATTAAAAAACAAACAGACTATCATTTTATCTATCCCAAAAAACTTTTTGAAAACAAGCCTAAGTTACAACTGAAAAAAGGTATTATAAAAGTTGAAGATTTGCTTCGATTGAGTTTAGTAAGTAATGATTTGAATTTTGAATTATCAGAAAACAATAATATTATTATAAAAGCTGCTAAAAAAAGTAAAAACATTAATGCTTCTGTAATAGTTCAAGAAATTCGGATAAATGGGAATATTAAAGATATAAACGGAGTGCCATTAATTGGAGCAAACATAATTGAAAAGGGTACTACGAATGGTGTCGTTTCAGATTTTGATGGTAATTTTTCTATAAAGGTTTCAAAAGCGAATGTTACATTAATTGCTTCTTATATTGGGTTTATAACGAAAGAGATTATAGTTAGTGATGAGAAAAATATAACCATTATACTTGATGAAGATGCTAGTAAACTTGATGAAGTAGTGATTATTGGTTATGGTCAAGTTCGTAAAAAAGATGCGACAGGTGCTGTTGTCTCCATAAAACCTGAAGAAAATAATAGAGGTAGTGCAACAAAAACTACAGATTTGTTATTAGGAAAGGTAGCAGGTTTACAAATTACGATGCCGTCAGGAAGTCCAAGTTCAGATGGAACCATTCGAATAAGACAAGGAGCATCCCTAAATGCTTCAAATTCACCATTAATTGTTGTTGATGGAATAGCTGGTGAAAGTTTTAATCAACTTAATAGTGATGACATAGAGAACATTACGGTTCTAAAAGATGCCTCTTCAACTGCAATTTATGGTTCACGTGGAGCTAACGGTGTAATAATAGTTACCACAAAGAGGGGTAAAGCTTCATTCGACGGAAAATCTGTTTCTCCTTCTTTTAATTATCGTGGTGATTTTTCAATTAATAAAAATATTAAAACTTTAGATGTTTATAATGCAGATGAATTTAGAACTGAGTTTTTAAAAAGATATCCAGATTTGGGTTCAGTGCTAGGAGATAGTGATACTGACTGGCAAAAGGAAATTTACAGATTAGGTTTTACGCAAAAGCATACTTTTTCGGCTACTGGAGCACTGCCGTATGTACCTTATCGTGTTTCTTTAGGTTATCAAAGTGATAAGGGAACAATTAAGAATTCTAAGAAAGATTTAGCTACTGTTGCTATTAACCTTTCTCCAAGTTTCTTAAATGATCACCTTAAAGCAAATATTACTTTTAAAGAAACTTATAGAAATGTACCAGAAAGTTCAAGTCCAGTAGAATCTGCTGCATTTATGGATCCAACAGCTCCTGTTTATGCAACTTATCCCAATAATATGGGTCTTGGGTATTATATGTTTGGGGCAGATGAAATGGGTACATTACCAACAAATACTTCAAACCCGGTAGCATCAATAAACTTGGCACGTGGAGAATCTAAAAATTACCGCACGGCAACAAATTTTAAACTGAGTTATAATATTCATGGGTTTGAAGATTTAACATTAACTGCAAATTTAGGTATAACTGCAAATGATTATTCTAGTTCTAGAAATGTATTAGATAATTCTCCTAGTACATGGGGAGGTTATGGAGGAACAGGAATAGGTATATATTCTTCAAATGATTCATATTCTAAGATTTCTATTCAAGAGTACTATGCCAACTATAACCATACTTTTGCTGATATACATGCACTTGATGTAACATTTGGGCACACTTATGAGAAGTATTATAGTAGATATGAAAATTCACCTGTATTAAAGAATGATAACGATGAAGTTTATGAAATAGGTTCTTCTGGGGCTTCAGAACGAGCATTAATGTCCTATTTTGGACGTGCCAATTATAACTTAAACAATAGGTATTTATTTACTTTCACAATGCGTACAGATGCCTCGTCAAGATTTGCTCCAGAAACGCGATGGGGATATTTTCCTTCAGGTGCATTTGCCTGGAAACTTAATGAAGAAAAGTTTTTAGAAAATATAGATAACTTATCTAGTTTAAAACTTCGATTAAGTTATGGTCAAACAGGACAGCAAGATATAAATAACAACTATGCATATCAGGCATCATATCGCTCATCTACAGATGATTCACGATATAGATTTGGAGATGTTTTTTATACAACCTATCGTCCAAATGCCTTTGATCGCAATATTCAATGGGAAGTGACATCTACCTATAACTACGGACTGGATTGGGGTATTAACAATAATCGTATATATGGTAGTTTAGATATTTATAAGCGTTTTACGGATAATTTATTAATGGAAGATGTGAGAGTCTCGGCAGGTAGTAATTTTTCGGACACCTTAGATCAGAATATTGGTGAGATGGAAAGTAATGGTGTTGAATTTTCACTGGGAGCAATTCTTCTAAGAACGGATGACCTTGAATGGTCAGTGAATGCAAATTTTGCATATAATAATTCGAAAATAAAAAAATTAACGATATATGAAGGTGCTCCTGAAGATACGTATATAAAAACAGGAAGTATAGGTTCTAGTCGATATTCACAAATTCATAAAGTTGGTAACACACCTTATACTTACTTTTTAGCAAAACAGGTTTATGATGATGAAACGGGCAAACCTTTAGACGGTGTATTTTATAATCCTAATTATGACGCTAGCGTTAGTGGCTCTGAAGAGTTTGTTTATGATGATGCGAATGATTCTAACAAGTTTGATACAGGAAAAAGTTCTTTAGTACCTTATTATGGTGGTTTATCGACATCTGCTAAATATAAGGATTGGGATTTTGGATTAAATTGCCATTTTGCCTTTGGACAATATGTGTTTTGGGAAACAGCTTCTCGCGGATCAAACGAGTCGCTATATGATAGTTATGGATTGAATCCTAAAAACTCTCTTGATAATACACCAGAATGGTCTCAAGAACATCGTTTTTCCGATTATTGGTTACATAAAGGAGATTACTTTAAGTTAGATAATATTACGGTAGGATACACGATGTCAGAACTAATAAAAGACGCTGGTTCTTTAAGATTATCTTGTGGTGTACAGAATGTTTTAATGCTTACTAAATACCCTGGTATAGATCCAGAAGTTTACAGTGGTATTGATGGTTCAAGTTACCCTCGACCTAGAATGTTCATGTTCACGGCAAATCTAAAATTTTAATTAAAAGCACAAAAACAATGAAAAATAATATATACATAAAGATTTCACTTATAGCTCTCTTTCTATTTTCTTCTTGCGAAAAATTAGATTTACAACCAATATCATCAACTTCATTATTAGAGGATGAAGTTTATTCAACTTATGATGGTTATTTAGGTGTATTAGCAAAATGTTACGCATCATTTGTGCTTCAAGGCCAAGGAGATGGTGACGTCGATATTTCTAAAAATGGAGGAAGAAGTACATTTAACCGTGCCCTGTATTATTTGCAAGAATGTCCAACTGACGAAGTTTTATTTCACTCATCAAGTGGAAATGGAACTTGGACTATGATAACAATGAATTGGAACCCAGCCACGGAGATTGTTGGTAATATGTATTATCGACTTTGGATTTCTGTTGCACTATGTAATGAGTTTATTAGAAAAACAGAAAAAGACGTCATGGAGGACTATGGTGTTTATAACGAGGCTAAAAATGATGTTGGTCAATGGCGTGCAGAAGCTCGTTTTTTGAGAGCTTACTGTTATTATCTTCTTTGTGATCTATATGGATCAGTAGGTTGGGTAGATGATTCGTCTCCCAATGGAACATATCCAGTACAGAAAACTAGAACTGAAATATTTAATTATGTAGAAAGTGAATTACTGGATATTGAAGATCAGTTAATGCCAGCTGATAAAAAAGTATTTGGTCGAGTTAATCAAGTGGCTGCTTGGTTTGCTTTAAGTCGACTGTACTTAAATGGGGAGGTTTATACGAAAAAAGATTACTATGAGCAGGCATACAAATACTCGAAAAAAGTAATTGATAATTCAAATTTTTCGTTAGCTCCTAATTACATTGAAAACTTTTTGAAAGATAATGATGGTAGTCCAGAAATTATTTGGGCACAACCACATGATGCTGATAATAGTCAGAGTAGTGGAGGAACAAATTTTTTAATTAAATATTCAAGTCATAAATTTATGATAAATCAAGGATTGGAGTTAGGTATTACAAATGACAGTCCCTGGAATATAAATGGACGTTTAAAAACCAACTTAGTTAATAAATTTGATCTTGACGATCAACCTTATGATCCTTCTGACCCATGGTGTGATAATAAAAAAGATAAACGAGCTTTATTTTATGGTGGACCACTTACCGGCGATCAAAGTAAATCACCAGTTCAACCACATCAAAAGGAAACTTGGAGAGAAGGCAAGTCTTTTGAAAAAAATATTACTCTTGGATATACCTTTACAAAATGGAGAAATGTAACTAAAGATAGGATGAGCGGAGAAGAGCAAAGAGAATCGAACGTTAGTGTAGCATATCCAATGTTTAGAAAGGCTGATGCTTATCTTATGGCGGCAGAAGCTATTCTTCGTGGGGGAGGAGGCTCTAGGACAGAAGCATTAAATTATGTAAATGAAGTACGGAACCGTGCTTTTAATTCAGGTAATTATTTTTCAAGTAAAAATATTGCTAATGGAGCTATTTCTGATTATGAATTAAACCTCGATTTTATTCTTGATGAACGAGCCCGGGAATTATGGACTGAATGTGTAAGACGTACTGATCTTATTCGTTTCAATAAATTTACAAAGGGATATAATTGGGATTGGAAAGGTCAGGAGACATCTAATAATACAGATCACGAAGGTAAAGATGTTGATGATAAGTACAATCTGTATCCCATTCCACAAGATGACATACTGTATAATCCTAATTTAACTCAAAATCCAGATTATTTGTAATTTGTTAAATGTATTTAGAAGTTAAAGATACTGCTTACACGTAGTTTTATAAGTAAGGTTATAAATATTTTAATAGATAGGATAGTGTCATACTATTCTATCTATTACTTAACATGTTTTTATATACATATTAGAATACTCCGTTTTCTAATTATTAAAGGCTCATGCTTTGCATTACTACTTCAAAAACTAAAAGATTAGACGGATTGTATGAATAACTTTTATTAAAAATAATAGAATAATGAATAGAAGAAAATTTTTCAAGAAAGGATCGCTACTTACGTTAGGAGCAACTTTATTAAATCCTATCAATATTCTTGCTAGTGGTAACAATAATGAATTAGCATTTAGGGGAAAAAAAGCTAAAAATATAATTATAATAATTAGTGATGGGATGAGTATAGGTACCTTAAATATGGCAGACTTATACCTCTCTAGAAAAACGGGAGTGGGGACTAATTGGTTACAATTGTACAAGGATAATCTGGTAAGTAGAGGGTTAATGGATATGGCTTCAGCAAGTTCTATTGTAACAGATTCTGCCGCTGCAAGTTCTTCATGGGGTGGAGGTGAACGTGTTTATAGCGGTTCTATAAATATGGGTACCAAAGGAGAAACTCATATGCCATTATGGCAAAAATTTAAGAGTGTAGGAAAAAAAGCTGGGTGCGTAACAACTGTGCCAATTACTCATGCAACTCCAGCAGGATTTTGCGTAAATGAAAAGTCACGACACGCTCAAGATAAGATAGCAGAAAAATACTTAGAGCAGAAATTTGATGTAATGATGAGGGGTGGTGATAATTATTTTTCTTCCGAGAAAAGGAAAGATAAAAAAGATATGTATGGTAGTTTTATATCTTCCGGATATCAAGTAGTTAAAACTAGGAAGCAGATGATGGAGGCGGAAGATAATAGACCTATTCTAGGCGTCTTTTCGGAAGATGGCTTACCTTATTCAATAGATAGAGAGAACAGTAAAGAACTACAGCAAAATGTTCCGAGTTTAGCTGAAATGACTCAGAAAGCAATAAGTTTGATGAAAGATAATTCTAAAGGGTTTGTACTTCAAGTAGAAGCAGGAAAAGTAGATTGGGCAGCACACGGAAATGATATTTCGGGTCTTATTGGAGATCAGGTTGCTCATGATGAGGCCATAAAGGTAGCTATTGATTTCGCAACTAAGGATGAAGAAACTTTAGTGATTATAACCACAGATCATGGTAATGCAAATCCAGGTTTAATTTACGGTAATGAAGCTAATGATAATTTTGATTCTATTCAACATTATAAACATACCAATGATTGGATTTTAAAAGGTTTAGGAAAAGAAACTTCTATGTCTCGAATAAAAGAACGTGTAAAATATGCCAATGATGTTATCCTTTCTGATGATGAGGCGAAAAAGTTATTAAGTTATTATACCGATTTAAAAACTGAAGATGGATTGTACAATCCCAGACATCTACCTTTTAAAGTATTAGCCGAAATTCAACAACAACATAATTCGGTAGGTTGGATTAGTATGAAACATTCGGCTGATTATGTAGAATTAGCAATGTTTGGACCAGGAAGCCACATGCTAAAACCATTTATAAAAAACACAGAATTACATTATTTTATGCTAGAAGCGGCAGAAGTTGAGAATAATTTTTAAAAAGAATGATATTTATTTTACATCGCCATAAGTTAAAAGTTTACAGTTTTACATTTGACTGTAGTTTTGAGTTAGTAGGAAAGCGGAGCATGTCTCCGCTTTTTTTTATAAGAATGAAAAGGCGTAATCTTACCAAAATTTCCACCAAGGTTTTAATTCTAAATTAGTTGATTTCATCTTTTTATTTGGTTTTATAACTTTCACAAAATAATAATCGTTTAAATCTAACTCTATAAAATGATAAGTTTCTAGCTTTTTATTTAATTTTTTCACATGACCTCCAAAATCAAAATTATAATTCTCATTAATTTCATTTGCAACACTAACTTCATCTACGCCAGTATCATTCTTTGTCATAAACAATTGGATCCAATTTCCTGTTTTGAATACTAGATCATCTGTTATATTTTTGACTTGATAAAACCCTCTAATTTTAGGTTCAAAATTATCCAATTCAATAGGGAGGTATAGGCAATTTACAAAATATGAAAATCTATCAAAATCAGGTAAATTTGTAAAAACGATTGAATATAAATCAGAGTTGTCTTTTTTACGATAAAGATTGATTTCGTCTGTAAAACCTGTGTTAGAATAAAGGTTTGCTAAGTCTTGAAGTGCTTTTAGAAGATCACTTTCTTTTACGTTTTCAACATAAATATAATTATCCTGCATTGGTCGTGAGTTTTAATAATTCTGTTTCCAATTGAGAAATTGTCTTGTACACTGTTAAGAATCTATTTTCTCTTTTATTTTTCTTAAAAAGTTTCATTTTTTCTTATTCACCACAGCTTATGTATATCTGTATTTTGAATCTACCCTATATGTCTTCAAATTATTATTTTTATTGATTGGATTATCAAATTAACTTCCAGTATATTAATTCAACTTACTTTTCAAAAATTCATCAGATGAATCTATTTCAATTTCAATCCAAATTGGATTATGATCTGAAATTTGATTTCGCTTCCAGTATTGATGATAATATTTTTCAAATGTTTCATCAGAAACTAAAGTGGTTGGATCATCTTTATGTGCTAACATAAAATTATGATATGCCTTTCTCTTATCTTCTGTATAAATTACCTCAAACGGTTTGTACACGTTTCCATTTTCTTTTCCGTCTTTATCTTTTACCAAATGAAAAAATGTTTTATCAACATTTAGGAATATTCTATCATAAACTTCTGATTCACTTACATTAGTAACCTTATCTACTAAATTTTCAGCCTCTCTAAAATCAGTATTATTAATTAATTCTACAATATCATCATCATTCTTATATAAGTTAGTATCTCCAAGCATGATTAAATTTTCATTCCAAAAGTGTCCTTTTTTTAGTTTCTCTTTTATGGCCTCCATTAAAAGTCGAACTTCTTCTATTCTTAATCTCTTATTGGAATCTGTTTTTCCTGGTTGTAAATGAATGTTTAATAAAGAAAATGATTTCCAACCTGCTATAAACCCTGTAATTGCTGGTGATCTTTTTAGTTGTTTTACCTCCGAGTTCTCGGTCAGTTTATCCCATAAAACAATTTCTCCAGACAAACCTGAAGGTTTCACTTTTCGAGAATCATAAATGTATGCAAATCGTTCTTTGTTCCCATCTGTTCCTTCCGTAATGTCCGTTATAGTATAAATCCAATTACTTCCTAGTAATCTCATTATGATGAACAGATCATCCAAACCAGATTTGATTTCTTGAATAGCCATGAGGTCAAATCTGTTGATTACCTCGGCGATATAAAAATAGGAGTCAGGAATTCTCTCTTTTAAATGTCCAAATTCTTTAATGTTCCAAGAAGCGAGTAAGAGACTTTTGTCCAAATTTTTACTTGGAATTTTTTCATTTAGATCAACTCGTAACTCAAGAACATCCTTTATTATTCTTTGTCTATCTTCGTTATTAAGTGAAGGAAAAATTAAAGCATAATCAATTTTCTTATCATCAGAGATTGGACGGAGATCGTTGTACCAAGGCATAATTGAGTGGTTTTATTTATAAATAAGTATGATTTAGCAACAATATTGTTAAGCACAGCAATTTAAATTAAATAAAATCATAAATCAATAGGATTTCCCCCCTTTTATATAGGGGATTTTTCCTGTTTCTCAAAATTCTTAATATTTTTCGGATTTAATTTTACTTTTTCTCCGAACTATTTTTGGAAATACTGACACCGTTAATTTATATATTTTTCGAAAGCCAAATCAGTTTCATTATTTAGTTATTAATCACTCAATAGATGCATGTCATATGTGAATATCACTATTTATTAGAGCGGTATTAAAACATGGTTAAGGATTAAGTAAAACGAAAAATTATGAAATTGTGGGAAGAGTTAATTCAAATTGGGTAATTGAAATGCCGACTAGAGAATTATTAGAAAAAGAGCTCTTAAACATGAAGTTATAGGCCTGCTATTTACAAAAGAAACTTCATTTTTACATTTAGATTAAAAAACTAACTATGTAAATTATTATTGAAGTAATTGTTCAAAGTATTTGTGAATAATTTAGCTTTAATTACATTTTAAGCATAACCTTATTGAACCACACAAAACAGCAAAATTTTTATTATAAATAATAAAACAAAAGTATAAAAATATTTTTTTGACAAAAGTCTTTATTAGTTTTCAAGCACTATATAACTCTTTAATCAATGTAAAACATTTATATTTTTTTCAAAAAGTATGATAAAAATCGTTTTGTACTTATCTCCTAATTTGTTCCTAATAATCGTATAAGCTTTTGACATTTGTGCTTCTACCGTTTTTACAGATATATTATAGTATTCAGATATTTCATTATATGTAAGACCTTCTTTTTTACTTAGAATAAATATTTTCTGACATTTGGGGGGTAATTTCTTTATTTCCTCCGTAACCAAACTTGACAAAATTTCATAAGTTTCAATGTCAACTTCTTCCATTACCTCAGATAATGAATCATAGTATTGCTGTTGTAATATTATTACTTTTTTATTCTTATGATACTCATTTATAAATTCATTATAGACAGATTTATACAGAAAACTGCTAATTAAGAGATTACTATTAAGTCTTTTTCTATTCTTCCAAACTTTTAAAAATACATTTTGAACAATGTCCTGAGCTATTGAATAATTTCCAATTAAAGTTAAAGCATAGGTATGTAATTTTTTATGATAACTATCGATTAAAAACATGAATGCCTTTTCTTCCCCTTTTATTAAATGTTCTATTAAAACAGCATTTTCATTAAAATCCGTTTTTATACTCATAATTTTTGATACAATAATTTTTTGCTGTTAATTCTTACAAAACTACAATAATTACATAAAAAAAATAAGGGTGTCTTAAATTTTACTTGTTATAGTAAATATTAGCATGATGTAAATATGAAATTACCAGAAATAGAAATTCTTATTATAAAGTATTTAAATAATTCAGCAAATTCATCTGAATTAGATATGATTAATAAATGGTTACAAAATCCTGAAAGTGAATTAACATTTAAAAAATATGTAAAAACCCACCTTGCTATTACTTCAGGCATGAACAATCCCGATAGCCAGAAAATAAAAGAAAAATTACAAGAACATATGCGTAAGGATAAAAGTATTTCATACCGTTTTCGCATAAATTCAGTATTAAAATATGCTGCCATAGCTATTCTATTTATGGCAATTCTATATTCATATCAGAAAGGATTTTTTAACACCAAAAGTTTAGAAGAAAATGTCCCTCAAATTACTGACATTACGTTAAAACTAGATAATGGTGCTATTGAAATTATCTCAGAAAATAAAAATTCCGACATCGTAAACCAAAATGGAGGTATAATTGGGATACACAAAGGAACTCAATTGATATATTTTAATGATGACTCTGGAGAAAAGTTAAAATTCAATACTTTAAATGTCCCCTATGGAAAACGATTTAATGTTGTTCTATCTGACGGTACAAATATCTTTCTTAATTCAGGTAGCTCTTTAAAATATCCTATAAATTTTTCTAAAGGTTCAAATCGACAAGTTTTTTTGAAAGGAGAAGCATATTTCGACGTTACCCACAATATAGATCACCCATTTGTGGTCACTGCCGACGAAATGAATGTGAGCGTATTAGGAACAAAATTTAATGTATCAAATTACGATGAGGATAATAAATCAGAAGTCGTATTAGTAGATGGTTCCGTGCGTCTGAATGTATCAAACAATAAAAAAATGTTGGAACCTAGTTATAAGGCTTCATTTAACAAAACGCTAAAAAGTATCGCTACGGAAAGAGTAGATACTCATGAATATACAGCTTGGATAAATGGTAATATAATTTTTAGAAACACCCCCTTTAATAAAATTATAAAAAAATTAGAACGTGCCTATAATATTACTATAGTTAATAATAATAAAAAGTTGGCGAATGAGAATTTTAACGCTACCATAGAAATTGACAAAGATACTATTGAAGAAGTATTAGGTTATTTTAATAAGATTTATTCAATTGAATTTAAAATAATAAATAACAAAATTATAATAAACTAAAATTATGATGCCTATGGGTAAAGCTTAATTCAACATCAATCAGTTTTAAAAAAAAAAATCGGAAAATGCTGTAACATTTTCCGACATAAAAAATGATTAAACTAACTTGAATAATCACTAATAAAAAATCAAAATTATGAAAAAAACAGTAAAGTCTAAGGACTATTTTCCTTGGGTCTTGAAATTTGACTTAAAAATGAAGCTATCTATTTTATTTTTGCTTACGATAAACCTTGTAATGCAGGCTAATACTTCTTATGCTCAGAAGACTAAAATTTCTTTGAGCGTAAAAAATACTTCAGTTGAAAAGGTTATAATTGAAATTGAAGCAAAAACTAAATTTAAATTCATTTTCAATACAAATTCAATAGATTTGACACGTCAAGTGTCCTTAAACGTTAACAAAGTATCTATTAAAGAAGTATTAAATTTACTTTTTAAAGATGAGCAGACCTCTTATGAAATTGACAATCGAAAGGTATTATTAAAAAAAAGTCTTAATAAAAACGACACGTTAAATCCCAAACCTTCGTCAACTTCTAAAAAGAAACAAGATCAAATTAATGGAACGGTATTTGGAGCTGACGGAGAACCATTATTCGGAGCCAATGTTATCGAAAAAGGCACGAAAAACGGAATAACCGTTGATTATGACGGAAAATTCTCAATAACAGTTTCAAATAACGCCATTTTACAAATTTCATTTATTGGTTATGAAACAAAAGAAATTCCAGTTAATGGTCGACAAACCATTTCAATAATATTGGATGAAAGTGCAGCTGCACTAGACGAAGTTGTCATTATTGGATATGGAACGCAAAAAAGATCTAAAGTAGTAAGTGCAATTGACCAAGTTAGTGAAGGTGCTTTTAAAGGAAGAGCATCAATAAATACGACCCAAGCTTTACAGGGTCAGTCTCCTAGCCTAACAATTCAACAACGCAATTCTGAACCAGGAGCAGGTCTAAGTATTAACATTCGCGGTATTAGCACTTTAGGAAGTAATGCTCCACTCATCGTAATAGACGGTATAGTTGGTGGTGATATCAATGCTTTGAATACAACCGATATTGAAAATGTATCCGTTTTAAAAGATGCTGGTAGTGCTGCTATATATGGTTCCAGAGCCAGTAATGGCGTAATATTAATTACTACAAAAAAAGGAAATAAAAACACTGCTATGTCCGTTTCATACAATGGGTTAGTGGGTTATAATTCACCTTACTACTTCACAAAACCAGTCCATGGGTATGAAAATGCCATATTAAGGAATGAAGCATCTTACAACTCAAATGAAAGCTCGGCTATCTTTACATCGGCAGAGATTGCAAAATTTAAAGCTGACGGTGACAATGAATGGTTTGCCAATGAAATTGTTAATGATGCTCTTCAACAAAATCATAATTTATCTGTTTCTGGTGGTAATGAAAACTCTACCTATTTAGTA